>JADJVE010000004.1:0-300000 GCA_016716715.1 Acidobacteriota bacterium | reverse complement strand
GGAGGCTCCTCGACGCGATGCGCGGCATGGCCGTCGGGGAGAAAGTCGCGCTCGCCCGGTTCGCGCCCCCGGCCCTGTTCCCGGCGCTCTTCGAGGAGGAGGACAGCCGCGTTCTCGAGGCGCTGCTGCAGAATCCGCGGCTCACGCCGGAGGACCTCCAGCGGTGGCTTTCGACCGGGCGCCCGACTCCGGGAGGCCTCGCGCAGCTCGCCGCGGAGGGCCGGTGGGCCTCGCGCCCGGCGGTGCGGAGCGCCCTGCTGCTGCACCCGGCGACGCCGCGGGCCGCGGCCCTCTCCCTGCTGACCTCCGCGAGCCGCGAGGAGCTGAGGCGCCTCACCGAGACGCCCGGCACCGACGCGCTGCTCGCAGCCTGTGCCGCCGAATTGCTCGAACGTTCCGGGAAATCCGTTGACACGGCGAGCTAAGCGGCCTTAGGCTAATGAATTACGGGAGATCTCGTGCCCGGAACAGACAGCGCTCGGGAGTTCGGCGAGGAGCTCCGGCGTGAACGTGAATTGCGCGATGTGAGCCGCGAGCAATTGGCCGCCGCGACAAAGGTGTCGCTGCGCCATCTCGCCGCGCTCGAGAGCGGGCGTTTCGACCAGCTCCCGGCCGTCGTCTTCTCGAAGGGATTCGTCCGCGTGATCGCGCTCCACCTCGGACTGGACGCCGAGAGGCAGACGGCAGCCTTCCGCCACGTGTACGCGCGGTGGGAGGAAGAAAAGATCAAGCCCACGACCGGCGAAACGAACACCGCGCGCCTCAGGCTCTCGCAGCCGCGCCGCGCCGTGTCCTCCTCGACGACGGTTCGCGCTCTCGGCATCGCGCTCCTGCTCGCGGCCGTGACGGGCGGCGCCGCGTTCTTTCGCACGCGGGGGGCGGCACGCCGCGTGACGCCCGCGCATACGCCCGTCGCGCGGGCCGAGAGCGGGCCCGCGTCGCTCGCGCTCCCTCCGGCGGTCGCCGCGGCGACGGTCGCGCTGCCGGTGGACGCGCCGGGCGCTTCCAGCGGCACGCTGGCCCGCTCCGGTCGGACCCTCACGCTGAGCTTCAGGGACGAGTGCTGGGCCGAGGTGTTCGTGGACGGCAAGGTCGTCGTGCGCGGGCTTTTCCCGAAGGGAGCGAAACGCGAGTTTTCGGGCGGCGGCACGTTCACGCTCACGCTCGGCAACGCCGGCGTGGTCGAGGTCGCCGTCGACGGCCGCTCGCTGGACCCGATCGGCGGCGAGGGCGAAGTCGTCAAGAACTACGTCATCAACCACGGCTGACCGGCGCTAATCTCCGCCCATGTCGTTCGTCCCCGATGACCTGCTCGGGCAGGTCGAGTCCGGCGAGGCCTCCAACCAGATCCTCGACTTCGTGGCGCGCGGCCTCGTGCCGCTGCCCGCCGAGGAACTGGTCCGCGCGGTCGCGAGCATCCTCGCGGGCGGCGACGCGGCCCTGACGGCGAACGCCGAGGCGACGTTCGCCGCCTTCCACTCGGAGGATCTGAAGGGCGCCGTCCTCAGCGGGGGTGTGAGGCCGGAGCAGCTCGACGCGATCGCGCGGCGGACGATCGAGCACACGGTCCTCGAGCCGCTCATCCGGCACAAGGCCGTGCCCGACGCGACGCTCGCATGGCTCGCCGAGCGCGTCGATGCGCCGATGCAGGACATCATCGTCACGAACCAGGTGCGCCTCCTCGAGGCGCCCGTCATCGTGGAACGGCTCTTCGAGAACCCGCGTCTGTCTCCCGAGATCCGCCGCCGCGCGGACGAGTTTCTCGAGGAGTTCTTCCTCAAGAAGGAGCGCGAGCAGGACGAAGCCGCGGCCGCGGCGGCCGCCGCTCCGGAAGCCGCCCCGGAGCCCGCGCCGGCGCCGGCGCCGGCCGAGGAAGAGCCCGTGCTCTCCGAGGACCAGAAGAAGAGCCTGTTCGCCCGGGTTTCCGTGATGACGGTCGTGCAGAGGATCAAGCTCGCCTACCGGGGCAACAAGGAGGAGCGGATGTTCCTCGTGCAGGACCGCAACCGGCTCGTGTCGGCGGCGGCCCTGAAGTCCCCGAAGACCCGCGAGGCGGACGCCGAGACGATCGCCAACATGAAGAGCGTCTCGGAGGACGTCCTGCGCGGGATCGCGTTCCGGCGCGACTGGATGCGGCATTACTCCGTGGTGAAGGCCCTGGTCCGGAATCCCCGGTCGCCCATCGACGTCACGCTGGGCCTCGTGACGAAGCTGAACGCCAAGGACATGAAGACTCTTTCGGGGGACCGGAACGTCCCGGAAGTCGTGCGGGCCACGGCCCGGCGGGAGGTGGCGCGCAAGGAGTCGTGAGTCTCCTTGAAATGACGCGCCCGTTCGTGAGAATCTCTTGGGTCAAGTGACCGGTCAGACGCGGCCTCCGCGCCCCTTGAGGTGTCGGTGACGAACTACTACGACGTGCTCGGGGTTGCGCGGGACGCGACGTCGGCCGAGATCACGAACAAGTTCCGCGTGCTCGCGCGTGAGCAGCACCCCGACCGGTATTCGGATCCCGACCGCAAGCGCTCCGCGGAGTTCAAGTTCCAGATTCTGACCGAGGCCCTGAACGTCCTCACCAACCCTGCGCGCCGAAAGGCGCATGACGCCGAGCTCGAGAAGAGCCGCCCCGTCACCCAGGACCCCGCGGGCCAGGCGCGCGTCTTCCTCGCGAAGGGCGTCAAGTCCTACCGGGAAGGGAACTTCCCCGACGCGATCCAGCAGTTCGAGCTCGCGGTGAACCACTACGACAAGGACGCGAAGGCCTGGCACTACCTCGCGCTCTCGTGCATGAAGGTCGTCGGGCAGACCCGCAAGGGCGTCGACGCGATCGAGGCCGCGATCAAGCTCGACCCGAACAACGCGCTCATGCGGCGCGACGCCGGGAAGCTCTACATCATGGCCGGGCTGTCGTCCAAGGCCGAGCGCCACCTCGAGGAGGCGCTCACCTGGATGCCCGAGGACCCCGAGACGCTCACGCTGCTCATGAAAGTGCGTCCGAACAGGCCCACGAGCGGCGTCCGCAAGCCGCCGAGCGGGATTTTCGGGCGGAAGGGATAATCGCGGCGTGGTCGTCTCCGCATTCGGTCTCACCGACGTCGGCCGGAAACGGCGTCACAACGAGGACGCGTACCTCATCGACGAGGAGCGCGGCCTCTTCGTGGTGGCGGACGGGATGGGCGGCCACGCGGCCGGCGAGGTCGCCTCACGCATCACGGTCGAATCCATCCAGGAGTACATCGCCGCCACCGAGGAAGAGCACGAGAGCTCGTGGCCCTTCGGGTTCAACAGCCGCGTCTCGCTCGAGGGCAACCGTCTCACGACGGCCGTCGAGAAGGCGAACGAGAAGGTCATGCGCGCCGTTCAGAACCGGCCCGAGCTCAAGGGCATGGGGACGACGGTCGTCGCGGCCCTCTTCGACGCCGACCGGGCCACCCTCGTGCACGTCGGCGACAGCCGCGCCTATCTCTTCCGCGACGGCGAGCTCCGGCGCCTGACGGACGACCACTCCTGGGTGCAGGAGCAGGTCAACGCCGGGATTCTCAGCGAGGACGAGGCCAAGAGCCACCCGCTCAAGAACGTCGTGACGCGCGCCCTCGGGGGCGCCGCGCACGTCTCGGTGGACCTCATCGAGGTGCCGGTGCGCACGGGAGATCGCTACCTCCTGTGCTCGGACGGGCTCACGGGCATGCTTCCCGACGAAGAGCTCTTCGAGCACTTCCGCACGTCGGGCTCGCTCGACGCGACGGTCCGCATGCTGATCGAGGTCGCGAACGCGCGCGGCGGCGTCGACAACATCACGGCGATCCTCGTCGAGGTGAAGGACGCCGGCTCGGGAAAGAGCGACGCCGCGAAGACCGACCCGCCCCGGTCGAGACTCACGTCCAACGAGAGCACCGCCGTCACCATCGACGGCCCCCCCCCGAAGATCAATCCCGCGGACTCCTGATGTCCCGCGTCGCCTGCAGCGCGGGCCTCCTCGTTCTGCTCGGGTTCCCCGCGGCACACGCCGCGGGAGCGGCGCCCGCGCCCGCCGTGCGCTTCCCCGCGCTTCGCCTCGCCGGCGGCGGGACCGCGGCGGCGCACCAGAGCGCCTCCGGCGAGGCCTCGGACGCCGCGGCGGCGCGGCGGCGCGCCGAGATCCTTCGCTCCCCCTACGCGCGGCTCACGGATCGCCGGGCGCTGCGCGGCGGGGAGGTCGTCCTCGCCTCGGATCAGGACCTCGCCGCGGCGACGCGCGACGCGCTCCTCCGCGACCTCGCTCCGGCTCTCTCGGCGCTCTTCGACCGGGACGGATGGGCGAGGCCGTTCTCGGCGCGCGCGCCCCTCGTGCTCCAGGTCGTCTCCGGACCCGCGGCGAGCGCCGCGGGATGGGACGGCCGCGAGAGGGACGGCTCCCTCCGCAACCCCGTCGCGATCGTCTCCGCCTCGGGACGCGACGCGGGCGCGGTTCTCCTCGACGCGCTCCACCAGGTTGCGCTCCTTTCGGCCCGCCAGGGCGCGCCGGATGAGGCCGCCTGGGCTGCGGAGGGCGTCGCGGAGTACCTCGCGCGCCGCGCCGCCGGGGTCGCGGGCGCACCCGTGCCGGAAGACGACGCGTTTCTCGAGGACACGGGGTCGCTCCTCGCCCCGCCGGTCCTCGCCGCGTTCCTCGACGCCCTCGAGGCGAAACTGCCGAAGGGCGCCCTCGACGTCCGCGAGGCGTGGGAGTCGGCCGGCCTGCCGGCGGGGGACGACGGGGAAGCCTTCGTCCGCGACGTCGCGGGACGCGCGGGCGCGGCCTCTCTCGCCGACGCGCTCGCGGGCACCGTCGTCGCGCGCATGGCCTCGGCGTCCGTCCGCCGGGGGGCGCCCGCAGCAATCGTGGCACGCCGGGCGTGGCTGCTCGGCCCCGTCTCCACGGCGGCTCCGGGTCCGCTCGGCTGGAGGCGTGCGTCGCTCCGCACCGAGGACGAGCGGGGCGGCATCGAGGTCGCGCTGCCGGAATCCGGCTTCCGCGCGGGGCGGGCCGTCCTGTTCTACCGCGGCGACGCCGGGGACTTCGACGCGCTCCGCGTCCTGCCCGGCGAGACCCGCTTCCTGCCCGCATCGGGAACGTCGGGCGTGCACGTCGTCCTCGCGGACGGTGACGGGTCGGACGTGGCCCTGCGCCTGCGCCGCGCGCCCGAGTACCCGGCCGCCCTCTCGGCGTCGGGCGCGGAATGGCGTGGACGGGCTGTCGAGGTCGCCTGGTCCACCGCGCAGCACCGGGACCTCCTCGCGTGGATCGTCGAGCGGCGGGAGGAGACGCTCGATGGCGAAGGCGTGGCCGCCCTCGAGGCCCTGCCCGCGGCGACGGAGTCGCCGGACGCCACCGCCTACCTGTTCGTGGACCGCGAGGCTCGCGCGGGCGCGCGGTACCGCTACCGCGTCCTGGCCCTCACGCGCGACGGCCTTCTTTCCGAGGCGTTCGAGGCTCGGGTCGAGACGCGCTGATCCCTTCGAAGAACTCGCGCGTCGCCTTGCCGACGCCCCCCCCCCGGAACGACCCCCCCCCCCCCCCCCCAAAAAATTTCCCTGGGGCGCTTCCCAACGTCGATGCAGGCGAGCTCGGACGGGTCCTCGTTGTACCAGTGCTCCGGCAGGTACCGGCTGTACGGCGCCTGGAGGAACCTGCGGCAGGCGAGAACGACGACGCCCGTGTCCGACTCGGAGCGGATGAGGCGGCCGGCGCTCTGTACGACGCGCGTCATTCCCGGAATGACGTACGCGTACTCGAACCCGCGCTCGTAGCGCTCCTCGAAGTAGCGGCGCATGCGTTCCTGCTCGAAGCGCACCATCGGGAGCGCGGGCGAGACGACGACGACCGCCCGGAGCATCTCCCCGGGGTAGTCGACGCCCTCGGCGAACGCGCCGCCCGAGACGGCCAGGAGGAGGACGGGGGCTCCGCGGTCCTTGAGGGATGCGAGGACGCGGTTGCGCTCGACCTCCGTCGAGCGGTCGGACGGGCGGATGATGCGCCGCCCCGGAAGCGCGGGCAGGTGCGTGCGTACGTCGTCGAGGAACCGGTAGGACGGGAAGAGCGCGAGAACGTTTCCCGGGCAGCCGCGCGCGACGTCCGCGACGAGCGCCGCGATGCGCGGCGCCCCCTTGCCGCGCGCCGCATACGTCGTGTCGACGTCCGGGGCGATCAGGATCGCGCGGTTCTCGCGCGGGAACGGCGAGGGCAGGCGCAGGACCGTCGTGCGGTCCGCGTCCAGCCCGAGGAGGTCGCGGTAGAACTCGGGCGGGGAAAGCGTGGCGGACATCGAGACCGTCGCCGCGGCCGCGTTGAGCGTCTCCCCGAGGAGGCGCGACGGGTCCTTGCAGAGGATCGCGAGCTTCGCGCCTCTCGGACCCCGCGAGGCGAGGATGTCGAACGCCTCGGCGGCCTTGTCGCCCGCGGCCGCCTGCTTCGACACGTCGTGAAACCGCGCGTACGTGAAGTAGAGGTCGAGGACCGGGTCGTCCGGCACGCGCTCGCCCCCGGAGCGCATCTCGGCGAGGTGGCGGACGAGAAGCGACTCCATGTCGAGGCGCAGATCGTCGAGCCGGGCCTCGTCGAGCGTGACGAGGTCGGCCGCCTCGCGCTCCTCCTCCGGCAGGATCGACGCGGACTCCGAGACGAGCTTGAGGATGCGGCGCACCGCCTCGCCCGCGTCCCAGGCGGTCTTCGCGGTCGACACGCCGATCCGCTGCTCGAGCGTCCGGAGCTCGCTCTCGGCCAGCTCGGGGGAGTAGTAGCCGCGGCCGCGGTCCACGAGGTTGTGCGCCTCGTCGACGAGCAGGAACGCGTCCTTCAGGGCGGCCGGCTCGCGGGCCCCCGAGAGGGCGACGACCGGGTCGAACACGTAGTTGTAGTCGCCGATCACGACGTCCGCGCGCTCGGCGAGCTCCAGCGAAACCTCGAACGGGCAGACGGTCTCGGCGCGGGACTCCTCGAAGACCGTGTCCGGGTCGAGGTGCCGGTGGGTCTCGACGAGGCGGTCGAGGAGGCCCGAGGCCTCCATCTTGGCGCCGTAGTCCTTCGCGTACGCGCAGTGATCCTCGTGGCAGAGGACGACGTCGTTCGCGCACATCCGCTCCTTGGCGCGCAGCCGGACGGAGCGAAAGGAGTCGCCCTCCACGAGGCCGATCGTCTTCTCGTAGATTTCCTGCTGCGTCGTCTTTGCCGTCAGGACGTAGAGCCTGCGGCCGGACTCGAGGGCGGCCTTGAGGAGGGGGAACACCGCGGCGGCGGTCTTCCCGATGCCCGTGGGCGCCTCGGCGAGCAGGTGCTCGCCCTGAGCGGCGGCGCGCGCGGCCGCCTCCTCCATCTCGCTCTGGCCCAGGCGGTACGTCTCGTGCGGAAAGACGAGAGTCCCCGCCTCGGCGGCCTTCGCCTCGGCGAGCGCGCGCTCCTCGAGGAACTCGTCGAGGAGGAGCCGGGTGCGGCGGACGAGGTCCGCCAGCGTCTTCTCCGGCTCGTGAGCGACGTCGATGATCTTCGTCGCGCCCGTCTCGATGTCCGCGAGGATGAGACGCCCGGTGACCTCGCGGCCCTCGGCCGCGGCGACCGCGTGCATGTACCAGCGCAGCTGGAGCTGGAATCGCTCGAGGCGGGGCGACCCGGGCAGCCGCGCGAGGTCCTCGGCGAAGTGCAGCGACTTCACCTCGTCCACGACGACCCGTCCTCCGTCCTCCCAGCGCCCGTCGAGGCGGCCCTCGAGGACCGCCGCGTAGTCGTCGACCGCGAAGGAAAGCCTGATCGCCTTCTCCACCGCGTAGCCCGGGACGGTCTCGAGGTTCCCGCCGAGGACGCGCCGGTGGACGGCCTGGCCGATCCAGAGGCGCTCGAAGCCCTCGCCGCGGTCGAACCCGATGCGGCGTCCGTTTCCGGCGAGAAGCGCGCCGGGGGAGAGCGCGATGGTCTTCGCCGCGAGGTCGATCGAGAGCGCCACGCGCGATTGTAGCGGCGCAAAGGGCTATCGGTGTCGCTCCGGAACGGTTAAAATTCGCGCATGAGGCGTGTCGTGAGGGGGAGAGTCGCGTGCTCGGCGGCGGTCGCCGTCGTGCTCCTCGCGTCGCCCACCGCGGCGGCCGCGAAGAAGAAGGCCGCACCGGCCGCGCCCGCGACGCTCGAACAGCGCCTCCTCGCGATCGCAAGCCACCCGCCCGTGCGGCGCTCGGAGGCCGGCATCTTTGTCGCGCGGGTCGGCGAGTCGAAGCCCCTCGTCGCCTTCAATGCGAACCGTCCGCTCGTCCTCGCGTCCACGACGAAGCTCTTCACGACCGCCGCGGCGCTCGACCGGCTCGGCCCGGCCTACCGGTTCCGGACGCGGCTCTATCGCGACGCCGAGATCGGCGTCGACGGCTCCCTTCCGGGCCACCTCGTCGTCGTGGGCGGCGGAGACCCCGGGCTCTCCGGACGCTGGTACGAAGACGACCCGCTCGCCGTGTTTCGTCCCTGGGCGCAGTCCCTCGTCAAGCGCGGGCTGCGCGACGTGAAGGAAGGCCTCGTTCTCGACGTGTCGTTCTTCGACGATACGCAGGTGCACCCGGACTGGCCCGCCGAGCAGGAGGCGCGCTGGTACCAGGCGCCCGTCTCGGCCCTCTCGTACAACGACAACGTCGTCCTCGTGCGTGCCTCGG
Organism: Acidobacteriota bacterium; assembly: GCA_016716715.1. NCBI lineage: Bacteria > Pseudomonadati > Acidobacteriota > Acidobacteriota bacterium. The sequence continues at coordinate 291,357 of JADJVE010000004.1, read as the reverse complement.
GCGGCGTCCGTCCCGGCGCCCCCGCGATCCTCGGCTTCGACCCGCTCGGGCCGCCGCTCCTGAACCTCATCTCGCAGGTCGTCACGGCGCAGCGCCGCACCTACGTCGGCGTCCGCCGCGAGGCCGGCAGCCACACCGTCGTCGCTGCCGGAGCCGTCGGAAAGAACCGGACGTGGACGGGCGACGTGACGGTGCCGGACCCGCCGCTCTACTTCGCGAGCGCGCTCGCGCAGGTCCTGCGGGAGAGCGGGATCCAGCTCTCGGCTCCGCCGGCGATCCGGACGGAGCCGGCGCGGCCCGTGCCCGGCGTCCTGCTCCACACGCACGAGACGCCGATCCTCCCCGTCCTCGCGGTCTGCAACAAGCGCTCGCAGTCCTTCTTCGCGGAGCAGATCCTCAAGACCCTCGGCGCCGAGACGCGCGGGAAGGGCTCTTGGGAGAGCGGCCGCGCCGAGGTCCGGGCATTCCTCGCGTCGCTCGGCCTGGACCCGCAGCGGTACGACCTCGCGGACGGCTCCGGCCGCGCGCACACGAACAAGGCGAGCGCGGGCGCGTACGGCGACTTCCTGCAGGCCCTGGCGACCAGGTGGAGTCACTTCGAGGAGTTCAAGCCGACGATGGCCGTCTCGGGCGAACCCGACGGCACGCTCCGCCACCGCCTCCAGACCGAGGCGACGCGCGGGAAGGTCTACGCGAAGACGGGTAACGTCTCGGGCGTCTCGACGCTCTGCGGCTACCTCACCGCGCAGAGCGGCCAGACGTACGTCTTCGCGATCCTCCTGAACGGCGGCGTCTCCGATCGCCGCGGCCACGCGTACCAGGACCAGTTCCTGCAGCAGCTCGCGACGCGGGGCTAGCCCATGGGGGGCGCGGGGGGAGCGGGGAAGCTCCCCCCGCCAGAAGCCGCGAAGCCCGATCGTCTCTAAATCGTGAGATCTGCCGTCTCGAGGAAGCGCGGCGCCTTCCTCACCTTCGTCGCCTGCTCGAATGCATAGGCGACCTTCAGGAGAGTCCCCTCGCTCCACGCCCGCCCGAAGAACGAGAGCCCGACGGGCAGGCCGAAAACGAAGCCGGCTGGCACCGTGACGTGCGGGTAGCCTGCGACGGCCGGGGCCGTCGATGCGTCGCCCAGCCAGCGGTCGCCGTTCACGAGGTCGGTCACGCACGCGGGGCCGAGCGTCGGCGCGACGAGCGCGTCGAGCTTGTGCCGGTCCATCGTCGCGTCGATCCCCTCGGTGCGCGCGAGCCTGCGGGACTTCGCCAGCGCCTCGAGATATTCGAACGAGGTGAGCGGCCCTCTCGCCTCGGCCTTGAGGAACGTCTCCTGCGCGAAGTACGGCATCTCTTCCTTCGCGTGCCTCTCGTTGAACGCGATGACGTCCTTCAGTGACCTGACGGGCGCGCCGGGCCCGAGGCTGGCGAGGTACGCGTTCAGGCCGGCCTTGAACTCGTAGTGCAGGACCGTGCCCTCCGGCTCGCCGATCTTCGCGGCGGAGGTGAGCTCTACGGGATCGACGAGCTCGGCGCCGGCGCTCCTGAGCGCCGCCAGCGCCTCGGTCATGATGGCGTCGACGCGGTCGAGAAATCCGAAGAGGCCGCGAACGACGCCGATGCGCGCGCCCCTGAGGCCGCTCGGGTCGAGAAACGCCGTGTAGTCCATGGCGCCCTTGCGGCTCGGATCGGCCGTCGCGGCGTCTCCCGGATCGACGCCCGCGAGCGCGCCAAGGAGGATCGCCGCGTCGCGCACCGAGCGCGCCATCGGGCCTGCCGTGTCCTGCGAGTGCGAAATCGGGATGATGCCGCTCCGGCTGATGAGCCCGACCGTGGGCTTGATCCCGACGATGCCGTTCGCCGAGGACGGGCTCACGATCGAGCCGTCCGTCTCGGTCCCGACGGCGGCGGCGCAGAGGCTCGCGGCAACCGCGACTCCCGACCCGGAGCTCGAGCCGCAGGGATTCCGGTCCAGCGCGTACGGGTTCTTCGTGAGACCGCCGCGGCCGGACCACCCGCTCGTCGAGGTCGACGACCGGATGTTCGCCCACTCGGAGAGGTTCGTCTTGCCGAGGAGGACGGCGCCGGCCTCGCGCAACCGCCGCACGACGAACGCGTCGCCCGGAGGCTTCGCGCCGACGAGCGCGAGCGAACCGGCGGTCGTCGCCATGCGGTCGGCGGTGTCGATGTTGTCCTTCACGAGGACCGGGATGCCGTGGAGCGGCCCGCGAGGGCCCTTCTCCTTCCGCTCGCGGTCGAGCGCGTCGGCGATCGCGAGGGCGTCGGGGTTTCTCTCGAGGACGCTCCTGAGCGCCGGCCCCCCCGCGTCGACGGCGTCGATGCGGGCGAGGTAAGCCTCCGTGATCGAGCGGGCAGTCCATTTCCCGGCCTTCAGCCCGTCCTGAAGGTCCGCGATCGTCGCCTCGGCGAGCGCGAACGGGCGCTCCGCGGCGGGTGCGGCCGGCGCGGCGGGTGAGCCTGCGGCCGCGGCCGCGGGGCGCGCGGCGGCGGCGATTCCGGAAGCGACGGACGCGGCGACGAGCTGGCGGCGGGTGAAGGTGTCCATGCCCCGAAGATATCGCGCCGAGGCCTTACACTCGGGCCTGAACATGGATTACCGCGCGCTCCTCCGAAACGTCGAAAAAACTCTCGAGGCGATCGAGGGGACGGGCAACGTCTCGCTCACGATCCTCCGCGTCGCCGATGCCGTCGTCCACAACTTCCGCAACGAGCTCGGCATCCTCGGTGGGCGCCTCTACCTTCGCGAGGACAACGTCTACATGCTCGAGCGCGGCTTCGGCCGCTCGAAGAAGACCCCGGCGGGCCTCGCCGTGCCCGCAAGCTACGGCCCGATCGTGCGGGCCGTGGAGGACGGGATCGTCCTGATGGACCGCAGCGACCCGTCCGTCGACGCCGAGTTCGAGCAGAGGCTCGGCGTCACGCGCTTCGCGGCCGTCTCGTTCGGCGAGGAGCGCTACATTCTCTCCTTCGACGTCCACCCGCGCGTGAAGGAAGAGGACCTTCTCCTCGCCCTCGGGATCATCCGCACCGTCCTCGACTCGAAGGTCCGGACGGGCCATCTCGAAGGCCTCCTGCAGGACGCACGGCGCATCCAGATGTCGATCCTGCCGCGCCACGTCCCGCACGTCGGCGACTTCGACATCTTCGGCATCTCGAGCCCAGCCGAGCTCGTGGGCGGGGACTTCTACGATTTCATCCCGCTGAGCGAGAGCGTCGGCGTCGCAATCGCCGACGCCTCCGGCCACGGCCTCCTCGCGGCGCTCCTCGTCCGCGACATCTACGTCGGCCTGAGGATGGGGATCGGCAACGACCTGAAGATCGCGCGCACGATCGAGCGGCTGAACAAGATCTTCTCGAAGAGCCGCCTCACGACGAAATTCGTGTCGCTCTTCTACGGCGAGTTCGACTTCAACGGCGACGTCGTCTACGTGAACGCGGGCCACCCGTCGCCGTTGCACCTCCACGCGGCACACGGGGGCTTTTCCGAGATGCCGTCGACGGGCATGGTTCTCGGCCCCATGCCGGACGCCGTCTACGGCCGGCGCGCGACGCACATCGAGCCGGGCGACGTCGTCGTCCTCTACACGGACGGCGTCGTCGAGGCCCACGACGCCAGGGGCCGCGAGTTCGGCCCGTCGCGCCTCAAGCGCCTCGTGTCCGAGGCCCGCCGCCTCCCGGCGCGCGAGATCGCCCTGCGCATCACGAACGCGGTGAAGTCGTGGCGTGGCGGGGCGGCCCCGGAGGACGACGTTACCGTGGTCGTGATCAAACGCGGCCCGAAGGGCTCGGGCGCGCACCGGCTCAGGACTTCGGGCGCTCCCGGAACCACGCCGCCGTCCGGCGGAGCCCCTCCGAAAGGCTGACGGGCGAGCCGAGGCCGAGCGCGGCACGCCCCTTCGCGACGTCGAGGACGCTGCGCCGCTGCTCGCCCGGCTTGGCGGCCTCGTGCGCGGCCTTCGCGGGCGACCCGCAGGCGCGCGCGACCTCGTCCCAGAGCTGGTTCACGGTCGTCTCGACGCCGGTCCCGACGTTGTAGACGCCGCCCTGGCGACGCGCCGCGGCCGCGCGGTTCGCGGCGACGACGTCGCTGACGGCGACGAAGTCCCGCGAGTTCATCCCGTCGCCGTAGATGACGCACGGCTTGCCCTCGAGGAGGCGCGCCATCCAGATCCCGACGACGCCCGCCTCGCCGCGCCCGTCCTGGCGCGGGCCGTAGACGTTCGCGTAGCGGAGAGCCGTGACGACGAGGGGCGAGCCGTGGGCGAGGCCGAAGAGGTACTTCTCGCCGGCGAGCTTCGCGACGCCGTAAGGCGAAACGGGGTTCGTCGCGTGCTTTTCGTCGGCGGCGAAGCCCTCGGGGTCGCCGTAGATGGCGCCGCCGCTCGAGGCGAAGACGATCTGCGTCACGCCGGAGGCGAGCGCGGCCCGGGCGAGGCGGATCGTCCCGATGACGTTCACCTCCGCGTCGAAGACGGGGTCCTCGACGGACTTGCGGACGTCGATCTGCGCGGCGTGGTGGAGGATCGTGTCGACCTTCTCGGCTCGGAGGAGCGCCTCGAAGTCGAACGTCCGGAGGTCCCCTTCCACGAAGCGGGCCTTCGCGGGCACGCGCTCGAGGACGCCGGTCGAGAGGTCGTCGAGGATCGTGACGCGGGAGCCCGCCTCGAGGAAGGCGTCGGCCAGGTGCGAGCCGATGAATCCGGCGCCGCCGGTGACGAGGACGGAGCGCGTCTCGGGCATCATGGCGCCGAGCATAGCAATGGCAGGTTCGAAGCCGCTCGCGAAGACCTTCTACCGCAAGGACACCGCCGACGTCGCGCGCGCGCTTCTCGGGTGCCGGCTCACGCGGCGGCTGCCGGACGGAACCGAGCGGTCGGTCATCCTCGTCGAGACGGAGGCCTACCTCGGCGTGAGGGACCGGGCGGCCCACACGTGGGGCGGGCGAAAGACGCCGCGCGTCGCGCCGATGTGGGGCGAAGGCGGCCATGCGTACGTCTACTTCGTCTACGGCATGCACTTCTGCCTGAACGTCGTGACGGGGAAAGAAGGGGTACCCGAGGCGGTCTTGCTGAGAGCAGGGATACCGGAAGAGGAAGAGAAGACTTCTTTGAAGGTGAATAGGGCAGGGGGAGGGGTCGCGTCTGGTCCCGCGAAGTTGTGCGCGTATCTCGGCGTGACGACGGCGCTGTCCGGCGCGTCTCTCTCGGGCCCCGAGCTCGTCCTGTCGCGCGGGCCGCGGTGGCGCTTCGACGTCGCCTCGGGCCCGCGTGTCGGCGTGGACTACGCGGGTGCGGCGGCGCGGTGGCCGCTGCGCTTTGCGGTCGCGGGGTGTCCGGCTGTCACGAAGTCGAAGGAGCTAAAGCGTCTTCAAGTCCGCGAGTGACGCCGCCGTGACGAGACAGTTCTTGCCGCTCCTCTTGGCCTGGTAGAGGGCCTGGTCGGCGCGCTCGATCAGGAGGCGTTTCGTGGAGCCGTCCTCGGGATACGTCGAGAGGCCGAGGGAGATCGTGACGGCAAGGGCCTGCTCGACGTGCGGCGCCACGAAGAGCCGGGACGCGACGCGCTTGCGGAGCCGGTCCGCGACGACCCAGGCCTTCGCCGGCGTCGTCTCGGGGAAGACGAGCGCGAATTCCTCGCCGCCGTAGCGCGCGACGGTGTCCATCTCGCGAACGCCCTTCGTCATCTCCTCGACGAGGCCACGCAGGACGATGTCGCCGACCGGGTGCCCCCAGCGGTCGTTGATCTTCTTGAAGTCGTCGATGTCGAGCATGACGAGCGCGAGCGGCTGGCCGCTGCGCTCGTGCCGCGCGAGCTCGCGGGAGAGCGTTTCCTGGAAGTACCGGTGGTTGAAGGCCTCCGTCAGCGAGTCGCGCACGGACATCTGGCGCGTCGTCTCGTAGGCGCGGGCCGACTGGAGCGCGGTGACGGCCTGGTTCGCGAAGATCTCGAGGGCCTGGACGTCCTCGAGGCGCGGGACGAGGCCGCTGCGCGGCTGGTCGACCTGCAGGACGCCGACGAGCTGGTCGCCCGCCGTGAGAGGGACGAAGAGAAGGTCGTTCGGATGCCACGCGCCGGGGGCGGCGCCGCGGCGCCGCCGGTCGATCCGGCCGGAGTCGTCCATCGACTCCTGCCGGTCGAGGTGGCTCACGAAGTAGGACTTCGAGATCCGGTAGCGCTCGGCGAACCAGCGGGCCACGTCGTCGCGCGGAACGCGGCGCGGCGGCGCGCCCGGCAGCGCGTCGTCGAAGCCCATCTGTGCGCGGCGCTCGAACGCGTTCTCGGACGGGTCGTAGAGGGACAGGGCGACGATGCGGTACCCGAGGCTCTGGTGGACGGCGTGGACGATGCTCTGGACGAGATGCTCGAGCGTCAGGTGCGTCTTGAGCTCGTTCGAAAGCTCGAGGATGCGCTGGAGCATCTCGGCGCGTCCCTGGAGCCGCTCGTTCACGGCCTGCATCTGGCGCCGCAGGTTCCGGTCCTGGAGCGAGAGCGCGAGGTGGTCCGCGAACACGGACAGCTCCTGGAGCACCTGGGGCGTGACGAGCGCGGCGTCGTCCGACTCGGCGACGAGGACGCCCGCGATGAGGGCGGGCGTCTGGAGGGGCAGGAACACCTGGTAGCCGAGGCGCGGGTTCAGGGCGAGCTCGCGGGCCGGCCCCTGCGCGATGCGCGGCGGGGGAGTCGAGGGGAGGAACGGGGATTCGAGCTCGCGCTGCAGGGAGAGCCAGTCGAGGAACGCGCGCCTCTCGATCGTCACGTCGCCGCCGAACGCGACCACCGCCTGGCCGTCCGGATCTTCCTCGAACGAGACCGCGGCAAGCGCCCGGACCGGCACGGCCCGCTTCAGCGAGTCGAAGACGTGCGCGAAGACCGTCTCGCCGGGGGCGACGCTCGAGACGACTGCCGTGATCTCGCGGAGCGTCGCGAGCTCGCGGTTCTTCCGCTCGAGCTCCGCGGCGCCGTGCCGGGCCCGCGCGAGCTGCCGGATGACGACCGCGACCACGAAGAGCAGGACGAGGGCGACCAGCGTCGAGACGGCGGGGCGGAGGTCGGCGAAGCTCATTTGAACGTGATGACTCCGCTCGTCTGAAGCTTCGCGAAAACGCGCAGGACCTCGGCTTCCGGGAAGGGCGAGATTCGCGCGATCGAACGCACGTCCCACATCCCGTTGATGCGCGAGACGATGAAGGCCTCGTTCGGCGTGAACGCGAACGACATGAGCTCCTCCATCGGCTTGGTGAGGATCGGGATGGACGTGGGCGGGATCTTCGGCGCCGGCTCGGCGGGAGCCTGCGGGTGTTTCGCGGGGGCGGCGGCGGGCGCGGGAGCGGCCGGCTTCGCCGGCGCCGCGGGAGGCGCCGCGGCGGGCGGCGCGGGGGCGGCGGCCGGAGCCGCGAGGGACGAGCCGATCGCCGGCATGACCGGTGGCGGGGTCTTGACGGCCGGCTGCGTGTCGTTGCTGGCGCCCGTCGCGGTCCTGCGCCGCTGCGTGACGTCCGAGTCGGGGCCGCGCTTGAGGAAGCGCCCGTAGTCCGTGGGTGGAGGAGTGCGCGGGCCGGGAGGCGACAGCAGGTACTCCTCGACGCGCGGGCGCGGCTCGAACGACGCGTCGTCCGCCGTGGACCCGAGGATCGGGTCGAAGGCCGACGCGGCCTCGGCCTCGGACTCGGCGTCGGCGAAGACGGGAGCGGCGGCGGCGTCTTCGCGCTCTCCTGCGAGGCTCACGTGCCCGCTCTGCATGAGGTCGAAGACGAGCTTCGCCACGTGGAATTCGGGATTGTGCGTCTCGAGCGCGATCTGGTCGATCGCGCGGCGGCCGTTGATCGCCCCGAGGATGAGCTTCTCGCGCTCGCCGAGCGTTTCCTCGACGGGGACGGCGAGCGACGGGATCTGCCGCATGGAAGCGATCTTCGTCTTGATGCGCTGCCACTCGTCGTAGCGGCGGAGGCCTTCCATCACGATGCCGGTGACGTCCGACGAGATCGGGACCATCGGAAGCTGGGGGATCTCGCCGTCGATGAACGCGAACGAGCCCTCGGTCCAGAGGAAGATGTCGTAGATCGTCTCGGCGGCCTTGAGGCGGACGAGGTCCGCGAGCTCGGCTTCCTTGATGGCCCCGATCATGACGAGGATCTTCCCGAGGAGGATCCTCGACTCCTGCTGGACCTCGAGGGCGCGGATCAGCTCCTCTTCGGTGATGAACCCGAATCCGACGAGGAAACGCCCGAGGTGCTCGCGCTCGAGCGTGGACGAGGAGGACGTGACGCGGCCGTTCTCGAAGTAGATCCGCTTCTCGCCCGGAGCGCCCCGGACCACGAGCGTGCCCGACTTCAGGCCGGTGGACAGCCACTGCAGCAACTCGGACAACTGCATCGTCCGCAGATTTCCTGCGATGGCCATGGCAGGCCATTGTAACCGCAACGATTTGAGGGGAGGGGGTTTACTCCATCGGCGGGTTGTACGCCGGGATGCCCGTCACCGCCTGCCCGAGGACCAGCGTGTGGATGTCGTGCGTGCCCTCGTACGTGAAGACGGACTCGATGTTCGCGAGGTGGCGGAACACCGGGTACTCACCGACGATGCCGTTCGCGCCGAGGATCTCGCGCGCGAGCTTTGCGCATTCGCGGGCGACCCACACGTTGTTGCGTTTGGCCATCGAGACGTGCTCGGGCTTCATCGTCTTCGCATCCTTCATCCGGCCGAGGCGGAGCGCGAGGAGCTGGCCCTTCGTGATCTCCGTGATCATGAAGGCGAGCTTCTGCTGGACGAGCTGGTGCGACGCGATCGGGCGGTCCTTGAACTGCTTGCGCGACTTCGCGTAGTCGAGCGCGCACGTGTACGTCGCCATGGCCGAGCCGAGCCCGCCCCAGGCGATGCCGTACCGGGCCTGCGTGAGGCAGGAGAGGGGCCCCTTGATGCCCTCGACGCCGGGGAGCACGGCGTCTTCCGGCAGCCGGACGTCCTCGAAGGCGAGCTGGGACGTCACGGAGGCCCGGAGCGACATCTTCATCCGGTGCTCGGGCGCCGTGAAGCCCTTCGTGCCCTTCGGGACGAGGAAGCCGCGGATCGGGCCGTCGGCCCCGCCGACCTTCGCCCACACGACCGCGACGTCCGCGATGGAGCCGTTCGTGATCCACGCCTTGGCGCCGTTCAGGATCCAGTCCTTGCCGTCCTTCTTCGCGACGGTGCGCATCCCGCCCGGGTTCGAGCCGAAGTCGGGCTCCGTCAGGCCGAAGCAGCCGATCGCCTCGCCCTTCGCGAGGGCCGGGATCCAGCGGTCCTTCTGCTCCTTCGAGCCGAAGGTGTAGATCGGGTACATGACGAGGGCCGACTGCACGGACACGAACGAGCGCAGACCCGAGTCGCCGCGCTCGAGCTCCTGCGTGATGAGGCCGTAGGCGACGTTGTTCAGGCCCGGCAAGCCGTACTCGGGAATCGTCGACCCGAAGAGGTTCATCGCCGCCATCTGCGGAATGAGCTCCTTCGGGAAGCGTCCCTCGTAGGCGCACTCCTCGATGATCGGGAGGACCTCGGCGTCCACGAAGTCGCGGACCAGGTCGCGGACGGCCCTCTCGTCCTCGGACAGCATGTCTTCGATTCCCAGGAAATCCACTCCGGAAAAGCTCACGATTCCTCCCAGCGGCCGAAGATTACCCGATGTTGTAACGTCCCTTCATGGCGAATCCCGCGTGGAAGGTGGCGGCGGACATTGCGGAGGGCTACGTCTCGCTGAATCCCGTGGTTCTCAAGAAGTACGAGAAACACGAGGTCGACGCGCTCGTGAAGGAGCTCGAGAAGATCACGCGGGACACCCGCTCGCAGGTCATTCCCATCGACGACGCGGACGCGAGCGCGAAACGCAGCCGGAGGCTGCTGCGGCTCTCCCAGGCGAACGTGGTCCTGCAGAGCTGGAGAGCGAGGATGAAGTGACGATTTCCGGGCTCTCCCGCCACGTCGGCGAGACCGTGACGCTCAAGGGCTGGCTCTACCACTGGAGGAAGGGCGGCAAGATCTGGTTCCTCGTCCTCCGGGACGGGAGCGGCTATCTCCAGTGCGTCGTCTCGAAGGCGGACGTGCCCGAGTCCGTCTGGGAGGCCGCGACGAGCGCCACCCAGGAATCCACGCTCGAGATCTCGGGCGTCGTGAAGGCCGACGCCCGGTCGGCCGGGGGCGTCGAGCTCGGCGTCACGGACGTGAAGGTCCTCGACCTCTGCCACGACTTCCCGATCACGCCGAAGGAGCACGGCGTCGACTTCCTGATGTCGCAGAGGCACCTGTGGCTGCGGTCGTCGAAGCAGGTCGCCGTCCTCAAGGTGCGGAGCGAGGTCGAGAGCGCGATTCACGACTTTTTCTATACGCGCGGGTACACGCGCGTGGATTCGCCGATCCTCACGCCCGCCGCGTGCGAGGGCACGTCGAACCTCTTCGAGACCCAGTACACCGAGGAGGAGAAGGCCTACCTCTCGCAGTCCGGCCAGCTCTACCTCGAGCCGGCGGCCGCCGCGCTCGGGAAGGTCTACTGCTTCGGGCCGACGTTCCGGGCCGAGAAGTCCAAGACGCGCCGCCACCTGCGCGAGTTCTGGATGGTCGAGCCCGAGGTCGCGTTTCTCGAGGTCGACGGGCTGATGGACCTCGCCGAGGAGTTCGTCAAGGAGCTCGCCGCGCGCGTCCTCGACCGCCGGGCCGAGGACCTCAAGCGCCTCGAGCGCGACGTGACGAAGCTCGAGCCCGTCGCGTCGAAGCGGTTCCCGCGCATCTCGTACCGCGAGGCGGTCGACATCCTCAAAGCCAAGGGCTTCCCCGTGCAGTTCGGGGACGACCTCGGCGGCGACGAGGAGACGGCCCTCACGGAGGGCTTCGACACGCCCGTCATGGTCACGCGCTACCCGACGTCCATCAAGGCGTTCTACATGCAGCCCGACCCGAACGACCCCGACGTCGTCCTCGGCCTCGACATGCTCGCGCCCGAGGGTTACGGCGAGATCATCGGCGGGTCGCAGCGCATCCACGACCACGACCTGCTCCTCTCGCGCATCCAGCAGCACAACCTGCCGCTCGAGGCGTTCCAGTGGTACCTCGACGTGAGGAAGTACGGCACGTTCCCGCACTCCGGGTTCGGCATGGGCCTCGAACGGTTCGTCGCCTGGATGTGCGGCGTTCCACACCTGCGCGAGTGCATCCCGTACCCGCGGATGCTCTACAGGATCTATCCGTAACCCGTCGGGGGAAGGGAAGCCACAGATGAGCGGTTGGGGTCTGGGCGGTGAGACCAGCCACCGCGCATTGCTCAACGCTGCCATAGCGGCGGTATGCGTCCTGTCCGTTAACCCGTCGACGTTGAGTGGACGTCCCGACCGCGTGCAGATGGCGGCCCCTGCCCTGCAATTTTTCGAGATCCCGGTGGCACCTTCGTTGGGACAGTTGGCGTGCGGTCCGGACGGAAGCGTGTGGGTGGCGGAGCCGCTCAACGCCGGAGTCCATCGGGTGGACCGTGCCGGGACCGTCACCCGGTTCGACATTCCAAAAGCACCCGCGCGCGAGCCTTTCGGACTCGCCTGGGGCTCCGACGGCGCCCTCTGGTTCACGGCCGGGCCTCGAGGCGCCGTCGGACGCGTGTCGGCCGGCGGAGTCTTTCTAGGCGAGATCGTCCTGCCCTTGCCGCTGCCTCAAATCGGCAGCGACCTCGCGCTGGGCGTTGACGGAGCACTATGGGTGCTTGCCTTCAACCGACCCGACATGCCATATCTCGCGCGCTTTTCGCGTGCGGGGTCGATCGATCTCTTTCCCATCGGCGGCGGCGGGCTCGACTCCGGCGGGCTGATTTCGGGGCCTGATGGCCACATCTGGTTCACAGAATTGAGCAAGTCACGGCTGGACCAGGCGACCCTGTCGGGTGTCATCACGAGCAGGGCCTTACCGGGCGGTGCGGCGGCGCTCACAACCGGGCCCGACCGGAATATCTGGGTCGTCATGATGGCCAGTAACGAAATTGGACGCGTGGGCTTGGATGGGAGCTTTACAGGGTTTCCGATACCGACCCCGATGAGCTTCCCGCAGGCCATTGCGACTGGCCCTGACGGAGCCATCTGGTTCACCGAAAGCGGATTGAACAAACTCGGCCGGCTCGATCCTCCAACCGGAAAGATCGTCGAATACGACGTCCCGACACCCGATGCCTTCCCGCAGTTCCTGGCTGCGTGCGGCGGTGACTTGTGGGTGACCGAGGCCAGGGTCGGGAAGGTCGCCCGAGTCGTCGTCGCGCCGCTCGCTTCGGCTTCCGACGTGCCGGCACTCCCGAGAAGCGGAGGGATCGCTCTGGCCCTGTTCCTCGCGGCGGTGGGAGCCATGGGTGTTAAGGGCTTAGTCCGATGAGTAGCTGTTTCGCCCACATTTCGAGCGGGCGGAACGTCGGCTGCCTTCGTTGTAGAATGGTCTCGGTCGCAGCGCGGGCCTCGCTCGCGCGCGCCGACGCGTCCGCTTCCTTTCTATGAAGAAATCCCCTCTTCCGTCGCTCCCCTCCGTGGGCATCGTCTCCCTCGGCTGCCCGAAGAACCTCGTCGACACCGAGGTCATGCTGGGGCACCTGCAGAGGGAAGGGCTGACGCTGACGGACCCGGAGAAGTCGCGCGTCGTCATCGTGAACACGTGCGGGTTCATCGACTCGGCGAAGGAGGAGTCCGTCGGCGCGATCCTCCGCGAGGTGGCGCGCAAGGAGGCGGGGGAGATCGACCGCGTCGTCGTTGCGGGCTGCATGGTCCAGAAGTACGGCCGGGATCTCGCCGCCGAGATTCCCGAGGTGGACCACTTCATCGGCCTCGACGAGCTCGAGAAGGCTCCGGCCGCGGCGCTGGGCCTGCCGTCGCTCCCGCGCTTCACGGACAAGCCGCTCGCGACGCGCCTCTACGACGACCTCTCCCCGCGCGTCCTCACGCACCGCAAGGGCTACGCGTACCTCAAGGTGGCCGAGGGCTGCAACAACCCCTGCACGTTCTGCACGATCCCGCAGATGCGCGGCCTCATGCGCTCGCGCACGGTGGCGTCGCTCGTGAAGGAAGCGCAGTCCCTCGAGGCGCAGGGCGTGAAGGAGCTCGTCCTGATCTCGCAGGACACGACGCGCTACGGCGAGGACCTCGGCCTCGGAAGGACCGGCCTCGCGGACCTCGTGAAGGCGCTCCTCGCGGAGACCGGCTTCCCGTGGGTGCGCTTCCTGTATGCCTACCCGAAGACGCTTCACCCGGGAATCTTCGAGGTCATGGCGAAGGACAAGCGCTTCGTGCCGTACGTCGACATGCCCCTCCAGCACGTGAGCCGGAAGATCCTCGCGTCCATGAAACGCGGAGGCGACGCCGCGAGCTATCTTCGACAATTCGAAGAAATCCGAAGAATCGTGCCGGAGATCGCGCTGCGCTCGACGTTCATCGTGGGGTTCCCCGGGGAAGAAGAGAGAGATTTCTTAGAAGTTAAAGAGTTCCTCGAGGCCGTCCGCTTCGAGAACGCGGGCGTCTTCACGTACTCGCCCGAGCCTGGCTCGGGCGCCGAGCCTCTCGGCGACCCTGTTCCACTCGAAGAAAAATCTTCGCGCCGCGACCGTCTGATGGAAGTTCAGCAGAAGATCTCCCTCTCGAAGAACCGCGCGAAGCGCGGCAAGTCCTTCGACATGATCCTCGAAGGGCCGTCCTCCGATACGGACCTCCTGTTGGAGGGGCGCCTCGCCGGCCAGGCGCCCGAGATCGACGGCCGCGTCCTCGTCAACGACGTCCCTTCCGGCTGGACGCCGCGCGTCGGCGAGATCGTCCGCGTGAAGATCACCGAGGCGCACGCTTACGACCTCGTCGGCCGGATCGTCGCTTAAGATCCGGGCTTCTTGCAGGTCCTTCGCGATCCGCTCCGCTCCAACGTCGATCTGCCCCGCGGGGGCGTCGTCACCGTGGGCAACTTCGACGGCGTGCACCTGGGACACCAGGCGATGCTCCGGGACGTGGCGGCCCGCGCGCGCGAAGCCGGCGCGCCGTCCGTCGTGGTGACGTTCGACCCGCATCCGCTGAAGGTCCTCCACCCCGAGCGCGCCCCGAAGATGATCCAGACGCTGCGCCAGCGCGAAGAGGCGATCGAGGCCTGCGGGATCGACGCCCTCGTCCTCGTGCCGTTCACGCGCGACTTCTCGCTCATGCCCGCCGGGGAGTTCGCCCGGGAGCTTCTCGGCAAGCGGCTCCACGCGCGGGAGGTGTGCGTCGGCGCCCGCTTCGTCTTCGGGCGCGAGCGCGGCGGCGACCTCGAGCTCCTCCGCCGGGTCGGGACCGAGGCGGGCTTCTCGGTCCACGGCCTCGCGGACGTGTCGGACTCGGCCGGGCCGATCTCGTCCACGCGGATCCGCGCCGCGCTGGCCGGCGGCGACGTTGCGGTCGCGAACGCCCTTCTCGGGCGGCCCTACGCGATGGACGGAATCATCGCGAAGGGCGACCGGATGGGCCGCAAGATCGGCTTTCCGACGATGAACCTCATGCCGGGCAACGAGCTGTATCCGATGGACGGCGTCTACTTCACGAGCGTGAGGATCGAGTCGTTCGAGCGCACGTTCGCGTGCGTCACGAACATCGGCCGCCGCCCCACCGTTTACGAGGACTACGCGACGACGATCGAGTCCTACATCCTCGACTTCTCGTCGGACGTATACGGAGAGCGCGTGCGGCTGTCGTTCTTCGGCCGCGTCCGCGAGGAGATGACCTTCCCGTCCATGCTCGAGCTCACCGCCCAGATCCGCCTCGACGTCGAGGCGACGCGCCGCTACTTCATGGCGCACCCGGTCTCGTGACCGTCGAGATCGTCCTCCGCGCCGCGGCGGCGGCTCTCGCTCTCTTCCTCGCGGGCCGGGCGGGCCGCCGCGTCGAGGCCGTCGTCTTCGGTGCGCTCGCGGCGTTCGCGGCGCTCGGCCCCGCGCGCACGGCGGTCCCGGATCCTGCCGAGGCCGCGGCGATCGCCGGCGGGATCGCACTCCTCCTCGCGCTCGGGACCAAGCGCGCATTCCCCAGCGTCACGGAGGAGGCGGCGCGCACGGCGACGCTCGCGGCGGTTGGCGCCGCGGCCGTGGCGCTGATCTCGGGGCGGCGCCTGCCGGCCGCCGGCGCGATCGTCCTCGCGGTGCTCGTGGTCCTCGCCGTCTCGGCCGCCGCGGCGGAGTGCTGCCGCGCCGGAGGCGAGGCCGGGTGGCGCGAGGGGCTCGCGCGCGCGCTCGGCGTCGCCCTGCCGGCCGGACTGGCGGCGGGCTTCGCGTCGGCTCTCGAAGCCGGAGGCCGCGGACGGATCGGCTGGGTGCTCGCGGGCGGCCTCGCGGCCGCCGTTCTCGCGTGGGCGCCCGCGATCCTCGCCGAGAGCGCACGGGTGAAGGCGGAGCTTGCGGAGGAGGTCCGGCTCGGCCTCCTGCCTCCCGAGGACGCCGAGGCGCTGCGCTTCCCGTGGACGCGCCGTTTCGAAAAGCGTTTCGGGCGGGCGGACGAGCGGCGCGAGTACGTCAAGAGCGCGCTTCTCCTCGCGGCCGCGCGCCACCAGCAGCGCCACCGGACGGGCGAGGCGGTGCGCCTGCGCCAGCTCGAGGTCCTCACGTTCCGCACGCGCCTCAGGCGAACGCAGGACGCCCGCGCGGCCCGCTTCGAGCCGGGCGACGCGGCCGAGTTCGCCCCGGAAGCCGCGCCTCCCGAGGGCTAGCCGGCCCTCAGGCCCGCGGGCCGTCCGCGTCCCAGAGGGTCGTCTCGCCGCGCGCCTCGAGGATCGGCCGGATCTTCCCGGCGTCGCCCACGGCCGCGACGATGCCGGTGGCCGGGTCGAACAGCTCCGCGGCCGCGTCCCGCGCTTCCTCGCGCGTGACCGCGCGGACCCGGTCCCGCCACGTCGTGAACTCGTCCTCGGGCAGCCCGTGGAGGAGGCGCGTGAGCTCGTCCTGGACGACGCCGCCCGGCGTCTCGCGCGGGATCGGGAACGAGCCGAGGAGGTAGTTCTTCGAGCGCTCGTGCTCCTCGGCGAGGGGCCCTTCGGCGGCGAAGGCGCGGATGAGGTCGAGAAGGCCGCCGAGCGCCTCGGCGGTCACCTCGGTGCGGCAGTCGATCGACGCCCCGAAATGCCCGGCGAGGACGCGCGTCGCGAGCGACGAGTACGCGCCGTACGTGAGGGCGCGCTCCTCGCGCAGGACGTGGAAGAGGCGCGACGACGCGCCGCCCCCGAGCGACTGGTTCGCCACGACGGCCGCCGGAAACCGGGGGCTGCGGCGCGCGATCGCGGGCCGCGCGAAGAGGAGGTTCGTCTGGACGGAACCCGGACGGTTCACGAGGTGGATGGAAAAGCCCCCGACACGCGGCGGGGGAGGAACGGTGAAGCCCTTTTCGCCGGACGTCGCCGGCAGGCCGCCGAAGGCGCGCGTCGCCGCGGCGAGGAGGGCTCCGGGATCGGCCGCGCCCGCGAGGACGAGCGTGGCGCCCGCGAACGACAGCCGGCGCCGCGCGAAGTCCGCGACGTCGTCGCGCGTGAGCGCGAGGAGGCCTTTCTCGGTGGGCGAGACGGTCCCGTAGGGGTGGCCGGGGTAGAGCCGGTCGTAGAGGCGCTCGCGCGCGAGGAAGTCGGGCTCGGAGCGCTGTTCCTGGAGCGCCGCGATGAGCCGGCGGCGGCCCTTGTCGAACTCCTCCTCGGGAAACGTCGCCTCCGTCAGGATCTCCGCGAAGAGCGCGAGCCCGGCGTCGAGGTCGCTCTCGAGGACGTAAAGGCGCGCGACCGTCGAGTCGGTGCCGGCCGAGACGTCCGCGACGGCCGCGAGGTCGTCGAGAGCCTCGGCGAGCTGTCGCGCCGTCTTCGTGCGCGTGCCGCCGAGGAAGGTGTCTCCGGTGACGTCGGCGGTCCCGTCGCGGCCCGGCGGGTCGGCCGTGGAGCCGGCGCCCGGAAAGACGATCGCGGCCGCGACGGTGGGGCGGCTGCCCCAGCGCGCGGCGGCGACGGCGAGGCCCGACGGCAGGACCGTCCTCTCGAAGCGGGGCAGCGAGAACGGCAGCGGCGGGCCGGGGGGCGGCGGGACGCGGACCGCGCTCACGCGGCCTCCGCGGGGCGCACGGCGACGACGGAACGGCGCGCCGCGACGAGCCAGCGCTGGACGGCGTCGCGCACGTGCTCGGCCTCCACGGAGAGGACCTCGTCGAGGTCCCGCCGCCAGAGGTTCGGGTCGCCGTCGTAGACGCCGTATTCGGACAGAAGGAAGGCGACGGCCTGCGTCGTCTGCGTCGCCCGGATGGCTCCGGCGGTGATGACGCGCCGGACGCGCTCCATCTCGCGCGGCGTCGGGCCCTCGGCGGCGAGGCGCGCGACGTCCGCGAGGATCTCGGCCTCGAGGCGCTCGGGGGCGACGCCCGGCCGCGCGATCGCGAAGAACCGGAAGAGCGACGGGCCGCGGCGTTCGTCGAGCGCGACGGTCAGGGACAGGGCGAGCTCGTCGTCCTTCACGAGGCGGCGCCAGAGGCGCCCGCTCTCTCCGGCGCCGAGGACCTTCTCGGCGTACGAGAGCGCGAAGAGGTCGGGGTGGCGGCGGTCGGCGACCTTGAAGTTCAGGTGGAGCGCGGGCACGGCCGCGTGCGCATCGGAGACCTCGGCGCGGCGCTCCGCGGTCGGAGGTGGCTCGACGACCGCGAAGGGCGCGGGCTTCCCGCGAGCCGGAACGTCGTCGAAGAACGCGCGGGCGCGCCGGAACGCCTCGGCGGGCTCGACGTCGCCCGCGATCGCGAGGAGCGCGTTTCCCGGGGCGTAGTACGTCTCGTAGAAACGGCGCGCGTCGTCGAGCGACGCGGCGCCGAGATCGTCCATCGAGCCGATCACGGAGTGCTTGTAGGCGAACGCGTCGTAGGCGAGCGCGTCGGCCGTCTCGAAGGACGGCGCGTACGGCTGGTTGTCGATGCGCAGGCGCTTCTCTTCCTTCACGGCCTCGCGCTGGTTGTCGAGCTTCTCCTGCGTGAGGACGAGGGCGCGCATCCGGTCGGACTCGAGAAAGAGGCCGAGGTCGAGACACTCCGCCGGGAGCGTCTCGTAGTAGTTCGTCCGGTCCTCGGACGTCGTGCCGTTCATCGTGCCGCCGGCGGAGGCCACGAGCCGGAAATGCTCGCCCTTCCCGACGTTCTCGGAGCCCTCGAACATGAGGTGCTCGAAGAGGTGGGCGAAGCCCGTCTTTCCGGGGAGCTCGACGCGGCTGCCGACGTCGTACGTGACGTCGACCGTGACGAGGGGGATGCCGCGCTGGGGCGAGACGACGACGGTCAGGCCGTTCGCGAGGTGTTCGACGTGTGCGGGGATTTCGAGTTCGAAGGAAATGGGACCTCCAGGCAATCCCGCCGCTCGCGGGCCCCGTAATATACGCGGCTGTCTTGAAAGGTCTCCTCCTCGCCGCGCTCGCGGCCGTCCTCGTCGGTCTCCCGGCGGCCTCCGCGGCCGCGGATGACCCCCCGAAGGACGGCGCGTCCCTGCCGAAGTTCCGCTTCGAGGCCGTGCTCCACGACTACGAGCCGCTCGAGAACCGCGACACGCGCGTCGCCGAGCTCTACTGGGCCGGCGTGACGGCGGACTGGACCCGAGGCGCCTTCTCGGCGCACGCCGAGGCCCGCGCGACGGAGGGGACCTTCCGGCCTTATTTTGCCGGCAGCTTCTGGCTCGAGGAAGGCTGGGTGGCGGTGCGAACCCCCGCGGGCGGCGTCCGGGTGGGCAAGGTCGCGCCCCTCGTCGGCCTTCCCGACGAGACGTTCCCGGGGACCCTCTTCTCGCTCAATGGCGTCACGCGCAACCCCGGCTGGGGCGCGCAGCTGGACGGCGAGGCGCGCTGGGGCCTCGACACGCTCGGGTGGTCGGCGGCCTTCATCGGCGAGAACGACCACGTGGGCTGGGAGGAGGAGGGGCGCGACGTCGAGTCCGATGAGGCGCGGGTCCTGCGCGACGGCCTCTCCGCCCGGACCTCGTACACGTTGAGCAAGGTCCTCTGGTGGGTCAGGCCCGGCGTCTCGGCCGCGACGGCGCGGCTCGTCCCGAAGGACGGCTCGGACGAGTTCCGGAGGAGCGACTTCGCGGCCGACCTCACGGTCGCGTTCGGGCCGCTCTCTCTCTTCGTGGAGGGTTTCTGGCGGAGTTCGGGCCGGCCCTGCGCGCCGGGCGCCCCGTGCCGCTACGGCTACGACGACTCCCGTTCGGTCCTCGCGGGCCTCAAGGCCGAGTTCCCGTCCGTGACCTGGCGCTACACCTGGTCGCGCTGGCACTACCTCGGAGCCGGGGCGGTCGAGGAGATCCACATGCCCGGGGCCGTCTGGGTCCCGGTGAAGGGCATTTCGGCCTCGATCGAGTACAGTGCGAGGCACCTGCGGACGCTCGCCGGTTCGGGCACCGTCAAGGCGTTCCAGCTGGGTCTGGCGGCATCTTTCTGAACGCTCCGGTCAACCCCTTGGTGATTCCCGGCGTCCAACGCCGTTTGAGGACTGCATGAAGAACAGAATCCTGGCCGTGCTCGCGGCCGTCGTCGTGATCGCGGGAGGCGCCTGGTTCGTGGTCGCCCGCAAGGGCTCCGCGGAGCCGAAGTACCGGAAAGCGAAGCTCGACAAGGGCGACGTCGTCTCGACCGTGACGGCCACGGGCAGCCTGTCCGCCGTCACGACCGTCAAGGTCGGCAGCCAGGTTTCCGGCATCATCGCGAAGCTCTACGTCGACTTCAATTCGACGGTGAAGAAGGGCCAGCTGCTGGCCGAGCTCGACCCGACGCCGTTCCTGGTCAGCGTCGAGCAGCGGCGCGCCGACCTCGACAAGGCGAAGGTGGAGCTCAGGAACACCGAGCTCTCCCTCACGCGCGCGAAAAACCTCACGAAGCAGCAGCTCCTCGCGCAGTCCGAGCTCGACGCGGCCCAGACGAACCGCGACGCGGCGGCCGCGGCCGTCGCGCAGAGCGAGGCGTCGCTCAAGCAGGCGCTCACGAACCTCTCGTACGCGAAGATCGCGTCGCCGATCGACGGCGTCGTCGTGGACCGCCAGTACGACGTCGGCCAGACGGTCGCGGCTTCCTTCCAGGCGCCCGTCATCTTCACGATCGCGCAGGACCTCACGAAGATGCAGGTCCTCACGAACATCGACGAAGCCGACGTCGGCCGCGTGCGCGTGGAGCAGGTCGCGAGCTTCTCCGTGGACGCGTTTCCCGAGCAGTCGTTCAAGGGCTCCGTCTCGCAGATCCGCCTCTCGCCCCAGACCGTCCAGAACGTCGTGACGTACCCCGTCATCCTCGACGTGCCGAACCAGGACCTGAAGCTCAAGCCCGGCATGACGGCCAACGTCCAGATTCCCGTCGACGCCCGCCGCGACGTCCTGCGCGTCCCGAACGCGGCGCTGCGTTTCCGGCCCGATCCCGCGGACGTCGCGGGCGCCGACAAGACCAAGGGCGTCACGGCGGGCGCGGCCTCCTCGGCAGCGCCGGCCCCCGCGTCGTCCTCGGCAGCCACGGGGGCCCCCGCTCCGCAAACGGGCGCACCGCAGGCCGGCAGCCGGGGCGCTGGTGGCCGCGGCGGACCGGGAGGCGGCGGAGGCCGCGGCGCGTGGTCGGGCGGGGCAGGCGGCGCCGGCCGTCCCGCGGCCTCGCGCTCCGGCACGCTCTACGTCGAGGTTCCGAACGGCAAGGGCAAGCTCAAGGCCGTCACGGTCCGGACGCTCATCACGGACGGCAACATGACGGCGATCGAAAGCGCCGACGTCAAGGAAGGCGACGAGATCATCCTCGGTCTCGCCACCGCGCGCGCGAGCAGCTCCGGCTCCGGAAGCCCCGCAGGGGGCGGCGGCCCGGGCGGCGGCGGGCGGCGGCCCTTCTGAGCGGGCGGCCGGCCGTGGCGCCTCCCGTCCTCGAGCTCGAGAACCTCACGCGCGTCTACCAGATGGGTGAGACCGAGGTGCGCGCCCTCGACGGCGTGACGCTCGCGGTCGAGGCCGGAGAGTTCCTCGCCGTCATGGGCCCGTCGGGCTCGGGGAAGTCGACGTTCATGAACATCGTCGGCTGCCTCGACCGGCCGACGGGCGGCCGTTACGTCCTCGAGGGCGTCGACGTCTCGTCACTCGGTCGCGACGCGCGCGCCGAGATCCGGAACGACAAGATCGGTTTCGTCTTCCAGAACTTCAACCTCCTGTCGCGCACGTCGGCGCTCGAGAACGTGGAGCTTCCGCTCCTCTACTCGAAGAAGTCGAAGCTCACGGACGAGGCGTCGCGCGCGCAGGCGATGCGCTGCCTCGAGCGCGTGGGCCTCAAGGACCGCTGGGACCACACGTCGGCGCAGCTCTCGGGGGGGCAGCAGCAGCGGGTCGCCATCGCGCGGAGCCTCGTGAACGAGCCCGCGATCCTCCTCGCGGACGAGCCGACCGGCAACCTCGATTCGAGGACGTCCGAGGAGGTCATGGCGATCTTCCAGGCTTTGAACGACGAAGGGAAGACCGTCATCCTCATCACGCACGAGCCCGACATCGCGCAGTTCGCCCGGCGCATCGTCACGTTTCGCGACGGCAAGGTCCTGAGCGACGTGGCCGTGAAGGACCGCAAGCGCGCCGCCGGAGGGAAACCCGCATGAAGAAGTCCGGCAACATCCTCAAGGTCGCGTTCCGCGCTCTCACGCGCAACAAGCTGCGGTCCCTGCTCACCGCGCTCGGGATCATCATCGGCGTCGCGTGCGTCATCGCGACGATCGGAATCGGCGAGGGCGCGCGCCTCCAGACGGAAAACCAGCTCAAGTCCCTCGGGACGAACTTCCTCATGATCTTCCCCGGCACGACGACGTCCTCCGGCGCCCGTTCGGGCTCGGGGAGCAACTCGAAGCTCTCGCAGGACGACGTGGACGCGATCCGGCGCGAGGTCGGGTCGGTGGCCTACGTCTCCGCGACGATCCGCACCGTGGCCCAGGTCATCTACGGGAACCAGAACTGGTCCACCTCCATCCAGGGCGGCGAGGTCGACTGGCCGCTGATCCGCTCGTGGAACGTGGCGACGGGGCAGTTCTTCACGGACCAGGACAACCGCTCCTCGTCGAAGGTCGCCGTGCTCGGCAAGACCGTCGCGACGAACCTGTTCGGCGACGAGGACCCGGTCGGCAAGATGATCCGGATCAAGAACATCCCGTTCCGCGTCACGGGCGTCCTCGAGTCCAAGGGCGGCTCGATGATGGGCCAGGACCAGGACGACATCGTGATTGCGCCCTACGAGACGGTGCGCAAGAAGCTCATGGGCACGACGGCGGTCGGCGCGATCCTCGCGTCGGCGGCGTCGAACGAGCAGGTCGCGATCGCCCAGGACGAGATCACGGCCCTCCTCCGCCAACGCCACCGCATCAACAAGGCGGCGGGGCAGGACGACGACTTCATGATGCGCACCCAGACCGAGATGCTCGCGCAGGCCGAGGCGCAGAGCCGGACGATGTCGACGCTTCTCTGGTCGATCGCGGGAGTCTCGCTCCTCGTCGGCGGGATCGGGATCATGAACATCATGCTCGTCTCGGTCACGGAGCGGACGCGCGAGATCGGCGTTCGCATGGCGATCGGCGCCAAGGGCGGCGACATCCGCGCCCAGTTCCTCGTGGAGGCCGTCGCGCTCTCGCTCGCGGGCGGCACCGTTGGGATCGGCCTCGGGCTCGGGATCCAGCGGTTCGTCGCCAAGGTCGCGGGCTGGCCCGTTGCGCTCGAGCCGACCGCGATCGGGCTCGCGTTCGCGTTCTCGGCCGTCGTCGGGATCACGTTCGGGTTCTATCCGGCTCTCAAGGCGAGCCGGCTGGATCCCATCGAGGCCCTCCGTTACGAGTAGCGTTAACCTTCCCGGGTGAACGCGGAGAAGCCGGAAATCGAGGACTCGGGCGATCTTCCCGCCCGCGAGGAGGCGCACGGGGCCGGCGCCACGTGGAACCCTCGGCGCTCGCTCGGGGCGCGGCTCGTCCTGTATCTCCTCCCGGTTGCCGTCCTGCCGGCGCTCGTCTACTGGATCGTCGTCGACCGCCAGAGGGGGCGGAACGAGCAGGAGCTTCTCGACACGCTCCTCGCGGACGCCCACCGGCAGGAGGCGCATGTCCTCCACGACGAGGCCGACGCCGCCGCGCGGGCGATCGGCGACTTCGCGCGGAAACTCGAGACGATGGTCCGCCGGGCGGGCGTCGAAACGGCGCGCGCCCTCGAGGCGGGGCCCGATCCCGACCGGCCCGCGGAGGAGCTCCTGGACGAGCCGGGCGGCCCCCTCAGGTCGGCGCGCCCCGGCGTCAGCATCGCGATGGTGAGCCGCAAGGCCGGCCTGACCGCCCAGACGCGCCGCGACCTTGCCGCGACCCGCCGTCTCGAGGCGCCGTTCGTCGGCCTCGGCCTCGGGCCGGTCGACGTCTCGGCGATCGCCGTGCGGACGGCGTCGGGCGTCCTGCGCGCGGTTCCGGGGCGGCCGCTGCGGGTGAGCGGCGCGAACGTCGTCGAGCCGGATTTCACGTTCCCCTCCGAAGATACGCGCGCGCTCGCCGCCGCTCCGGCGCCGGAGGGCCCCGCGCCGGTCGCGTGGTCCGCCGTCTACGACGACCTCTTCGGGCAGTCCGGGAAGATCGTGACGGCGGCGACGCTCGTGCGCGGAGGCGACGGACGGCCCCTGGCCGAGGTCGGAGTTGACTGGGTCTTCACGCGCCTGTTCGAGTCGCCGCCGGATCCGACGCGGCCCGACGACGCGGAGATCCTCTTTTCGGAAGACGGGGCGCTGCTCCTCGCGGCGCCCCCCGGCCGCGTCGCGGACGCCGATCTCCGCGCCCTCGGCGACACCGTCCGGAAGAGCGGCGCCGCGGACCGCGAGGCCGAGATCGCGGGCCGTCGCTTTCTCGTCGCGGTGCGCCGCCTTTCCGAGCCGCGCTGGATCTACGTGAAGGTCTCGCCGCGCTCCGCGCTCGAAAGGGGGGTCCGCGCCCAGCTGGACCCGATCTTCGCGGCGGGCCGCAGGCACCGCGCAGAGCTGCGGCTCCTCTACCTCGCCGTCATTCTCGCTCTCGCGGCGGGCCTCGTCGCCGTGACCAGCGGCGCTCTCGCCCCGGTGCGGCGCGTCGCGCGCGCGGCGGACGCGCTCGCCGCGGGCCGGCCGATGGGCGACGCTCCGGGCCTCGGCCGCGCCGACGAGGTCGGCCGCCTCGCGCGCGCGCTCCGGAACCTCGAGCGCCGCATGCGCTGGCGGATGGCGTCCATGGACGGCGTCCATCGCCTCGCGCAGACCGCGGCGCTCATGACGCGGCCGGACGAGACGCTGGCCCAGCTCGCCCGGCAGATCGCGCAGCTCGTCGGCGCGACGAAGGCGTGGCTCGTTCTGTGGGACCCGGACACGCGGACCCTGGTCGGAGCCCCGCCCGGCTACGGCATCCCCGAGGACGCGCTGCGCGGCGTGCGCGCCGGCCTCGACGATCCCACCCTCGCGGTAATCGTCTTCCGCACCGGCGAGACGGTCTCCGGGAACGATCTGAGCGACCCGCGCCTGTCGCGGGCGTTCGTCGCGCGGTTGGACGTCCGCCAGAACTACGTGCTCGCGCCGCTGAAGGCCGAATCGGGGATCCTCGGCGTCCTCGGTGTGGCGGACAAGCCCGGCGGCTTCGACGCCGAGGACCAGGCCGCGATCGAGGGCTACGCGGACCAGGCCGCCCTGCTCCTGCGCAACGCGCGGCTCTACGAGGAGCTCCAGAAGAGCTACGAGCGCCTGCGCGACGCCCAGCGGAACCGCGACTACTTCCTCCAGAACGTGAACCACGAGCTGCGGACGCCGCTCACCGCCATCCTCGGCTGGAGCGAGGTCCTCGCGGAGGACCGGCCCGACAAGGAGACCGTCAAGATCGCGGTCGACCAGATCAACCGCTCGGCGCAGTTCCTGCTCGCGCTCATTTCGGACCTTCTCGACCTCTCGCGCTACGAAGAGGGCCGCACGCGCCTCGAGCCCGAGGTCGTCGACCTTGGGCCGCTCGTCGCGGGCGCGGTGGAGCCGGTATCCGTCATGGCGGAGGCGAAGGGCATCGCGATGTCCGTGGAGACTCCCGCGGAGCCGACGCCGGTGCGCCTCGACCCCATGCGGATGCGGCAGGTCCTCTGGAACCTCGTCCACAATGCCGTGAAGTTCACGCCGAAAGGCGGGCGCATCCGCGTGGAAGCGTCCGCCGGCGACGCGGGCGTCGCGTTCTCGGTCGTCGACAACGGCGTCGGTGTCGACGCGAAGGACCTCCCGTACATCTTCGAGCGCTTCCGGCAGGTGGACGGCTCGGCCACGCGCGCGTACCGCGGCATGGGGATCGGACTGGCCCTCGCGAAGGCCTACGTCGAGCTCCACGGCGGCACGATCACCGTGGAAAGCCAGCCCGGCAAAGGCACGGCGTTCCACGTCCAGATCCCGCGAGCGGCCTCGACTGGGAACACGGGACCCCAGCTTCCTCCGGCCGTCTGAGGGGAAATCCGCCCCTTCCGCGCTTGAAGTGTCAGGGGGACACCCATGCGGAAGGTCGGGATGGCGGTGGCGATCGCCCTGGTGGCGAGTCTGAGGGCATTCGGGGCCGGTTGGTCGGTGGGGGAAGGGGGAGAGGGCGACCCGCCCGTACGCCACTGGGAGGCGCCTCCCTACTGGCGGCAGCCTTCGGCCGAGCCGGGGCGTGAGGCCCTCGCGGGCCGGGCGGCGCTGGCGGGCGGCCCCACGGCGCTGCCGTTCATCGCGCTGCCGCCGTGCCGTGTGATCGACACGCGGGGCAACGCGCCGTTGACGGGCGGGTTCCTGCCTCCGGCCACGGTGCGCAGCTACACGGTCACGGGCGTCTGCGGCATCCCGGCGAGCGCGCAGGCGCTGTCGCTGAACGCCGTGGTCGTGCACCCGACCGGCCCCGGTTTCCTGACGCTGTACCCGCAGGGCGGGGCGTTCCCTCCGGTGTCGACGCTGAACTTCCTCGGGAACGACGTGATCGTCAACGCGGCGGTGGTGCCGATCAGCGTCTCGGGCGGGATCTCGATGGCACTGGGCGTCTCGGGCGGGGACGTGATCCTGGACGTGAACGGCTACTACGCGCCGACGCCGACGGTCACGAGCCTGAACACGCTCAACGGTGACGTCACGCTCGCGGCGGGCACGAACGTGACGCTCACGCCGTCGGGCAACACGCTCACGATCGCGGCAGCGGGGGCACAGGGACCCGCCGGACCGACGGGGCCGATCGGGCCGCCGGGCCCGCCCGGGCCCGACGGCTGGGCGCTGACGGGCAACGCCGCCACGACGCCGGGTACGAACTTCCTCGGCACGACGGACAACCAGGCGCTGGAGCTCAAGGTGAACGGCGAGCGCATCGCGCGGTACGAGCCGCTTCACGCGACGACCGCGATCAACGTTTACGGATCGAACGTGATCGCCGGGAGCCCTTTGAACAGCGTCGCGGCCGGCGTCGGAGCGGCCACGATCGCCGGAGGCGGCGTGCTCTACACAGATTTGCCGGGCGACGCGTATGGCTCGAATCGGGTGGAGAGCCACCTTGGGTCGATTGGAGGCGGTGCGTACAACGTCGCGGGCAGCAGCCTCGCGGGCAGCAGCCTCACGGCGAGCGCCACGGTCGCCGGGGGCAGCGGGAACAAGGCGCTCGGCGGCGCGTCGGTGATCGGAGGCGGGGCCAGCAACACGGTTCTGGTCGCCGCGACGTGTGGTTCGATCGCCGGGGGGTGTAACAACCTCGTCGCCGGCCAGTGGAGTGCGGTGGCAGGCGGGACATTGAACTCTGTCGGCGATGGATCGAGGCCCTCGCCCGCCGACTGGGCGTTCATCGGCGGCGGGAAGGGCAACTGGGCGGCCGGGGCCTACGCCGCGGTTCCCGGCGGATACTCGAACATCGCCGGAGGCGACTACAGCTTCGCGGCCGGCCGCCGCGCGAAGACCCGTCGGTACACGGAATCCGGTGATGCGAACGGAGACGAAGGTTCGTTCGTCTGGGCCGACTCCCAGGATGCGGATTTCGTCTCCACGGGCCCCAATCAGTTTCTGGTCCGCGCCTCGGGCGGCATCGGGATCAACAAGAGCAACCCGGCCGCCGGGACGCTCGACGTGAACGGTCCGGTGAAAGCTTTTGCCGCCGGGGGCGGGACAGCCGGCACGTTCGACGGTTCCGTCTCCGTCGGATACAACCTCGGCCTCCCGGCTACGGCCGTCGGCGGGACGGCGGGCGTCGTGACGTTCGCGGCCTCGCGCTTCCTCCACGCCTACGGCGGCGCGAACACCTTCCTGGGAGGCGACTCGGGCAACTTCACGCTCGACGCAGGCGCCGCGACCGGCAACACGGGCATCGGCTGGAAGGCCCTCGCTTCGGTGACGACCGGCGACGCGAACACGGGCCTCGGCTCACGGGCCCTGACGGCGACGACCTCTGGCGCCTCGAACACGGGAGTCGGATCGGGCGCGCTCTCCACGAATACGACCGGAATCAACAACACGGCCCTCGGGGCGACCGCGCTCCGCTCGAACCTGGGAGGTTCGGGAAACGTCGGCGTCGGCGTGAACGCCCTGAACGACAACGTGTCGGGCGGCTCGAACGTCGCGGTCGGCACCGGGGCTCTCGGCCAGGCGATCGACGCGTCCGACAACGTCGCGATGGGACGGGGCGCACTCTTTCAGGTGAACGCAAGTTCCGGCGCCGGGGACGGAAACGTCGCCTTGGGGAGCGTGGCGGGAACCACCCTCGTTAAGGGTGCGTACAACATCCTCCTCGGTTGGGGCGCCGGGATCAGTCTCACCTCGGGGAACGACGAGATCCTCATCGGCGCGGACGTCGCCGGGAGCGAGTCGGGCACGATCCGCGTCGGCACACCGGGGACCCACAAGAACGCGTATCTGGCCGGCGTGTTTGGCTCCACGGTGGCCGGCGGGGCCGCGGTGTACGTCGACGGCGCCGGCAAGCTCGGGACGATCACCTCGTCGCGCCGTTACAAGGACGACATCCAGGACATGGCGGGCGACAGCGACGTCGTCATGAAGCTGCGGCCCGTGTCGTTTCTCTACAGGGCCGACCTCGACGAGACGCGGACGCGTCAGTACGGGCTCATCGCGGAGGAGGTTGCGCAGATCGCGCCGGACCTCGTCGTCTGGAAGGACAGCCAGCCGGAGACCGTCCGGTACCACCTCGTGAACGCGATGCTCCTGAACGAGGTGCAGAAGAGCCGCCGGGAGATCGTCGACCTGAACGCGCGCCTCGCGCGCCTCGAGGCGATCCTCGTCGAGGTGACGCGGACGCCGCCGTCGGTGACCCGGAATCAGCGCGGGCTCGTCACGGGCCCGGCGCCCGGTGGAGCGCCGGGGCGGTGACACCTCGAGAAGCGGCGCCAGGGCGTACACTTCTGAGAGGGAGACTTCATCTCAGGGGGAGGCGCCGATGCCCACGTCCTGGCTTACGCTGCGGACCTTCGTTTCGGTGCTCGGAGCGCTCGCCCTGGGATCGGTCGCCGCGGCACAGAACCCGTCCTCGGTCTGGACGATTCCCGGCACCGTCAACGCCGGGGGCCTGAACAACACCCGGTTCGTCTCGGACCTCGCCGTGACGAATCCGGGTGGCGTCCCGGCCCGGATCACGATCGCGCTCGTTCCCGCGAACGGCACGGCGCCGAGTCCGGTCACGCTGGCCGCGGGGGCGACGGTCGTCTACCGAAACGTCCTCGACCGCGTGTGGGGTGTACAGGGCGCCGGGGCCACGCAGGTCACAAGCGACGTTCCGATCCTCATCCGGGCCCGCACATACAACACCGCGGCGTCGGGCACGTACGGGGTGGCGCTTCCGGTCCTCGCGGACGACCGGCTGCTCGTTCCCGGCCTGACGGCCCACAGCCTCTGGGTCAGCCAGTCGGCAGACGGAAGCTCCGGCTATCGGACGAACATCGCCGTGGCCTTCCCGGACGCCGGCGGTGGAGCGGCGACGGTCACGGTCTACGACGCGGGTGGCAACGAAGCCGGCTCGCAGGACTACGCGCTCGATGCGGCGGGATTCCAGCAGTTCGGCGTGGGCAGTTTCGCGGGCGGGGTGGCCGTCGCGCGCGCGGAGGTGCAAGTCACGCGCGGCCGGGCGGCCGGCTACTCCGTCGTGGTGGACAACGTGACGGGGGACAGCTCGCTCTTCTCGTTCGAGGAGCTTCCCTCGGGATATCAGGACGTCGTCGTGAACGGCGTCGCCCGCGCGAACGGGCGCAACGGCACGTTCTTCCGGACGGACGGGCGGTTCTTCAACCCGACGGACGAAGACGCGACCGTGAAGGCGTCGTTCCACGCTTCGGGCCCCTCCAACCCCGCCCCGGTCTCTCGCACGTTCACGGTAGGGGCCGGACGCATTCTCGACGTCGTCGACGTACTCGACACGCTCCTCGGCCTGCCGGTCGGGTCGGCCGGCGCCGTCCGGTTCGAGACCGACGCCTCGGTAGGCATCCTCTGCCGCACGAGCAACGTCGATCCATTTGGTGTCGTTCCCGGGACGTTTGGCGCCCAGCAGAGGCCCAACCCTCTCCTCTCGTTCCTGATGTCGGCCGACGCGGGCGCCGTGATCACGGGAATCCGGCAGGGCGCGGCGTTTCGGACGAACGTCGGCTTTGCCGCTGGGGCCGACGGGGCCGACTACACACTCACGCTGAAGAGCTCGTCCGGTGCGACCGTCGCGACCGCGACCGGCTCCCTCGGAGCCTTCGGCTGGACGCAACCGAACGTCCAGGACCTCTTTCCGAACGCGACGATCCCCGACGACGCGACGTTGCAGGTGAAGGTCACCACGGGGAGCGTGGACGTCTTCGACTCCTCGATCGACAACGCCTCTGGCGACCCGGTCGTCACCCCCATCATGCCGTTGCCCGTCGCCATCCAGTCGTTCGCGACGATCGGGCCTGCGGGAGGCTCGGTCCGTTCGGACGACGGTCGGATGACGCTGAAGATCCCGGCGGGCGCCCTCGTCGCGCCCGTGGCGGTCTCGCTCGCTCCGCAGGCCGTCGCGGACGCGGAAGCGCTCGGCTCGGCCTACGCGCTGACACCGCCTTCGTTATCACCGTCGAAGCCTCTCCTTCTCGTTTTCCGCCCCGCGAGCGGGGCTCCCGGATCCAACCTCGCGAGCGTCACGCTCGGCGTCCGCACGCCGGCGGGCACGTTCGCGGCCGTGGGCGGCCGGATCGATCCGGCCGCAGGGACGCTCTCGGTGCCGATCGTGTCGACAAATCCCTCGGCGGCCGCCTCGCGCGCGGCGGTCGCCTCTCAGCGTTCCCTGGACGAGGCACCCACGCTCATCGTGCCTCTCAGCGCCATGGCCCTCGTGCCGGCCGAGCCGTTCGTCCTCACGGACGGTTCCGTAGATCTCCAGGTCATTCTCAAGTGGCCGCCGTCCGCGGGAATCCGGCCGCCGGGGTTTCGACTCAGCCTCTCGCTCGACGACCTTCTGACCGTCACACGCCGCTGGTTACGCCCGAGAATCGGCTCGATCGTCGTGCAAGGACAATCGGCGAGGTACACCGCGCCTCACAGGATCGGCGGGCCCGCCGCTCGCGCCGAATTTCGCGTCGCCTTCCGCAGGGACGGCGTCGAGCAATTCTTCGTCCCGATCAATGTTGTGATCGTGCGGCGGGACTGGAGGATCGAAACTGAGGTGCGGCTCCAGCAGCCGTGCCTCGCGTTCTACACGCTGGACATGTTCTGGAACGAGCAGGGATCGTTCCGGATCGCCGACCCCGACGCCGAGGGGAAGTTCCGGATCACGAAGAACTTCGCCGCGACGGCCCAGACCGGGACTCCGAAGTGGGGAATCTGCGACGCAATTCCCCATGGCTTCACGACGATCACGCCGAACCAGAACCAGACCGAGGTGGACGTGAAGTTTCAGACCATCGGAGATACAGAGATCGCCTTCTTTGACCCCGAAACCGGAACGATCGAGATCCTCGGCTCGTCGGAGTTCTCGGCCGGCGGGGCCGTCCTCACGGGCCCTTCCGTGAGCCCCCTCCCGGTCGGGGACCAGGCCTTCTCGGCCAGCTGGAGCCTCTCGATCCGCCCGTTCCAGGAAGGGACGTGGGTCGACGCCTATCCGCCCATCCTCGCCCTGACCACACACCGTCACCGAATCATATCGATCGACACGCCCTGAGCGGGCGTGCGGCGACGGGGCACGCCCGCCTTCCAGCCTGACGTAGAATCCCGGCTCGTGACGCTTTTCACAAGCGCCCGGAGAGCCGGATGAAGATCACTGGACCCAGTCTCCCGATCGCGCCGGGGAAGATCGCGCCCCCGATCGCGCCGGGCGTCCCCTCCACGGGCGGCGCCGACTTCCTCACTACGACGCTCGACTTCGCCGTGCAATGGGCCCAGTCGAACTCGCTCTGGCCGATGCCGTTCGGCACCGCGTGCTGCGCGATCGAGTTCATGTCGGTCGTCTCGTCGCACTACGACCTCTCGCGTTTCGGAGCGGAAGTCGTCCGGTTCTCCCCGAGGCAGTCGGACCTCCTGATCATCGCGGGCACCGTCGTCGACAAGCTCGCGCCGGTCCTCAAGAAGATCTACGACCAGATGGCCGAGCCGAAGTGGGTCATCTCGATGGGCGTCTGCGCGTGCACGGGCGGCTTCTACCGCGCGTACCACGTCGTGCAGGGCGTCGACGAGATCGTGCCCGTGGACGTCTACGTCGCGGGCTGCCCGCCCACGCCGGAGAACCTCATCCACGGGATCATGATGCTGCAGGCGAAGATCCAGTCCGGCGAGCTCGCGCGCCACCGCGAGGCCAAGACGTACGTCCCGATCCGCGTCGGCGAAGACCCCGTCACGGCGATCCCCGCGTACTCGCACGCGGTCATGGCGAACCTCCCGGGCCGGCACGCCCTGCCCGGGATGCCCGCGTCGGCCGAGGCCGAGGCCACGCCCGCGGGCGGCCGCGAGGTGGACGCCGGGATCGCCGCGGCGCGCGGAAGGGAGAACCCGTGAGCGCGACCGTGGCGCCCCCGAAGGGCCTCGAGTTCCTGCCGGTCCTCGAGAAGAAGTTCGGCGAGAAGGTGACCGCGCTCGAGGGCCTCGCGGCCGACGTTCCGACGATCGTCACGGATGCCGCGTCGCTGCACGAGACCGCGCGTTTCCTGCGCGACGACCCTGCCGCCGCGTACGACCTCTTCCTCGACCTCGCCTCGGCCGACCTGTCCCGTCTGCCCGGCCCGCAGGCCCCGAAGGCGGGGGAGCGGTTCCAGGCGAACTACATCCTCTACTCGACGAAGAGGAACGCCCACCTCCGCCTCAAGGTGAACCTGCCCGAGAAGAACCCCTCCGTCCCGACACTCACGGACGTCTGGCCCGCGGCGAACTGGTTCGAGCGCGAGGCCTGGGACCTCATGGGGATCGACTTCGCGGGCCACCCGAACCAGAGGCGGCTCCTCACGCACGGCGGCTTCGTGGGCCACGCGCTGCGCAAGGACTACGACGCCAGGCAGCGCTGGCTCTGCACCGAGGAGGATCTCCTCCAGACGGAGCTCGCGGCGCAGACGGACCGCCCCGAGGACATGTTCGAGACGATGACTCTGAACTTCGGCCCGTCGCAGCCCGCGACGCACGGGACGCTGCGCATCGTCATGAGGCTGGACGGCGAGACGATCGTCGGCGCCGAGAGCGAGTGCGGGTACCTGCACCGCTGCTTCGAGAAGATGTCCGAGGCGCACACCTACTCGCAGGTGTTCCCGTACACGGACCGCCTGAACTACTGCTCGCCGATGCTGAACAACAACGGCTACGCGCGGGCCATCGAGTCCATGCTCGGCGTCACGCCGCCGCCGCGCGCGCTCGCGGTGCGCACGATCCTCGGCGAGTTCAGCCGCGTGATGGACCACCTCGTGTGCCTCGCCGCGAACCTCGTCGACATCGGCGGCCTCACGAACTTCTGGTACGCGTTCCAGCCCCGCGAGGAGATCTACGCGCTTCTCGAGGCCTGCAGCGGCGCGCGCCTGACGGTCTCCTACGGCCGCGTCGGCGGACTCGCGAACGACGTTCCCGAGAACTTCGTCCCGTGGTCCCGCGAGATCATCAAGGGCACGCGCGCGCGCATCGCCGACGTCGAGACGCTCGTCACGCGGAACAAGATCGTCTGGAAACGCTTCCGCGACACCGGCGTCGTCACGAAGGAGCAGGCGCTCGCGTGGGGCTGGACGGGGCCGTGCCTGAGGGCGTCGGGCGTGCCGTTCGACCTGCGCAAGGACCAGCCGTACGAGTGGTACGGCGAGGTCGACTTCGACGTGCCGATCATGACGGAGGGCGACAACTACGCCCGCTACCTCGTGCGCATCGAGGAGATGAAGCAGTCGCTGCGCATCATCGAGCAGATCCTCGACAAGCTGCCCGGCGGGCCCGTTCGCTCGGACGACTACCGCGTGATCCTGCCGCCGAAGGAAATGGTCTACAACGAGATGGAAGCCCTCATCTACCACTTCAAGCTCGTCTTCGAAGGGGTGAAGGTGCCGCCGGGCGAGATCTACTCCGCGACCGAGGGCGCGAACGGCGAGCTCGGCTTCTCCGTCGTCTCCGACGGGAGCGGGTTCCCGTACCGCCTCAAGGTGCGGCCGCCGTGCTTCCCGCTCTTCGCCTCGTTCGAGAAGATCATCAAGGGGCACCCCGTCGCGGACGCCGTCGCGACGCTGGGCCTCCTCAACATCATCGCCGGGGAGCTGGACCGCTGATGGCCGCCAAAGTCGTCACCCTCAAGGTGCCCGAGACCACGCTTGCCGAAAGCATCTACCTCGTCGAGATCGCGAAGGGGCTCGCCCGCACGTTCGGGCACTTCTGGAAGAACCTCACGAACATGAAGGGTCTGCCGACGATCCAGTACCCGGAGATGCTCCGGAAGTACTCGGCGCGCTTCCGCGGCCGGCACATCCTGAAGAAGCGCGAGGACGACACGCTCAAGTGCGTCGCGTGCTACATGTGCGAGACGGCCTGCCCGGCCGAGTGCATCCACATCGAGGCGGGCGAGCACCCGGTGCTCGCGTACGAGAAGTACCCGACCGTCTTCGAGATCGACCTCCTGCGCTGCGTCTACTGCGGCTACTGCGTGGACGCGTGCCCGAAGGACGCGATCTGGATGACGCGCGACTACGAGCTGTCGTTCTTCGACAGGAAGAGCGCCGTCCTCGGCATCCCCGAGCTGGCCGAGAAGCCGACCGACACGGCCGCTGGCGGCCCGGGCTACGGCTACCGGCCGTACGAGGGCGCGAGCCCGATGAAGAAGGCGGGGCAGTTCGAGCCCTCCGGCCTCCCGCTGCTTCCGGCGCTCGCCGAGCGCGGCCTGGCGATCAACCGCATGCCGCCGCCCCCGCCGCCGAAACCGCCCGCGCCTGCTCCCGTGGCAAAGGCGGGCTGAGGCCGCAAATATGTGCAGAGATAGGCATCCGAAAGTGCCTGTCCTCGCGCTGGCCCGGTTCGCCGTGTTGCTTGCCGCGACCCTGGTCACGGGCCGGGTTGCAGCCGATGACTGGCCGGTGCTGCGCGCCGGGATGTGGGAGTTCAGCCGCACCATCGAGACCCCCGGCGCGTCGGGCAAGCCTCAGGACCATCCAGAAGAAGGACTGCACGAACCCCACGGACGACATGAAGAAACAGAACGACATGCTGACGAAGGCGGGCTGCAAGTTCTCCCCGGTCGTCCGCGCCGGGAATACCTACACGTTTTCCGCAACGTGCACGATGCAGGGTGCCTCCGGAACATCGAAGAGCGTGCTCACGGTCCAGGGCGACGGCGCATTCGAGATCCGGGTCGAGTCGGACTTCGGGGGCAAGAAGACGCACGAGGTGCTCCGGGCCAAGCGCACCGGCGACTGCCCGCGGTGAAGGCCGGCGAGAGTCCCGCGGCCCCTGTGAGCCGCTCCGCGCTCCTCGCGGCGGCGGCCGCCGTCCTGATGCTGATCCTGGCGGCGTCCGGCGTGCGCCCGTACGACCGGCTGACGTGGTTCCTCGAAGTCCTGCCGGTTCTCGTCGTCCTGCCCTTGCTGTTTGCGACCCGCGGGCGCACCCCGCTGACGACCCTCCTCTATGTCCTGATCTTTCTGCACGCCCTGATTCTCATAGCCGGCGGCCACTGGACGTACGCGCGCGTTCCGCTGGGGTTCCGCCTCGAGGAGCTGTTCTCGCTGCACCGAAATCCCTACGACAAGATCGGCCACTTCGCGCAGGGCTTCGTCCCGGCGATCGCGGCGCGGGAGATCCTGCTCCGCGGCGGCTACGTCCGCGGCCGGAAGATGCTCGCGTTCGTCGTTCTTTCGATCGTCCTTGCGATCAGCGCGAGCTACGAGCTTTTCGAGTGGGGCGCGGCGCTCGCGCTCGGGCAGGGCGCCGACGAGTTCCTCGGGACCCAGGGCGACCCGTGGGACACGCAGTCGGACATGTTCTTCGCCCTCGTGGGCGGCACGCTCGCGCTGCTGACGTTGTCGCGCGTCCACGATCGGCAGATCAGCGCCCTTCCCCGGACGCCCGACGCCCCGCCGAAACAGGAGGCCGTGTGATCAACCCCGGCCCGGTCACTCTCGAAGGAATCGGCGTCCGCCTGGAGCCGCTCGGGGCCGGACACGAGGCGGGCCTCGCCGCCGCAGCAGCGGACGGGAAGCTCTGGGAGCTCTGGTTCACGTCGGTGCCGGAGCCGGGGCAGACCGCAAAGTACGTGGCCGACGCGCTCGCGGGGCAACAGGCCGGCCAGATGCTGCCGTGGGCGGTGCGCGAGACGGGCTCGGGCGCGATCGTCGGGACGACGCGCTACCACGACATCGTCGCCGCGATCGACCGCGTCGAGATCGGGTACACGTGGTACGCGGCGCGCTGGCAGAAGAGTCACGTGAACACCGCGTGCAAGCTGCTGCTCCTCGCGCACGCGTTCGAGGCGCTCGGCTGCGCGGTCGTGGGCCTCCGGACCGACAACTTCAACTTCGCGAGCCAGCGTGCGATCGAGGCTCTGGGCGCGAAGAAGGACGGGGTTCTCCGCCACCATCAGGCCCGCCGCGACGGCACCGTCCGCGACAGCGTGATGTACAGCATCCTCGTGGCGGAGTGGCCGGACGTGAAGCGGCACCTCGCGGGCCGGCTGGCCCGCCACGCGCCCCCGGACTCCTAGCGGCCGTTCGGCGCGCCGCCCGCGAGCGCCTTCTCGATTCGCATGAAGCGCTCGAGCATCTCGGCGCGAAGGCGGTCGGTCTTCTCGTGCAGGTGGGCGACCTCGAGCTCGGCCTTGATGTTCACGTCGTACTCGATGTCGGCGCGCACGTGGTCCTTCTCGGCCTGCCGGTTCTGGCTGATGAGGACGAAGCACGACAGGAAGATCGCCTCGAGCGAGACGATCATCGTGAGGAGGCCGAACGGGTAGGGGTCGAACGCGGGCAGGCCGAGCGGCAGGGTGTTGACGGCGATCCAGACCCCGAACCAGAGCGCGTTCAGGATGAGGAACGGCATCCGGCCGCTGAAGTCGCTGATCACGTCGGCGATTTTCTGCAGGCCGCTGAGGTGCGCCTCGGCCTCGACGTTCGCGTTGCGCGAGACGCGGGCCTTGAGGAGGTCGTCGGCCTGGCGCGTCATGTGCGCCATGGCGCCGAGCAGTCGCAGCGCCACGCCCGGGCTCTTCTGGAAGAGCGGAAGAAGGTGCACGCGGTTCAGCTCGAGGAGCTCGGCCGCGTCGAGGGCCGCGGCCGTGGCCGAGCGCGCGCCGCCGTCTAGGAGCGCGAGCTCGCCGAAGATGTCGCCGGGCCCCGCGACCGAGAGGACGATCTTCTGGCCGGCAGTGTCCTTGAGGAACAGCTCCACCTGGCCGGACTTCACGACGAAGAGCGACTCGCCGGGGTCGCCCGTCGAGAACAGCGTCTCGCCGGCCGCGAGCGCGCGCTGGTCGACGGCCTCCGCCAGCCCCGAGCGGTCGGCGGCGCTCAGGTGCTCGAAGAGATGGACGCCTTCCAGCGATTCCGGGGTGCTCGGCATTCGGCCTCCTGAGGGGACGGGCGAGTTTACGGGAGGCCGGCGGGCGCCGTGAGCGGTATCGTCGCAAAGACGGGAGGGACGATGTGCCGGAACATCAGGACGCTCTTCAACTTCGAGCCGCCGGCGACGCGCGAGGAGATCCGGGCCTCGTCGCTCCAGTTCGTGCGCAAGCTGAGCGGCTTCAACAAGCCGTCGCAGGCCAACGAGGCCGCGTTCGACCGCGCCGTGGATCAGGTCGAGGCGGCCGCGCGGCGCCTCATCGACTCGCTCGTGACGAACGCCGGGCCGAGAGACCGTGAGACGGAGGCTGTGAAGGCCAGAGAGAGGAACGCGGCGAGGTTCGGCACGCGGCCCGGCAAACCGGCCCGATGAGGGGCCTCATCCGGTCGCGGCCGGCCGCCGTCGCGGCGCTCGCGCTGGGCGCGCTCGTCGGCTGTGCGCGCGCGTGGGACTTCGGCAATCGCGCCGGCTTGCTGTCGGACGTCACGGCGCTCCTCGCCGCCCACGGCGTGACGCCGAGAAACCTCGACTGCCGGATGGAGGGGACGACGCGCGACGCCTCGTGCTCGTTTCGGGCGCCCGCGGCCGAAGTAGAGGCGCTGGCTCGCGCGCTGGCTCTCGAGCAGGTCGATCTCGCCGCGGACTCCCGATCGCCTCTGTTCCGCCTCGTCGCGCTCGCGCCGGGCCGCTGCGGGGCCCGCGGCGTTCCGGCGTCGGGCGCCGCCGGCCGGCCGGCGAGCCTCCGGTTGAAGAGCGGGCGAGCGTTCGAATTTCTCGTCCTCTTCCACGCCGATGGGGCGGAAGAAGCGTGCCTTTTCCTGTCGTACGCATACGGCTGACCCATGGTGGATTTGCCGCCGCGGGATTCTCAGCGCTTCCCGGGCTTGTCGCCGATGAGGACGTGGGGCTGGACGTAGCTCGTGAGGCGCGAGACCTCGTCCGTGAGACCCGTCGAGAAGATCTGCGGGCCGGGCCGGACCTTGAGCGTCGCCGAGTACGTGAACGCCTTCCCCGACAGGCCCGCGAGCTCGTTCTCGGGCACGTCGATCGGGGCCCGCTCCGTCGTGACGGGGGAGATGCGCCCGTCGGGCGTCGCCGAGACGGCGGTGAAGAGGACGGCCCCCTTCGCGCGCCCGCCCTGCGGCACGAGCGTGAGCTTGTCGAACGGGATCTTGAACTCGAGCGGGACGAGCCACATCTTCCCGGACGGTTTCGGGGTCCCGATCGTGAGCGACGCGCGGAGCGGGTTGCTCGTGCGCGGAATGTGGACGCCGGTGAGAACCGCGTCTGAGACCTTCTCCTCGGGCGTGCGCTCGATGACGGCCTTCCGGGAGCGGACGCTGGCTCCGGGGCGCTTCACGGACACCTTGACGGCGCGCGGCACGCCGGGCTTCGCGCTCGGGCTCTCGTAGCCGAGCGAGTAGTACGCGGTCCAGTCGGCCTCGAGGTCTTTCAGGGCGACGGCGAGGTCGTTGCGGCCCGTGATCGTCTTGCCGCCGGTCTCGTCCGCGAGCAGGCCCATCGCCATCTGCATGTCGATCTGGCTGATCCCCTCGTCCATCCGTCCGACGGCCGCGGCGTTCTCCGCGGAGAGCATTTCGTCCGTCGTGAGGCCCGCGCTGTCGATCGTGACGATCGAGATCCCGGCCGCGTTCGCGCGGGGCGTGAGGGCCCGGAACGCGGGGCCCCGGTCCCAGGCCGTCCACGAGAGGTCGTTCACGTCCGAGTTTCCGCCGCCACGGCGCGAGGAGGCGATGGACGTCACCGTGCCGGCGCGTGTGGTCCCGTACAGGAGGTAGTCCCAGATGTCGCGCCCCGGCGCCGGGGTGAACTTTTCGGTCACGAGAAAGAGGACCTTGCGTCCCTCGACGCCGGACACGGCCGCGAACGAGGCGTGCAGGGCCTCGAGCGTCGTGTCCACGAGAGCGGCCTGCTGGTCGCACCAGGAGCGGAGGTTCAGGATCGCGTTGCTCAGGAGAGTGGGGCCGGCGGTCGCGCCCGCCATGACCGCGGAGTCGATCTCCCGGACGATCTGGTCGTGCTCGCGCTTGGTGACCTCGCCGATCGTCGTCTCGTGCTCGAGAGAGTCCATGAGCGAGGAGAGGATCGCCATGTCGCTCGTGAACGGGCCGCGGATGCGCAGCGCGCGGTCCCACGTCACGAACTGGACCTCGACGTTCGGGCCGACGACGGTCGGCAGGTACTTGCGCAGGCTCTTGAGGGCGCGGTTCTTGTTGACGGCCGTCAGGTGGAGCTCGTCCACGAAGACGACGAGGTGGGCCCGGGCGGCCTGCGGGGGCTCGTACGCGGGCAGCGCGGGGGCCGGCGCGGCCTGGGGGGCGGGCTCCGCGGCCTGGGCCGGCGCGGCGGCCGGGCCGTTGCGGATGAAGGAGAAGTTCGTGAGGGGCTGGACGACGCCGTCCTGCTTCACCTCGAAGTCCGCGGCGGTGAGGTCCGCGATCGGCTTGCCGTTCGCGTCGGTCACCACGACGTCGAGGTTCGTGACGGAGACTTCGACCGACTTCGAGACCCCGGACGTCGTCTGGGCCGAGAAGGCGGGAAGGGCAAGCGCGAACGCGAGGGCGAGCGAGAGAAC
Organism: Acidobacteriota bacterium; assembly: GCA_016716715.1. NCBI lineage: Bacteria > Pseudomonadati > Acidobacteriota > Acidobacteriota bacterium. The sequence goes on along the minus strand of JADJVE010000004.1, from coordinate 251,770 downwards.
ACGTCTCATCGATCGGCAGGCTACCACTTACCAGACGAGGCGGGCTCCGAGACGGAGCTGGTACGGCCGCCCCTGGCCGTCGACGGGCAGGAAGCTCCCGGCCGCCCGCGGGCGCGTGTCGCTCGAGGAGACGAGCGGGTCGGGCGCGATCGCCTTCAGGAAGATCTCGTTCACGTCGACTACCGCGAGAACGCGCACCTCGCCCTGCGGGGACGGCTTGCCGAGCGTGAACTGCGAGTCCGGGTCCCCCGGCTGATGGAAGAGCCGGCGGTCCTCCAGGGCGCCCGACAGTTCGACGCGTGGCTCGGGCGCGGCCTGCGGGAACAGCTTGAAGGTCTCGATGGGCGGGAGGCGGAGGGGCGCGACGGCATCCTCCGCGGCGGCGGCCGCGCCGGCGAGCATGAGCGCGACGAGGACGCAGTTGCCCTTGCGCATGGTCCTGAGCGAATTATCCGCCCGTTTCCCGCCCCGGGCGCAAGTGATTCAGTGGAGGTACGAGCCGCCGTTAAGGGGGATCGCGATTCCGTTCGCGTACGAGCCCAGCGGCGACACGAGGTACAGGACCGCGTGCGCGACGTCGTCCGTCGAGGCGACGCGTCCGAGCGGAATCTGGGAGAGGACCTCGGCCGCCTGCGGACCGTCGAGGGCCTCGCGGACGGCCTCCGTCCGGACCCAGCCCGGGCAGACGGAGTTCGCCGTGACGCCCCGCGGCCCCTCGTTGCGGGCGAGGCAGCGGGCGAGGTTCACCATGCCGGCCTTCGAGACGGCGTAGTCCGGGTGGTCCGTCTCGGCCCGGAAGGCCGAGCGCGAGGCGATCATGACGATGCGCCCCCATTTCCGCTCGCGCATCGCCGGGAGCGCGAGGAACGAGAAGTGCGCCGAGGCCTCGAGGTTCACGGCCATCGTGGCCCGCCAGCGCGTCAGGAACGCGGCGTCGTCCGTCCCCTCGAAGGGGTTCGGCTTGTAGAAGCCGGCGTTGTTCACGAGGATCCCGGGCGCGCCGAGGCCCTTCACGACCTCGGCCATCGCGCGGCGCCGGGCGTCCGCGTCGGCGGCGTCGGCGGAGACGAGCAGCGGGCGGGCGTGGCCGGCGGCCGCGATGGAATCCGCGACGGCGCGCGCGGCCTCGTGCGAGGACCCGTAGTGCAGGGCGACGCGCGCGTTCGCGGCCGCGAGCGTGCGGGCGATGTCGGCGCCGATCCCGCGGGAAGCGCCGGTCACGAGGGCGACGCGGCCTTCGAGGTCGAACGTGGGTTTCACCGGGGGCCTCCTTCGGCGAGCTTCCGCGCCCGGGCGAGCGCGCCGACCGCGCCCACGAACTCTCCGTTCGGGAGGAACCGCGCGCGCGCGCCGCCGATGGACGTGGCAAAGGCGAGAACGTCGCGCAGCGCGACGTTCTGCCGCAGCGTGGCGCCCGCGTAGACGATGTCGAGCGGGAAGGGGACGGCCTCCTGCTTCGAGAGGGCCGCCGCGAGCAGGCCGATGTTCTCGCCGACGAGGCCGGTGATCGCGTTCGCGACGTCGCGCGAGTCGCGCGACGCGATGCGTCCGAGGTTCGAGGCCGTGAGGTCGCCCTGGAGCGCGATCTCGCCCGAGGGGTACAGGTCTCGCACGAGGAGATCCACGCGGCGCCGGTCGCCCTGGAACGCGAGGGCCGTGAGGGCGTCGTGGTCGACCTGCCCGAGCAGCAGCTGGCCGAAGCCGCGCAGCGTGCCGCCGCCGAGGCCGGTGCCACCCGCGCGCGAGACGCGCCCTTCCTGCCCGATGCGCAGAATCGACGTGCCCGTCCCGAGGCTGACGAGGTAGTGCGGAGTCGTCGGCGTGAAATCGGCCTTGCGGATGAGGATCTTCTCGCCCTCGCCCCAGGCCTCGAACTCGTCGGTGAGGACCGGGGGGCCGGCCGACGGCACGAGGCTCCTGAGGCGATGCGCGCCCGCGCCCGTGGCCGCGAGGCGCAGGCCCGAGCGGGCCGTCAGGAATGCCGCGAGCGCGGGGAGGTCACCCGAGGGGCAGACGAAGGACTCGAACGTCTCGAGGCTGGCTCCCACCGGGACGACGACCGCCTTGGCGAGCGTCGCGCCGATGTCGACGCCCGCCTCCTCGCGGATCTCGGTCACGACGTGCGCCCCTCGCGTGCGGGAACGCGCAGCGTCTGGAAGACGCGCGCGGCGATTTCCGAGTAGCCGTCCGCTCCCGGGTGGAAACGGTCGGGCGAGAGGCGGTCGGGCCGGCCGTCGAAAACGTCCGCGGTCGGCACGACGAGCGCGTTCTCGACGCCGAAGCTCGCTTCCTCCAGCGCCACGTTCCACTTCAGGAGAGTCGCGCGAGCCATCTTCCGGTCGAAGCCCTCCGGGAAGGGATCGTAGAGGCCGAGGATCCGGATCGGAGCGGAGGGATTCGAGGCTCGGAGAAGAGAAAGAATTCTTTGAAGGTTGGAAGAGGCAATGCGCAGCGCGGGCGCGGTGGGATCGGACTCGGCGCCCGCGCCTGGCGCCGTCATCGAAGGCAGGGAGTGGCTCAGATCGTTGCCCCCGATGGACAGCAGGATGAGGTTCGCGCCGGCGATCCGTTCCTTCACCGCCGCCTCTTCCACCTTTCTAAGAAAATCCCCGGTCTCGGAACCATCGACCGCGAGGTTGTCGACCGTCACCGTGAGGCCCGCCTTCCGCAGCGCTGCCGCGACGCGCTCGGGGTAGCCGCCTCCGCCCGCCGCGTCGCCGGTGCCGCGCGTGAGCGAGTCGCCGAGCGCGACGATCCGGAACGTGCCGCTTGCGGGAACGGCCGGCGCCGCGGCGGGCGTCGGGAGCGCGAGCGGTCCCTCTCCCACGCGCTCGCCGAGGCGGCCGGACAAGCCCGCGGCAGCACCTCCAGCCAGGACGCCGGCGGTGAGGAGCCCGAGCGCGGAGGGCGCGAACCAGAGGAGGAGGCGACGGGTGCGGAGCGTCACGGCCGCGTATTGTGCCGGAAGTCGGTGCGGTTCCGGGTCTAAGATCATTTCGTGAGCGAGGCGCGCGACGTCGACTCGGTTCTGCGCGAGTCCGAGGCCTTCTTCGGGGGGCGCGGGGCCGTGCACAGGACGCTCCGGTCGCTCGCGGCGCGGCTCGACGCCGAGGGCATCCCGTACGCGATTCTTGGAGGGATGGCGCTGAACATTCACGGGTTCGTCCGGGAGACCGTGGACGTGGATGTGCTGCTCACCCGGGAGTCCCTCGAGAGATTCCGGGAGCGCCTCGTCGGCAGGGGATACGTTCCCGCATTCGCGGGGGCGCTGAAGAGCTTTAAGGACGCCGAGACCGGCGTCCGGATCGACGTAATCGCCGCCGGGGACTTTCCGGGCGACGGCAAGCCGAAGGATGTCGTCTTTCCCGCGCCGGCTAGCGTGTCGGTCGAGAAGGGCGGGCTCCGCGTCGTCCCGCTGGAGACGCTCCTCGAGCTGAAGATCGCGTCCGGCCTTTCGGCCGAGCACCGCCGACTCGTCGACCTCGCCGACGTCCAGCGGACGATCGAGGCGCTGAAGCTGCCGAAAGAGCTCGGAGAGAAGCTCCACCCGAGCGTCCGGGACGAGTACGGGCGCCTTTGGGCGCTCGCGCAGCGGGTCAGCGAGGGACCTGTCGAGCGCTGAGAGGAAACCGCCGCTTGACGGATGGCGTAAAACGTCTGCCGTGAGCGCCTCGCCCGTCGTCCTGTCCGCCGAGGGTCTCGCGAAGCGCTACGGCGACCGCGAGGTCGTGACGGACGCCTCCTTCGAGCTTCACCGGGGCGAGGTGTTCGGGTTCCTCGGCCCGAACGGGGCGGGGAAAACGACGACGATTCGGATGCTCGTCGGCCTGGTTCGTCCCACGCGCGGGCGCGTCGTCATCGACGGGCACGATCTCGCGACGGAGTTCGAGGCCGCGATGCGCAAGGTGGGCTGCATCGTCGAGACGCCCGACCTCTACAAGTTCCTGACCGGCCGCGAGAACCTCGAGCACTTCGCCCGGATGATCGGGAACGGCGCCGCGGGCCGGATCGACGAGCTTGCTCGCCTCGTCCACATGGGCGAGCGGCTCGACGGCCTCGTGAGGACGTACTCCCTCGGCATGCGCCAGCGCGTGGGGATCGCGCAGGCTCTTCTTTCGGATCCGTCGGTCCTCATCCTCGACGAGCCCACGAACGGCCTCGACCCGGCGGGCATCCGCGAGATGCGCGAGCTCGTGAGGCGTCTCGCGGGAGAGCACGGCCTCGCCGTCTTCGTCTCGAGCCACCTCCTCTCGGAGGTCGAGAAGATGGTCGACCGCATCGCGATCGTCCACCGCGGGCGCACGCTCGCGAAAGGCACGCTCTCCGAGCTGACGGACGGCGGCAAGCGCGGCCTCGAGGACCTCTTCCTCGAGCTGACGGGCGGGGAGACGGTGTGAGCCGGGTTCGGAGAGTGCGATGCCTGTGATGGTGGGACTCGTCGAGAACGAGTGTCTGAAGATTCTCAGAAGGAAGAGATTCAGGCTCATCCTGATCGTTCTGGCCGCGCTTCTGTGCCTGGTCGTTTTCGCCCAGAACCGGCAGCAGCAGAACCAGCGCAAGGAACACCCGGAGCGCGACTGGCGGGCGCAGGTCGAGAAGCGAGCGGGCGACCTCGAACGCCAGATGAACCAGAGGCGGGGCATCCCGGAGCAGTGGAAACGCTGGATGAAGTACGAGTCGGGGAGATTGCGTTATTACCTTTCTAAGAATCTTGATCCGAATTCCCTGACTGGTCCCGTCTTCACGCGCACGTTCGCCGGAGTCGGGAGCGTCCTCCTCATCCCCCTCCTCATCGCCGTCTTCGGGGCCGACCTCGTCTCGTCGGAGTTCGCCGAGGGCACCGTCACGCTGCTCCTCACGCGCCCCGTCGCGCGCTGGAAGGTGCTGCTCTCGAAGCTGATCGCGATGGTCCTCTTCACGACGCTCACGCTTCTCGCGGCGTTCGTCCTCGCGTGGGGAATCTCGGGCGTCGCGTTCGGGTGGAGCGGCTGGGGAGCGCCCATGCTCACCGGCTTCCGGCTCGGCCCGGGCGCCGCCGGCGGGTTCGACCTGTCCGCCGTCAGGATCCTGCCTCTCTGGCAGGATGCGCTCGCGCTCTGGGGGCTCGCGTGGCTGTCGGCGCTCGCCGTCGGGTGCGTGACGCTTCTCCTGTCCGTCCTCTTCCGGTCGGCGGCGGCCGCGATGGGCACGATGATGGCGACGCTCGTGGCCGGAACGATCCTCTCGCGCATCGCCTCGGACTGGGACGGGGCGAAGTGGTTCTTCGTCACGAACCTGCCGCTGCCGGAGTTCTACGCGGGGATGCCGGCGCCCTTCGAAGGGATGACGCTGGCGTTCTCGGCGTGGGTGCTTGCGGGCTGGGCCGTGGCCGCGACGGCCGCGGCGTTCGCGGTTTTCACGCGGCGCGACGTCACGGCCTGAACCGGCCCCGGCGGCTACAATTGACCCCTTCATGAGCGACTCGTCCTCCGCCCTCGTTCTCAACGCCATGCTCGAGGAGTTCGGCGACAACGCGCCGTTCGCCCAGGAGCTCTACGCCCTCTACCGCCTCGACCCGGCCCTCGTCGACGAGGACTGGCGCCGGGCGTTCCGGGCGCTGGAGGACCGCGTTCCCTTTGCGATGAGCGTCCCGGCCCGGGCGATCGCTCCCGAGCCGCTTCTGCTGCCCGAGCCCGCCGCGCCTCCGGCGCCGCAGTCCGCCGCGCCGGCCCCGCGCCCCGCTCCCGTGACCGCGCGCGCCGGCGAACAGGCCGTGCCGATCGCGGGCGGCGCCGCGACGATCGCCCGGAACATGGAGGCGTCGCTCGGCGTCCCCACCGCCACGACGAACCGCGTCGTCCCCGTGAAGAACATGGAGGAGAACCGGCGGATCCTGAACCGCCACCGCGAGGCGCTCGGCCTCTCGAAAGTCTCCTTCACGCACTTCGTCGCGTGGGCCATCGTGCGCGCGCTCGAAAAGCACCCGGGGATGAACGACGCGTTCGGCGAGGCCGACGGAAAGCCCGCCCGCATCAAGAAGCCCGCCGTGAACCTCGGCATCGCGATCGACATCACCAAGAAGGACGGCTCGCGGTCGCTCCTCGTCCCGAACATCAAGGATGCCGGGAAGATGGCGTTCGGCGAGTTCCTGGCGGCCTTCGACACGCTCGTTTCCAGGGCGCGAAAGGGCGCGATCGAGCCCGACGCGTTCGCCGGCACGACGATCTCGCTCACGAACCCCGGCACGATCGGGACGACGTCCTCGCTGCCGCGCCTCATGCCGGGGCAGGGCGCCATCATCGCGACGGGCGCGATGGGCTACCCGGCCGAGTTCCAGGCCATGCCGGACGACGTCATGTCGGCGCTCGGCGTGTCGCGGGTCATGAACGTCTCGTCGACCTACGACCACCGGATCATCCAGGGCGCCGAGTCCGGAGGGTTCGTCGCGACGCTCCAGGACCTTCTCCTCGGCAACGACCGCTTCTACGACCGCATCTTCGAGGACCTGAAGGTCCCGCACCGGCCCATGCGCTGGGAGAAGGACGCAAGCTCGCCGTTCTTCGGCGGAACGAACCGCCTCGAGGCCGTCGAGAAGCAGGCGCGCGTCCTCCAGCTCATCAACGCGTACCGCGTGCGCGGCCACCTCGTCGCGGACGTGAACCCGCTCGGCGTCGACGCGGTGCCGTACCACCCGGACCTCGACCCCGCGACGTACGGCTTCACGCTGTGGGATCTCGACCGGCCGTTCATCACGAACGGGCTCGCCGGCCGCGACCGCGCGACTCTGCGCGAGATCCTCGAGGTCCTCCGCCAGACGTACTGCGGAAAGATCGGCGCGGAGTTCATGTACAACCAGGACACCGCGCAGAAGCAGTGGCTCATCGAGAGGATGGAAGGGTCGCGCAACCGCGCGAACCTCTCACGCGAGGACCGGCGGCGGATCCTGAACGCGCTCGTGAAGGCGGAGGCGTTCGAGAAGTTCCTTCACACGAAGTACGTGGGCCAGAAGCGCTTCTCCCTCGAGGGCGGCGAGGCCGCCATCGCGCTCCTCGACCGCCTCCTCGACCGTGCCGCCGAGGCGGACCTCGGCGAGGCCGTCATCGGGATGTCCCACCGCGGGCGCCTGACCGTCCTCGTGAACACGGTGGGGAAGCCCGCCGGGCAGATCTTCGCGGAGTTCGAGGGGCAGGTCGATCCCGGAACCGTGCAGGGCTCCGGCGACGTGAAGTACCACCTCGGCGCCGTCGGGACGCACCTCGCGCCGGCCGGCCAGAAGCTCGGCGTCGCGCTCGCGCCGAACCCGAGCCACCTCGAGTTCGTGGACCCCGTCGTGGAGGGCATGGTTCGCGCCAAGCAGACGTCGCTGGGCGACCACCGCGAGCACGCGAAGGTGCTCCCGATCCTCCTCCACGGCGACGCGGCGTTCGCGGGGCAGGGCATCGTGGCCGAGACTCTCAACATGTCGCAGCTGCACGGCTACCGGACGGGCGGCACGGTGCACGTCGTCGTGAACAACCAGATCGGCTTCACGACGAACCCCGCGGACGCGCGGTCGTCGCCGTACTGCACCGACGTCGCGAAGATGGTGCAGGCGCCCGTCTTCCACGTGAACGGCGACGATCCCGAGGCCGTCGTCCACACGGTGGACGTCGCGAGCGAGTACCGCAACGCGTTCCGGCGCGACGTCGTGATCGACCTCGTCTGCTACCGCCGCTACGGCCACAACGAGGGCGACGAGCCGAGCTACACGCAGCCCCTCATGTACGTGAAGATCAAGGCGCACACGTCGGTCGCGCGCCTCTACGGCGCCGCGCTCGTCAAGCAGGGCGTCTTCTCGCAGGGCGAGGTCGACCAGATGTGGGCCGAGGCGAAGACCGCCCTCGACCGCGCCTACGACGAGGCGCGCGGCGGCGCGAAGTCCGGCTTCGACTCTCTGATCGCGACGCCCGCGAAGCGCCTGAAGCCGAAGGGCACGGTCCGCGAGCGCCTCGCCGAGGTCGCGCGCGCCGTCTCGGCCGTGCCGGAGGGCTTCGAGGTCCACCCGAAGCTCAAGTCCATCCTCAAGAAGCGGTCCGAGTATGCGAGCGGCCGGCCCGAGATCGACTGGGCGGGCGGCGAGATGCTCGCGTTCGGGATGCTGCTCCTGGACGGCACGCCCGTGCGCCTCTCCGGCCAGGACTCGGGGCGCGGCACGTTCAGCCAGCGCCACGCCGTCCTCGCCGACGCGGTAACCGGGGCGGAGTGGACGCCGCTCAACACGATCGCGCCGGAGCAGGCCGCGTTCGAGGTCATCGACAGCCTTCTCTCGGAGAACGCCGTCATGGGCTTCGAGTTCGGCTACGCGGTCGCGGACCCGTCGACGCTCGTCCTGTGGGAAGGGCAGTTCGGCGACTTCGCGAACGGCGCGCAGGTCATCATCGACCAGTTCATCTCGGGCTCCGAGCAGAAGTGGAACCAGCGCTGCGGCCTCGTGCTGCTGCTGCCGCACGGGCAGGAAGGGCAGGGCCCCGAGCACTCGTCGGCGCGGCTCGAGCGGTTCCTGACGCTCTGCGCCGAGGACAACATGCGCGTCGCGAACGTGACGACGCCCGCGCAGTACTACCACCTGCTGCTCCGCCAGATGGCGGGCGACGAGAGGAAGCCCCTCGTCGTCATGACGCCGAAGAGCCTGCTGCGCCACCCGAAGGCCGTCTCGACGATCGACGAGCTGGCCGACGGCGCGTTCCACCCCGTCCTCGACGACCCGGCCGGGCCCTCGCGGGCGCGCCGGGTGATCCTCGCGAGCGGCAAGGTCGCGTGGGATCTCATCGCGGCACGCGAGAAAGCCGACAAGACCGACGTCGCGATCGTGCGCCTCGAGCAGTACTACCCGTTCCCGGGGCGCGAGATCGGGGCGATCCTCCAGCGCTACCCGCAGGACGCCGAGCTCGTCTGGGTGCAGGAAGAGCCGCGCAACATGGGCGCATGGCGCTTCGTGCGCGAGCAGTTCCTGGACGGCAAGGTCGAAGGTCTCGCGGCTGGCCGCGTGCTCCGCTACATCGGAAGGCGCGAGCTCGCGAGCCCCGCCCCCGGCTCGCACCACGCGTTCGCGCACGAGCAGGAGGCGCTCGTCGCCGAGGCGCTTCGCGTGGGCGCGCGGGAGACGGCGGCGGTTTAACGTCCGGGTAGGCCATACTTTCGCGCATGAAGAACATCCGGATGCGCATCCCCGCCCTCCTCGTCTGTCTCGCTCTCGCCGCCGGATGCGCGACGGCGCCGCCGCCGCCCGAGGCGCGCGGGACGGTCCCGCAGCTCTGGCCCGGCTCGATCGCGGGCTACCTGACGAAGGAAGAGGTCCCCGACAGCCTCGCGCTCGTCCCGCCGCCGCCTGCGCCCGGCTCGGGCGCACTCTCGGCCGACGAAGAGGCGAATCGCGCGGGCCGTGCGTTGCGCGGAACGCCGCGCTTCGCGCAGGCGACCGAGGACGCGAACCTCACGTTCCCGGGCGCGGCCGGCTCTCTCGCGTGCGCCGTCGGCGCGCCGATCACGGAGCAGGACACGCCGCACCTCTACGTTCTCCTCCGGCGCGTCCTCTCCGACGCGGGGTACTCGACGGGCGCCGCCAAGAACAAGTACATGAGGAAGCGGCCCTTCCTCGTGAACGGCGAGCCGACGTGCACCCCCGCCGACGAGAAGGACCTCGCGAAGCAGGGGTCGTATCCCTCCGGCCACGCCGCCGCCGGGTGGGCCTGGGCTCTCGTCCTCGCCGAGGTCGCGCCGGACCGCGCCGAGGCGGTCGTCGAGCGCGGCCGTGCGTTCGGGCAGAGCCGCGTCGTGTGCAACGTCCACTGGCAGGCGGACGTCAACGAGGGGCGCATTCTCGGCGCCGCGACCGTCGCGCGGCTCCACGCGGACGCGGCGTTCCTCGCCGATCTCGCCGCCGCGAAGAAGGAGCTCGCCGCGGTGCGCGCGAAGAACGCCGTGCCCGATCGCGACTGCCCGGCCGAGGCGGCCGCGCTCGCGACGGCGCTTCCGGCCGCCGTCGCCGCATCTCCTGCCGCGCCGATGCCGGTGGCCGAACCCAAGGCGGTCCTGAAGGCCGCGCGGGAGATCGCGCTGAAGGCCCGCTACGCGACGCTCGTCACGATCGGCCCCGACGGCCAGCCTCAGTCACGCGTCGTGGATGCACTTGGGCCGGACGAGGACTTCACGGTGTGGATCGCGACGAACCCCGCGACACGCAAGGTGGCCGACCTCGCGCGAGACCCGCGGGCCACTCTTCAGTTCTTCGAAGCATCTCTTCCGGCTTACGTCACGCTTGTCGGGACCGCGAGTCTCGTCGCGGACCCTGAAGTCAAGGCCCTTCACTGGAAGGACGACTGGGGGCCGTTCTACAAGGACAAGTCCCGCGGCGCGGACTTCGCGCTCTTCAAGTTCGTCCCGAAGCGTCTGGAGGTCGTCAGCCAGGCGCACGGGCTCGTGAACGACCCGAAGACGTGGCGGCCGGTCTCCGTCGAATTCTCCGCGAAGACGCCCTGACCGGATGCCGGACGTCGCGCCGCTCGCGGACCGGATCCCGCCGCGCGGGACGAGCGATCCCGACGAGATCCTCGGCCTCTTCCTCGAGTGGGTCTCCTCCACGGGCCTGACGCTCTACCCGGCGCAGGAAGAGGCGCTTCTGGAGATCATGGCGGGCAAGCACGTCATCCTCGGAACGCCGACCGGGTCCGGAAAATCGCTCGTCGCCCTGGGCCTGCACTTCAAGGCGGCCTGCGAGGGGAAGATGTCCGTCTACACGAGCCCGATCAAGGCGCTCGCGAGCGAGAAGTTCTTCTCGCTCTGCAACGACCTCGGGCCCGAAAACGTCGGGATGCGGACGGGGGACGCGAGCATCAACCCCGACGCGAGCGTCGTCTGCTGCACGGCCGAGGTCCTGTCGAACATGGCGCTGCGGCTGGGCCCGGCGCTCGACGTCCCGTACGTCGTGATGGACGAGTTTCACTACTACGCCGACAAGGAGCGGGGCGTGGCCTGGCAGGTGCCGCTTCTCGTCCTGCCGTCCACGCAGTTCCTCCTCATGTCCGCGACGCTCGGCGACACACGCGCAATCGCCGAGCGTCTCCAGCGCGACACGGGCCGCGAGGTCGCGCACGTGACGTCCGACGAGCGTCCCGTCCCGCTCGACTGGGAGTACCGCGAGACGCCGCTCCACGAGACGATCGAGGAGCTTCTCGCCGCGAAGAAGAGCCCGATCTACGTCGTGAACTTCACGCAGAGGGAGTGCGCCGAGCTTGCGCAGTCCCTCACGAGCGTGAAGATCGGGACGAAGGAGGAGCGCGACGAGATCCGGAAGATCGCCGCGGGCGTCCGCCTCGCGACGCCTTACGGCAAGGAGTTCCGGAGGTTCCTGTCGTTCGGGATCGGCGTCCACCATGCCGGCCTCCTCCCGAAATACCGCCTTCTCGTCGAGCAGCTGGCCCAGAAGGGCCTCCTCCACGTCGTCTGCGGGACCGACACGCTGGGCGTCGGCGTGAACATCCCGATCCGGACCGTCCTCTTCACGAAGCTCGCTAAGTACGACGGGACGAAGGTGGGTCTCCTCTCCGTCCGCGACTTCAAGCAGATCGCCGGGCGCGCGGGGCGGCGCGGGTTCGACACGCAGGGCAGCGTGGTCGCGCAGGCCCCCGAACACATCGTCGAGAAGCGGCAGGCCGAAAGGAAGTCCGAAGCCTCGGGGAAGAAAGCGCGCACGGTCAAGGGGCCGCCCAAGGGCGAGGTCTCGTGGACGGTCGAGACGTTCCAGAAGCTGATCTCGCGGCCGCCCGAGACGCTCGTCTCCCGTTTCCGGCTCACGCACGGGATGGTGCTGTCGCTCCTGCAGCGGGATGAGGCCGAAGCGCCGGCCCGCAATTTCGCGTCGCTCCGGGACCTCGTCGCGCGCTGTCACGAGGACGAGGGCGTCAAGCGCCGCCTCGTGAAGCAGGCGGCCGTTCTCGTGCGCTCGCTCTACCGGGCGGGAATCCTCGTCCTGACGGGCGAGCGGCCGTACCGGGTCGCGGTCGCCCGGGACCTCCAGTTCGACTTCTCGCTCCACCAGGCGCTCTCGCTCTTCGCGCTCTCGGCGCTCGAGGAGCTCGATGCCGCCTCCCCGACGTATGCGATCGACGTGCTGAGCGTCGTCGAATCGATCCTCGAGGACCCGGACGTGATCCTGCGGCGGCAGGTGGACCGGGCGAAGGGCCGCCTCGTGGCCGAGCTGAAGGAAGAGGGCGTCCCGTACGAGGAGCGCATGGAGCGCCTCGAAGAGGTCACGCACCCGAAACCTCTGGCGGACTTTCTGTACGCCTCCTTCAACGCGTTCCGCGCCGCTCATCCGTGGACCGCGGGCTCGGACGTGAGCCCGAAGTCGATCGGACGCGAGATGTTCGAGACCTTCTCCGGCTTCTCGGACTACGTGAAGAGCTACGGCCTCGAGCGCAGCGAGGGCGTTCTTCTCCGTTACCTGTCCCAGCTCTACCGGACGCTCGACCAGACCGTGCCGGAGCCCGCGAAGACCGACACGGTGTGGGACGTTCTGGGCTTCTTCCGGTCGCTCGTGGGGGAGACCGACGCGAGTCTCCTCGAGGAATGGGAGCGGATGCGCCATCCAGAGCTCCTCCTCGCGGAGCGGGCCGCGCCGGCCGCGCCGGCGAAGAAGGCGGAGGCTTCCTGGATCACGGAGCTCCTCGCGAACCCTCGCGTCTTCGCGGCGCGCGTCCGCGCGGAGGCGCAGCTCCTCGTGCGTGCGCTCGCGCGGAAGGACTGGGAAGAAGCTGCTGAGCGCGTGTGCGCGGACGCCTCGGACTCCTGGGACGCCGCGCGGTTCGAGGCGGCGCTCGCGCCGTTCTTCGAGGAATACGGAGAGCTGCTCTCGGGCGCCGAGGCCCGCCTTCACCACCTGACGAAGTTGAAGTCTGCCGGTTCGAGAAAGTGGGAAGTCGCGCAGACGCTTCTCGACCCGAAGAGCGACCACACGTGGGCGGTCTTCGCGGAGATCGACCTGACGGACGCGGCGGCGCCCGACGGCCCGATCCTGCGGATCCGGCGCATCGGAACGTGAAAGGGCCTATCCTGCGTCAGGTGGTGCCCGTGTCTACTCCGTTTCTCCTCGGCCTCGTCCTCGTTCTCGGCGCCCTCGGGATCTGGTACTTCCGCGCTCGGTCGGCCCGCGACTCGAAGCGCGCCTCGGCGGCGAGCAAGGCCCGCAACAACGCGGTTCGAAGCGCCCAGAGCGTCCAGGCCGCGATTCGCGGCCGGCGCTGACTGATCCGGGCGGCCTCGCCCGACCAATAGAATCACCCGGGGGTTTCGTGACGATCCAGGCAGGCACCCGTCTCGGCGCCTACGAGATCCTCTCGCCCATCGGTGCTGGCGGGATGGGGGAGGTCTACCGGGCGAGGGACACGCGCATCGACAGGCCAGTCGCCCTGAAGGTGCTGCCTGAAGAGTTCCTGGAAGGCGAAGAGAGCAGGGCCCGGTTCGAGCGGGAGGCGCGCTCGCTGGCGAGCCTCAACCATCCAAACATCGCCGTTCTCTATTCATTCGAAGAAATTCCCGGTCCTTCTCCCTCGTCCTCGTCCCGCCACATCCTCGTCATGGAGCTTCTCGAAGGCGCGACGCTGCGCGAGAAGCTCGACTCCGGCCCGGTCCCACCGAAGCAGGCGGTCGACTACGCCCTCCAAATCGCCAAAGGCCTGTCCGCCGCTCACGAGAAGGGCATCGTCCACCGCGACCTGAAGCCCGAGAACCTCTTCGTCTCGAAAGACGGCCACCTGAAGATCCTCGACTTCGGTCTTGCCAAGAGGACGGAAGAGGGTCCGGGCGGCGAGAAATCGAACGCGCCGACGGAGTCCCGGCACACCGAGCCGGGCGTCGTGATGGGGACGGTGGGGTACATGTCGCCCGAGCAGGTGCGCGGCCTGCCGGTCGACCACAGGTCGGACGTCTTCTCGTTCGGGGCGATCCTCTACGAGCTGCTTTCGGGGAAGAGAGCGTTCAAGAGGGAGACGCCCGCCGACACGATGTCGGCGATCCTGAAGGAAGAGCCGCCGGAGCTCTCGGAGTCCGGCCGCAACATCCCGCCCGCCCTCGACCACGTGGTGAAGCACTGCCTGGAGAAGGAGAGGAACGACCGTTTCCAGTCCGCGAAGGACGTCATGTTCGCGCTGTCGGAGGCGTCGGGTGCGACGACGGCGGCCGGCGGGGCAAAGGCACCAACGCCGCCATCCGGCAAGACGATGGCGGTTGTCGCCGTGGCCGCCGTCGCGCTCCTCGCATTCGCAGGAATTCTTCTTCTTCGCCGTTCGAACAAGTCCGCGCCGGCGGCCGCCGGCCCCAAACGCATCGTGGTCCTGCCGTTCGAGAATCTCGGCTCTCCCGAGGATGCTTACTTCGCCAGCGGAATGACGGAGGAGATCACGAGCCGGCTTGCCGGCGTCCGCAATCTCGCGGTCCTCTCCCGCACGACGGCCACGCAGTACGACCGGAAAGGGAAGACGGTCGAGCAGATCGGGAAGGACCTTGGCGTGGGCTACGTCCTCGAAGGTTCGGTCCGATGGGACAGGAGCGGCGGCGGCACGGGCCGGGTCCGCATCACCCCCCAGCTCATCCGGGTTTCCGACGACACGCATCTCTGGACCGACCGCTACGACCGCCAGCTGGCGGACGTCTTCGCCATCCAGACCGAGGTGGCCAGCGGCGTCGTCCGGGCGCTCGACCTGGCGCTCACGCCCGCCGATGCGGCCGCCCCGCACGAGGCGCCCACCCGCGATCTCGCGGCCTACGACTTCTACCTGCGAGCGCTCGCGCTGGAGAGGCGCCGGCAGGAGGCGTCCGTCCTCGCCGAGCAGATCAAGCTCGCCGAAGCCGCGGTCGAACGGGACCCGCAGTTCGCCGAGGCGCTCTCCCTTCTCGCCAGGGCGCGGATCATCAATTACTGGCTCTTCTACGACCGGAGGCCGTCGGAGCTCGAACGGGCCCGAACCGAAGCAGAGCGGGCCGTCGCCCTGCGACCCGACTCCGCCGAGACGCACATGGCGTACGGCTCCTACAAGTACCAGGTGCTGCTCGACTACGAGGCCGCCCTCGTGGACTTCAAGAAGGCCCTCGCGCTCCGGCCGAACGACGCCGCCGTGCAGTTCGTCATCGGCGCCGTCCATCGACGACAGGGCAAGATGGAGGATGCGGAGGCCGGTATCCGCAAGGGGATCGATCTCGATCCCGGGAACGGCACCTTCTACTTCAACCTCGGCGAAACCCAGATCCTCGCGCGCAAGTACGCCGAGGCCGCTCGGAGCCTCGAAGCGTCGGCGTCGCTGAACCCCGGCTACGCGGACGGCTACTTCTACGCGGCCCTGACGCAGCTGCTCTGGCGCGGCGACGTCGCTGCGGCCGATCGTGCCCTCGAGGCGGCGGCCCGGGTCGCCGGCCTTCAGGATCCGGGCGGCCGACTGGACTCCATGTCCGTGCGAATTGCGATCTGCAGAAGGGATTGGGAACGGGCTCAACGTCGTCTCGACGCGACCAGGCGAGAGGCCATTACGGATCAGCTGCAGTACATCCCCGTCTCGCTGCTCCGCGCCGAGGTCCTCGACGACATGGGCCGGCGCGACGCGGCCCGAGCCGCGTATGCCGAAGCCGCGGGCGTTCTGCGGGCGAAGGTCAAGGAGACTCCGGAGGATGGACGCCTCCACTCCTCGCTCGGAATCGCCCTCGCCGGGCTCGGCCAGAACGCCGAGGCCGTTCGGGCGGGTGAACGCGGCGTCGAGCTGATGCCTCCGACACGCGACGCCTTCCGGGGCGTGAGCAGGGTAGAAGACATGGCGCGCATCCAGGCGATGGTGGGGAATCAGGAAGCCGCGACCCGGGAGCTCGAGTTCCTGTTGTCGCACCCGTCCTGGATCTCGGCTCCCCTCCTGAAGCTCGACCCGCGCTGGGACGCGCTGCGCCAGAACCCGAGCTTTCAGAAGCTGGTGGCGGGGAAGTAGCGGGCGCCGATCGCTTACCGCGAAGAGCGGTGCGGCGCGCGGCGCGTCTCGGGCTCGACCCAGCGCTCGGCCCAGGCGGCCATCGCGTCGATCGCGGAGGCCAGATCGCGGCCCTTTTTCGTCAGCGCGTACTCGACGCGGACCGGGGTTGCCGGGACGACCGTGCGCTCGACGATCTTCTCCTCTTCCAGCTCCTTCAGCCGCTCGCTCAGCATCCGGTCCGTGATGTCCGGGATGGCGTCGCGCAGCGTCGCGAAGTGGCAGCGGGAGCGGAGCAGCAGGTAGACGATCGCGCCCGTCCAGCGGCGTCCGACCAGCTCGATCGCCCGGTGATACCGGCCGCAAAGGGCCAGGTCGGGGGCGCGGGAGCCTCGCATCTGTCTCACGGACAGGAGGATACCCCGGCCGCCGCCCGAATGACAAGCAGCTACTTGACAAGTAGTCACTATACTTAATATAGTTCTTCTCGCCGGGGACCTCGGCCCCGGAAAGGAGATCGACACATGGACTCAGGAATTCTCGTCCTTCGAATCGTTCTGGGCTCTCTCATGGCCGCTCACGGCGCCCAGAAACTCTTCGGGTGGTTCGGCGGTCACGGCCTGGCCGGCACCGGCGGCTTCTTCGAGGGACTCGGGTTCCGCCCCGGGCGCGTCTTCGCGGCCGCCGCCGCGACCACCGAGATGGGGAGCGGACTTCTGATCGCGCTGGGCCTCCTCGGGCCCGTCGGCCCGGCCCTCATGGTCTCCGTCATGGTCGTGGCCGCGGTCAGCGTTCACGGGGCGAACGGCCTCTTCGCGGCGTCGAACGGGATCGAGATGCCCCTTCTTTACGGCATCGGCGGCGCGGCGCTCGCCCTCACCGGGCCCGGAAGCTACTCTCTCGACGCACTCCTCGGCCTCTCGAATTACTGGACCCCGGTCGTCAGCTGGGCCGTCCTCGTCGCCGGTATCCTCGGCGGCGCCGGCAACCTGGCCCTCAGGCACAAACCCGCCCCGGCTCCGGTCGCGGCGTAAACAGGTCTCTCCCGGAAAGGATTTTCTCCATGGCGACACTGAATCGTTCGAAAGGCGTTCTCGGGATCGAGCAGGCGCCGCCGAAGCACTGGGTCGGGGACGGATTCCCCGTCAGCTCGATGTTCTCGTACGACTCCGCCCCATACCTCAGTCCGTTCATCCTTCTCGACTACGCGGCTCCGGCGGAATTCAAGCCGGCCCTCGCCCCGCGCGGCGTGGGGGAGCACCCGCACCGCGGCTTCGAGACCGTCACGATCGCCTATCAGGGCGAGATCGACCATCGCGACTCGGCGGGGCACAAGGGCTCGATCGGGCCCGGCGACGTCCAGTGGATGACCGCCGCCTCGGGCATCGTCCACGAGGAGATGCACGGGAAGGAGTTCACGAAGAAGGGTGGCACGCTCGAGATGGTGCAGCTCTGGGTGAACCTGCCCGCGAAGTTCAAGAAGGCGCCGCCCGGCTATCAGGACGTCGTCGGCAGCCGGACTCCCGTCGTCACCCTCCCGGGCGATGCCGGATCCGTGCGCGTGATCGCGGGCGAGTTCGAGAAGGCGAAGGGCCCCGCGCGGACGTTCACGCCGATCGAGCTGTGGGACCTGAGGCTCCGGGCCGGGAAGACCGCGAAGCTGAACGTTCCGGCGGGCCAGTCCACGGCCCTCCTCTTCCTGCACGGCGGCGGGCGCGTCAACGGCGAGAAGTCGGTGGACGAGGGCGGGCTTGCGGTTCTCGCACGTGACGGCGAGACGCTCTCGATCGAGGCCGCGGCGGACTCCACGATCCTGCTCCTCTCGGGAGCGCCGATCGACGAGCCGGTTGTCGGCTATGGGCCGTTCGTCATGAACACCGAGAACGAGATCCGGCAGGCGATCGCGGACTACCGCAGCGGGCTCATGGGGCACCTCGGCTGAGAAGGCGCGCGCGGGCCGGCCCCCGCGCGTGGTACGTCGCTTGCTCTTCCGCTCGTGAAGGTCCCGCTCAAGGGGCCCGAAACGAGAGGCATGTGATGAAACACTCGAGCCCCCGTGGCTTCGCTGTAATTCTTTCCGCCCTCTTCGCCACAATTGCCGCCGCTCCGGCGGCCCGCGCACAGGGCGACTTCCGCCAGACCGTCGCGCGCGTCGCGTTCGTGCAGGGCGAGGGGTCCCTGCAGCGGGGCGACGATCCCGGCAGCTGGCAGCCGCTCGCGGTCAACGTGCCGATGACGATCGGCGACCGGGTGTGGACGGGCGCGTCGGGGCGCCTCGAGCTCCAGGCCCCGGGCTTCAGGGCGTTCGTGGCGCCGCGCACGGACCTGACCGCGTTGAACCTGACGGAAGACGTCCAGCAGTACTCGGTCTCGCAGGGCACCGCGAGCTTCCGCGTCATCTCGATGGACGACGAGGACGAGTTCGAGATCGACACGCCGAACGCGGCCATCTCGCTCGAGCGCCCGGGCCTCTACCGCGTCTACGTCGACGCGGCCGGCAACACGCGCTTCGCGGTCCGGCTCGGGGAGGCCCGGGTGTCGGCTGCCGGCGGCGAGGTGTCGCTCCGCACCGGCGAGGAGATGATCGTGACCGGGATCGACGACCCCGAGTACGACGTCGTCGCGATTCCGTTCGCCGACTCGTGGGACCGCTGGGTGACCTCACGCGAGCTGCGCCGGCACGAAGTCGTTTCGTACGATTACACGAGCCACGACGTCCTCGGCGCCGAGGACCTCGACGCCTACGGCGACTGGGACTCCGTGCCGCAGTACGGCCGCGTCTGGAGGCCCCGCTCCGTCGCCGCGGGCTGGACCCCCTACCGAGTGGGGCACTGGATCTGGCAGGACCCGTGGGGCTGGACGTGGGTGTCGTCCGAGCCGTGGGGCTGGGCGCCGTATCACTACGGCCGATGGGTCGTCGTCTCGAGGCGCTGGTGCTGGGTGCCGGTGGCCCCGAACGTGCGCCACGTGGCCTACGCACCGGCCCTCGTCGCGTTCGTGGGCGGCGGACCGGGCTGGTCCCTGACCGTGAGTGTGGGCGGGGGTGGGGGAGGGTACGTCGGCTGGTTCCCCCTCGGGCCGCGCGATCCGTTCCGCCCGTGGTGGGGCCGTCAGCCGAGCAGCCCGGTGTCCCGGAACGTCGTTTACACGAACCGCGCGTATGCGACGGTCATGGAGCGCTCCGCCTTCGTCAGCTCCCGCCCTGCGCAGACGGTCGTGGTGCGCGACGCCGCCATCGTGCGACAGCTCCAGAGCGCGCCCGTCGTGCAGGGGCCACTGCCGGTCCTCCCGACCCGGGAATCGCTCCGGTCGACGACGGTCGCGGCCCAGCGCCCGCCCGATGCGGTCCTCGCGCGCCCGGTCGCCGTCCGCCTCGCGCCGCCGGCGGCTCCGCCTGCGTTCGACAGGAAGGTCGAGGCCATCCGCGAGGGCCGCGGGGCCCCGCTGACTCCCGAGTCCGCCTCCCGCCTCGCCGCTCAGCCGGGCGCGGCCGCGCGACCGGCGGTCGCAGTCCGTCCCGTCGTGTTGCCGGACCGCAAGGTCCAGCTCGCGCCCCGCAAGGACGCCGAGGGCGCGCCGCCCCCGGATCCGATCCGCGCGCGCTCGCGGGAGCTCGCGATGCCCGAGGCGAAACCGCAGGCAAAGCCCCAGGAGAGGGCGCCCGTGCGCGTCGAGAGCGAGAAACCGGCGCCTCAGGCCCGCCCCGTGGCTCAGCCGCAGCCGGCGCCTCTGGCTCCGCCGCCTCCCCCGGCCGCTCAGGCCGCTCAGGCCGCGCCTGCGCCGCGGCCCCAGGCTCAGCCGTTCAGCCGCCCGCCACGACGCGTCGTGGAGCCCGGGCCCGACCCGATCGCGCACGAGGCAGCGCCCGTGCGGCCCGAGCCGAGACCCGAGCCAAAGCATGAGGCGAAGCCCGAGGTGAAGCAGGAGCGGAACGTCGCTCCGGCTCGCGGGAACGAGGCGCCGAAGAACGGGCAGAAGTCGGTACAGAAGGACGAGCCGAAGCAGGACAAGGACAAGAAGGAGAAGAAGGACTAGCCGGCTGCGGCGAAATCGGCGCCCCGCGCTTCCAGCAGCTCGCGAAGCACCGACCGGTGGCAGCGGCTCTCGTCGGGGCAGTAGCAGCCGACCGAGAAGCTCGTTTGGTGCGAGAGCGCGGCGAGGAGATCGAGGACGCGGCTGGCGTCGGGCTGTTTCATCTCGCCGCGGTAGCGCCGGACGAACGCCTTCCATCGGGCCGCGTCATCCTGCGCGGCCTGACCCGCCTTCAGGAGCTCCTCGCTGGGCGCGAGGTTCGGCAGCCAGACGTCGTAGAAGTCGCGCTTCGCAAAGTCCGCCTTCGGCACTCCGCGCGGCGGGCGGCGCACGGTGCCGATCCGCAGCCCCTCGCCGGGGCTGCGTGGGCTGCCGAGCCTGACGATCCGGATCGGCATGGCGCCGCCGCCGGGCTCAGCCCTTCTTGAGGGCCGCGGCCGTCCAGGCCGCTCCCGCGAGGTCCACGGCGCCGAACAGGGCGAGGGCCGGCGGCGCGAAGCCGAGGAGGACGAACGCGCCGAAGCAGACGAAGACGAAGGCGCGCGCGACGATCGTGGCCCGGTAGAACGGGACGAGCCCGCAACGCGCTGCGTGGCCGTAGTAGAAGCCGAGGGCGGTCGCGAGGACGCCCACCACGCGGACCCAGACCTCGGACGTCGGCGGGACTCCGAAGGGAGCGAGCACGGCGTTCGGCGCCACGATGAGGGCGGCGCCGAGGATGACGAGGTAGACCCCGAAGACGCGGATGCTCGTCGTTGCCGCGTTCATCGCATGGACTCCATGACCCGATCGAGGGCCTCGCGGCTGGGTCTGACGACGTCGAGCGGCAGGTTCACGAGCGACTTGCCGGTGGCGCCGAGGACCTCCGAGAACCCGGGCTTGGCGGGATTCAGGTACAGGATGCCCGTGAGGATCTCCTGCTTGCCGTGGCTCTCGTGGATCGACCGGAGCGCCTTCTCCTTGTCGGTCGGGTCGTAGTCCCGGCCGACGCCGCGGAAGCGCAGGACGCTGCCGTCGGGGAAGGCCACGTCCTTCGTGTCGCCCGCGGGGATCTCGGCGAGCGTGTCCTCGAAGTACGGGACGAAGCCGACGTCGTGGACGGGCGTCTCGTGCTCCTTGGCGTACTTGTAGCTCTTCGTCGAGCCCTCGTGGTCGTTGAACGTCACGCAGGGTGAGATGACGTCGATGATGGACGTGCCCTTGTGGGCGATCGCGGCCTCGAGGATCGTCTGGAGCTGCTTCATGTCGCCGGAGAACGAGCGCGCGACGAACGTGCCGCCGAGCTCGATCGCGAGCGAGCACAGATCGATCGGGACGAACTCGTTCACGTCGCCCTTCTTGCGTGTGGCGCCCACGTCGGCCGTCGCGGAGAACTGGCCCTTCGTGAGGCCGTAGACGCCGTTGTCCTCGACGATGTAGACGAGCGGCAGGTTGCGCCGCACGAGGTGGACGAACTGGCCAATGCCGATCGAGGCCGTGTCGCCGTCGCCGGAGACGCCGATGCCGACGAGCTCGGGGTTCGCGACGAGCGCGCCCGTCGCGGCCGACGGCATGCGGCCGTGGACGCCGTTGAAGCCCCAGGCGCGGTTCAGGAAGTACGCGGGCGTCTTCGAGGAGCATCCGATGCCGGAGAACTTCGCGACCTGGTAGGGCGGGACGCCCATCTCGTAGAAGGCGTTGATGACCTGCTTCGTGATGACGTCGTGCCCGCAGCCGAGGCAGAGCGTGGACTTGCCGCCCTCGTACTCGGCCTTCGGCAGGCCGAGGCGGTTCGTCTTCGGAATGGCACTCATCTTTTCAACCCTTCTTCCCGGACGTCTTGCGGTCCGAGAGGACGCCCTCGACGACGGTCGTCGCGTCGAGCGGGAGGCCGTTGTACTGGCGGATCGGGACGAAGCGCGCCGCGATCTCGGGGAACTCGTCGCGGAGGATCGTCACGAGCTGGCTGTCGCGGTTCTGCTCGACGACGTAGATGCGCTCGTGGCGCCGGATCCACGCGGCCGTCTCGGGGCCGACGGGCAGCGCCCGGAGGCGGCAGTAGTCGAGGGGCACGCCGAACTCGGCGGCCAGCTTGTCGCGTCCCTCGGCGGTGCCGTAGTGCGACGTGCCGTAGGCGAGGACGCCAGCCACGGCGCCGGGGCGGTCCTGGATCTCCGGCTTCGGCACGAGCGTCCGCGCGGTGTCGAACTTGCGCGAGAGGCGGTCGACGTTGTTGACGTAGTCGACGGCCTTCTCGGAGTACTGCGCTTTCTCGTTGTGTCCCGAGCCGCGCGTGAAGAACGCGCCGGCCGGGGAGTTCGTCCCGGGCAGCGTGCGGTACGGGATCGCGTCGCCGTCCACGTCCTTGTAGCGTCCCCACGTGTCCTTGACCTTCTCGATCGCCGCGGCGTCGAGGACCTTGCCGCGGTCGAGCGGCGCCGTGGGATAGGGGAACGCGTCCGACATCCAGTTGTTCATGCCGAGGTCGAGGTCCGTCAGGACGAAGACCGGCGTCTGGAGCCGCTCGGCGAGGTCGAAGGCCTCGCCGGCCATCGAGAAGCACTCCTCGGGCGAGGCCGGGAAGAGCACGGGGTGCTTGGCGTCGCCGTGGGAGTTGAAGTAGCAGAGCAGGATGTCTCCCTGCATCGTCCGGGTCGGCAGCCCCGTCGAAGGGCCGACGCGCTGGACGTCGAAAATCACCGCGGGGATCTCGGTGTAGTACCCGAGCCCGATGATCTCCGACATCAGCGAGATGCCGGGGCCCGACGTGGACGTGAACGCGCGCGCGCCCGCCCAGCCGGCGCCGAGGACCATGCCGATCGAAGCGATCTCGTCCTCGGCCTGGATGACGGCGACGTTCTTCTTCCCGGTCGCGGGGTCGACACGGAGGTCGTCGCAGAAGTCGATGAAGGACTCGCAGAGAGAGGAGGACGGCGTGATCGGGTACCACGCGCACACCGTCGCGCCCGCGAACACGCAGCCGAGCGCGGCGGCCGCGTTTCCCTCGACGATGATCTTGCCCTTCGTGGCGTCCATGCGCTCGACGCGGTAGGGGATCTTGACCGGGAAGTTCGCGGCCGCGTAGTCGAGGCCGAGCTTCACGGCCGAGACGTTGAGGTCGATCGCCTTCTTCTTGCCCTTGAGCTGCTTGGCGATGGCGATCTCGGACTCGGCGGGGTCGATCCCCATGAGGTCCGCGACGACGCCCACGTAGATCATGTTCACGATGAGCTTGCGGAGCTTCGCGTGCTCGGGGGCCGCCGTGATCTTCACGACGAGCTCGGCGAACGGCACGGGGTAATACGTGACGTCGTCGCGCTTCTTCCCCGGGTTCTCGAGGCCGAGCTTCTTCTCGTAGACGACGTGCGTGCCCGCCCGCGCCTCGCGGACGTCTTCCTCGGCCGTCTCGGGGTTCATGCAGACGAGGACGTCGATCTCGCGCTTGCGGCCGATGTAGCCGTGCCTGCTCGCGCGGATCGTGAACCACGTCGGCAGGCCCTGGATGTTCGACGGAAAGAGGTTCTTGCCGGACACCGGGACGCCCATCTGAAAGATGGAGCGCATCAGGACGCTGTTCGCCGTCTGCGAGCCGGACCCGTTCGCAGTGGCAACCTGCAAAGAGAAGTCGTTGACGACGACGCCGGAGGACGAACCTGCCCCGGCGGTGGTCTCGGTCAGGACGCTGGACATGGACGAAACTCCTCCCGCGGACCGGCCGCGGCCGGGGGATGTTACCCGCCGGAGGCCGGGCGTGGAAGAATCTGGGTTCGTGCGCCTTGTGTCCCTCTGCCCGTCGATCACGGAGAGCCTCGCGGCGTTCGGGGCGGCCGGCGACCTCGTCGGGGCGACGCGCTACTGCATCCACCCGAAAGAGGCGCTGAGGGACGTCCCGCGCGTGGGCGGAACGAAGAACCCGGATTTCGCGGCCATCCGCGCCGCGAGGCCCGATCTCGTCTTCTGCAACGCGGAAGAGAACCGCGCGGAGGACGTCGAGGCGCTCCGCCGCGAGTTCGCCGTGGACGTGTCGCATCCGCGGACGGTCGCGGAGATTCCGGGCCTTCTGCGGCACTTCGGGGGCGTCGTCGGGAAGAGAGAGGAATCGGAGAAGATTTCTTTGAAGGTGGAAGAGGCGCTGGAGAGCGCCGAGGAGGAGGCGCGGCTCACGGGATTGCGCTTTCGCTTCGTCTATCTCATCTGGAAGGACCCCTGGATGACGGTCGGGCCGCGCACGTACGTGGCGGACCTGCTTCGCCGGGTCGGAGGCTCCCTTTCACTCGAAGAATCCTCGAACACCGACGTCCACGACTATCCGGTGGCGTCGGAGAACGCGATCCTGC
Source organism: Acidobacteriota bacterium (assembly GCA_016716715.1). Classification (NCBI taxonomy): domain Bacteria; kingdom Pseudomonadati; phylum Acidobacteriota; species Acidobacteriota bacterium. The sequence continues at coordinate 227,460 of JADJVE010000004.1, read as the reverse complement.
TCTCGCGCCCCGACGTCGTGATCCTCCCCGACGAGCCGTATCCGTTCGCCGGGAAGGACGTGGCGTTCTGGCGCGAGCGCCTGCCGGCGGCCTGTCACGTCGTCCCCGTCTCCGGCGACGACTTCTGCTGGCACGGCGTCCGCACGCTTCGGGGCCTCGCCGCCGCGGGGCGGCTCGCGCGCCAGCTCTCGAGCCGCCCCGCGTGACGCCGGCCGTCGGACTCTAGGAGCGGTTCGGGCCGACGATCGACACGGGGCCGTTCGAGGACGTGAGGCGGATCGAGGCGTCCCCGCCGAACTCGACGAGGCGCGTGCGGTTCCCGTCCTCGCGGCGAGCCGAGCCGCACGCCGCGGCGCGGCAGGAGAACGGCGCGTGGCTGGACGTCTCGACCCTCACGCCGGACGCGAAGTCGTCGGGGACCTTCAGCGTGAGCGGGCCGTTCTTCGCGTCGGCGTCGAGGCCCTTGCCTTCCCAGCGCGTGCCCGCGAGGGCGATCGTGAGCGGGCCGTTGACGGCGTGGATCTTCACGTCGCCCGAGGAGTTCTTGAGCGAGACGGGGCCGTTCGCGGCGTCTACGGTGACGACGCCCGTGAGGCCCGCGAGGGAGACGGGACCGTTCGCGGTCGTCACGGCCAGCGTCCCGGAGAGGTTCGAGAGGGAAACGGGACCGTTCGAAGCCTCGACCGAGAAGTCGGCGTCGCGGGGGGCGGTCACGACGAGAAACCCGTTCCAGCTCTCGCCCGGGGGGCCCTCGAGCGTGATGCGGCCTCCCGAGGAGCGCAGCGCGATCTTCGAGAGGACGGCCCCGGCCGAGGCTTCGTCGGCGCCGGCGGCGGCCTTGCACGCCGTCACGGTGAAGGTGTTGGCGTCGCCGCCGCGCACCGTCACGCCGCCGTGCCGGGACCCCTCGAGGACGAGTCCCTTCGCTTCCGCCCGGGAGAGCGTCACGGTCTCCTCGCCCCGGGCCGTCGCGCGGTCGCCGAAGCGGACGTGAACGCCGGCGCAGCCCTTCGCGTCGCGCTCCTCGATCGTGACGTCCATCGAGTGGCGGTGATCGGCGGCGGCGGGGAGAGAGAGTGCGAGCGCGGCGAGGATGGTCGGGACGGCGGCGGCACGGCTCATGGGGGTCCTCCTGTTCTCAGGGGGACGCCGGCCGCCGGAGAAGGTTACTCAGCCGCGGCGGTTCAGGAGGTCGAGGAACTCCTCGCGCACGGCCTTGGACGCGAAGATTCCGCGGATCGAGGACGTGACGGTGAGAGCGCCGGGCTTCTTGACGCCCCGCATCTCCACGCAGAGGTGGCGCGCCTCGATGACGACCATGACGCCCTGCGGCTTGAGCTCCTCCTCCAGGGTCGACGCGACCTGCTCCGTGAGGCGCTCCTGGAGCTGCGGCCTGCGGGCGTAGAACTCGAGGAGGCGCGGCAGCTTCGACAGCCCGACGATTCGCTCGTTCGGGATGTACGCGATGTGCCCGTGCCCGTAGAACGGCACGAAGTGGTGGGCGCACATGGAGTAGAAGGGGATGTCCTTCTCCATGACCATCGCGCTGTACTTCTCGTCGTTCGGGAACGTCGTGAGCTTCGGGCGGTTGCCCGAATCGAGGCCCGAGAAGATCTCGAGGTACATCTTCGCGACACGCTGGTCCGTGTCGACGAGGTTCGGATCTCTTTCGGGGTCGAGGCCGAGGATCTTGATCATTTCCCGGACGTGCTCGGCCAGCTTGTCGATGCGGGGGTCGGCGGCGACGGGGGGTTCGAAGATCGAGGAGGGAGCCATCGGAGCATCATACGGCGCGACAGGGGAGGATGGATGTCGGGAAAGACCGGAGAGGGGGCGACGAAGATCGTCGCGACGATCGCGGGCAACGCGGAGAAGCCGGGCGCGCTCGACGCGCTTCTCGCCGCGGGGGTGGACGTCGTCCGCCTGAACGGGGCTCACGCGAAGCCCGGCGACATCGCCCGGCGGACGGCTCTCGTGAGGCGCGTCTCGGCGCGGCGCGGGAGGCCCGTCGGCGTCCTTCTCGATCTCGGCGGCCCGAAGATCCGCCTCGGCGCGCTGCCGGGCGGCTCGGTGTCGCTCCTGACCGGCCGGTCCGTCGAGATCGTCGCCGGCACCGCGTCCGAGGGAGGCGAACGAGGCGGTCTCGTGCGCCTCGCGGTCACGTATCCGGCCCTCCTCAAAGACGTGAAGCCCGGCGCCGAGATCCGCATCGACGACGGCAGGGTCCGCCTCGAGGTGACGGGGCGTCGGCGCGGGGCGCTGCGCGCCGTCGTGCGCACGGGCGGCCGCGTCAAGAGCGGGGCCGGCGTGAACTTCCCGGATTCGACGCTCACGGCTCCGGCGCTCACGCCGAAGGACCGCCGCGACCTCGTCGAGGCGCTCGACGCGGGCGTGGACTTCGTCGGGCTCTCGTTCGTGCGCAGCGCGGCGCACGTCGCGCAGCTCCGGCGCCTGTTCGAGCGGGTCGCCGAGGACCGCCGCCCCTGGATCGTCGCGAAGATCGAGCGTCCCGAGGCGCTCATGGACCTCGACCGGATCGCCGCCGCCTCCGACGCCCTCATGGTGGCGCGCGGCGACCTCGGCGTGGAGATCGGCCTCGCCCGCGTCCCGGCCGCCCAGCGCGAGATCCTCGCGGCGGGCCGGCGGCACGCGGTACCCGTCATCGTCGCGACGCAGATGCTCGAGTCCATGATCGAATGCCCCGTCCCGACGCGGGCGGAAGTGTCCGACGTCGCACTCGCCGTGCACGACGGCGCCGACGCCGTGATGCTCTCGGGCGAGACGGCGATCGGCGCTTATCCCGTCGAGGCGGTCCGGGCGATGGGCGAGATCGCCCGCGCCGCCGAGGTGCCCGACGCGGGGAGCGTGCCCGCCGCGCTCCCGGCGCCGCCCCCGGGCGACTTCACGGCCGTCATGGCCCGCGCCGCGGCCGAGGCCGCGCGGCTCGGAGGCGCTTCGGTCCTCGTCGTCCACACCGAGTCGGGCCGGACGGCGCGACTCGCGTCCAAGAACACGGTCTCGCTCCCGATCGTGGTCTTCACGCCCCGCGAGGCCGTGCGCCGGAAGCTGACGCTTCTCCGGGACGTCGTGTCGTTCCGCGTGCCGAAGACCCGGACCGTCGAGGAGCGCATCCGCGCCGCGGACGCGCTGCTCGCGAAGGTCCCCGCCTCGCGGGCGCGACGATCGTCGAGGTGTCCGGCGCGTCGCCCACCGCGGGCGCGACGAATGTCGTGCGGCTCCGCCGGCTGCCCTGAGGGTCACTCCGGCGCGGGCGCGAGCGGCTTCATCGCGGGCGCTCCCGCGGGGGCGATCTCGAGGTCGTCGCCGTCCATCTCCTCGGCGTCGTAGGGGACGCCGAGGTACGACAGGAGCGTCGGCGCGAGGTCGACGGTGCGAGCCGCGCGGCGGTGGCCGGGCGGCACGCCGGGGCCCGCGAAAAGCAGCGGGACCACGGTCTCGCTGCGGCTGAGAGAGCCGTGTCCGGCGGCCTTGCCGGACACGAACCCGTAGCCCTCGGCGGGAGACAGGTAGACGTCGGGAGACCGCGGCGAGTCGAAGAACTCGGGCAGCTGGACGACGAGATCAGGGTACGGCCCGGCCGCCGTCGCGTCGAGCCAGTCGTCCGCGTTGCGCGCTGCGCCGAGGAGGCCCCGGACTGCGGGGTCGGCGGCGTAGCCGAGCGGGTCCTCGCCCTCGAGGACGCGATAGGAGTAGCGGGCGGGGGACTCGTCGCCGTCGACGCGCGCGATCTCCGAGCGGCCCGCGGGCCCGTACACGACGACCCGCCCGGCGGCGGGGCCGCGCGTCACGACGAGCCGCACCTCGGGGGCGCGGGCGAGCGTGGCGGCGAACGCCGAGACGGGCGGCATCCTCAGGCGCGGCGCGGGCGGCCCTTTCGGACGTTTCTGCTTGCGTGTCCGGAACGCTCCGGGGATCTCCTCGCCCGCGTGATCGGAGGGGAGCCAGATCATGGCGCCGCGGTAGGCTCCCACGGCGATCATGGCCTCGCCGACGTCGTATACCTTGTCCTTGCGGGGCGCGGGCACGAGGACGCAGTCCCCCTTCGTGCAGTCGGCCTCGGTCGGATTCGCGCGCAGCACGCGGTTCACGAGCTCGCTCGCGTCGACGAACTTCTGGTACGTGCGGTTGCCGTGGTCGCCGACGAGGACGAACAGCACGCGGTCGTCGGCCTTCAGCTTCTTCAGCCGCTTCACGAGCCGGCCGAACGCCTTGTCGATCGAGACGAGGGTGGCGTGAAACTCGGCGCTGCCGGGTCCCTCGGCGTGCGCGACCTCGTCCGGCCCGAGGATGTGGCCCCACACGAGGCTGGGCAGTCGGCCGGAGGCGGCCGCGCCCGCGTACGCGTCGCCCATGTCGTCGAGGGTCTTGCGGTCGAGGAACGGCCAGTCGTAGCGGGCGTACGCCGCCATGACGGCGACCGTGTTCTTCACGTACACGGCCGCGCCGCGCGCGATGGGAGTCGTGACGGCGACCGTGTCGGCGGGCAGACGCTCGTACAACGTGCGCGCAGCCGGCGTCAGAAAGTCGCCTGCCGCGTAGGTGCGGAAGACGTTCGTGTGGGCCTCCCGCAGGCGCAGGCGCCGGTCGAGCCAGACGTTCGCGGGGATCCCGTGGTGGCCCGGGAAGAGGCCCGTCAGCATCGCGCCGAGGTTCGGGTACGTCTCGCTCGGGACGGATGCGACCGCGTTGTCGACGACAAGCGCGCGGTCGACGATCTCCCGGCGGATGTTCGGGAGCGCGCCCTCGGCGAGGAGGTGGTCGAAGGCCTCCTTCGACAGCCCGTCGACGAAGAGGACGCAGACCGAGGCGCGGTCCTTCGCCCCGGCGGCTTCCGCGGCGCTCTGGACGCGCGCGCGCACGGAGCACCCGGCGAGGGTCGCGGCGAGAGCTGCCGCGCAGACGAGACGGGGGGCCGGACGCACTCCCGAAGGGTACAGGAGAGGACCGGGCCGGTTCCCGCGCTACCATGCCCGGATGCCTCCGTTCCGCGGCGCCGACCTGCACTGCCATTCGACGTTCTCCGACGGCGTCGACGCGCCCGCGCGCCTCGTCGGCCACGCGGTCGAGGCGGGCCTGTCCGTCCTCGCCCTGTCCGATCACGACGCGGTGCACGGCCTCCCCGAGTTCGAGGCCGCGGCGAAGGGGACGGGCCTCGTGACCGTGGCGGCGAGCGAGCTTTCGACGCGCTGCAACGGCGACGACGTGCACGTCCTCGGCCTTTTCCTCGACCCCGAGGAGCCCGCGATGAAGGCCCAGCTGGAGCGTTTCCGCGTGGACCGCGACACGCGGGGCGAGGCGATGGTGGAGAAGCTCACCGCCCTCGGCATGCCGCTCGACCTCGCGGCGATCCGCGAGGTGGTCGGCGGGGGCGCTTTCGGGCGTCCCCACATCGCCCGCGCCATGCTCGCGAAGGGCTACGTGAAGACGTTCGACGAGGCCTTCGACAAGTGGCTGGCTCATGGAAAACCCGGCTACGTCCCGAAGCCGAAGTGGACGCTCGAGGAAGCCATCGCCGCGATCCGGACGGCGGGGGGGCTCTCCGTCATCGCGCACCCCATCTGGTACAAGGACGCCGAGCAGGTCGTCGCGATCGGCGTCGCCGCCGGACTGGACGGCCTCGAGGTCTACCACCTCGACCAGGCGGGCAAGGAGAACGAGTTCGGCAAGCTCGCCGAGCGCCACGGTCTCCTGAAGTCTGCGGGCTCCGACTACCACGGTCCCGCGGAGGGGAAGCGGCGCGTCGGAGCGTGCCGCCTCGACGCCGCCGGCTGGGAGCGTATGGTCGAGGCGGCTGAGGCGCGCCGGGCGGAGTCCGGCCGGCCGCCCCTCGACCTTTCGCCGCGCTGACGACCCTTTTCCGGGCGAGGCCCGCGCGCGATATTCTCCGCGGTCCCGATGTCCGCCCTCGCTCCGGTAACCGCTGACACCCTGCCGTCGAGGCCCGACGCCGAGCGGAGCCTCCTGGGCGCCGTCCTGATCGACGGGGCGCTTCTCTCCCGGGTGATGGAGTTCCTCGCCCCGGACGACTTCGCGGCAGAGCCGCACCGCGTGATCTACGAGGCCGCGCTCGCGCTCGCGGACCGGCGCGAGGGCATCGACCTCGTCATGGTCCAGGGCGAGCTCGAGAAGACGGGGCGGCTGGAGCGGGCCGGCGGCCCGGCCTACCTCTCGTCCCTCGTGGACGTCGTCCCGGACGTCGAGAACGTCGAGGGCTACGCCCGGCTCGTCCGCGAGGCCTCGCTCCGGCGCCTCGTGATCCTCCAGTCGCGCCGCGCGATCCGCGAGGCCGTGTCCGCCCCGGACGCCGAGACCGTTCTCGAGAACGCCCAGCGCGAGCTCGTCGAGATCGCGAAGGGCTCGATCAGGGGCGGCTTCGTGAAGCTCTCGCGGATCGCGGAGAAGAACGAGGAGGAGATCCAGAACCTCCACGGCCGCGGCGGGATGCTCACGGGCCTGCCGTCCGGCTTCACGCGCCTGAACGCGCTCACGCAGGGCCTCCAGAAGACCGACCTCATCGTCGTCGCGGCCCGTCCCGGCATGGGCAAGACGGCCTTCGCGCTGAACATCGCGGCGACGCTCACGATCCGCGAGAAGCACGTCGTCGGCTTCTTCTCGCTCGAGATGTCGGCCCAGCAGCTCGGCTTCCGCATCCAGTGCTCCGAGGCGCGCGTGAACCTCCAGCGGCTGCGCGAGGGGCGCCTGAGCAAGGAAGAGAAGAAGGCATTGTTCTTCTCGACGCAGCAGATGCGCGAGGCGAATCTCTTCGTGGACGACACGCCCGCGATCACGCTCCTCGAGATGCGCGCGCGCGCCCTGCAGCTCAAGCAGCGGCACGGCCTCCACGCCCTGTTCGTGGACTACCTCCAGATCATGGGAACGCGCGGCAAGGTGGAGAACCGCACGCAGGAGGTCAGCGCGTTCTCGCGCGGCCTCAAGGCGCTCGCCAAGGAGCTCGACGTGCCGGTCATCGCCCTCTCGCAGCTGTCGCGCCGCACGGAGCAGCGCGGGGCCGAGAAGGAGCCGGTGCTCAGCGACCTGCGCGAGTCGGGCGCCATCGAGCAGGACGCCGACGTCGTTCTCTTCCTCTCGCGCCCCGAGTACTACGACAAGGACACGGAGCAGAAGAACATCTGCGACGTCATCATCGCCAAGCAGCGGAACGGCCCGACGGACCGCTTTACGCTCGGGTGGTCGGGCGAGTACACGCGCTTCTCCGACCTCGCGATGATGAGCGAAGGCCCCGGGCTGTGACCCCGGCGCTCCGCCCGACGCGGGCCGTCGTCGACCTCGACGCGGTGGCGTCGAACTTCCGCGTGCTCGGCGCCGGCCTGCCGCCCGGCTGCAAGGTTCTGCCGGTCGTGAAAGCGGACGCCTACGGGCACGGCGCCGTGCACGTCGCCCGGCGCCTCGCGAAGGAGGGGGCGACCGCCTTCGCGGTCGCCGCCGTGGAGGAGGGCCTCGAGCTCCGGCGGGCGGGAATCACGCAGCCGATCCTCGTCATGGGGTGGATCGGGAAAGACCAGCTGCCCGCGCTCGTCGCGGGCGGGCTCACTCCGAACATCCATTCGGTCGAACAGGCCGAGGAGATGAAGATTTTCTTAGAAGGTGAAGAGGGGAGAGAAGCGTCGCACGCGCCCCTTCCCGCGCATCTCAAGCTCGACACCGGCATGACGCGGCTCGGCCTGCGCCCCGAGGACCTGCCCCGGGCCCTCGCGATCATCGAGGGGATCGGGAAGAAGATTTTCTTAGAAGGTGTATTCCAGAATTTTGCCACTGCGTACGACGTGACGTCGGAGCAGAACGCAGACCAGTCGAAGATTTTCTTAGAAGGTTTAGAGAGGGTCCGCGCGGCGGGTCATCGGCCGTCCATGATCCACATGGACAACTCGGGTGGAACGCTTTCGCGTCTGGCCTCTTCACCTTCTAAGAAATCTTCCTCTTCGTCTTCCTCTTCTTCCTCTTCCTCTTCGGCCGTCACCCACGTCCGCCCCGGACTGGCCCTCTACGTGAAGGTCCCCGATTTCCGATCCGAAGCAAATGACTCTCTCCGAGACGTCATGTCGTTCGTTTCCGTCGTCGACCAGGTCAAGACCGTCCCAGCTGGGACTCGCGTCGGATACGCCGGCACGTTCGTCTGCGCGCGGACGACGACGCTCGCGGTCGTCGTGGCGGGTTACGCGGACGGGGTTCGGCGGTCGCTCTCGAACAGGGGACAGGTCCTCGTCGGCGGGAAGCGCTGCCCGATCGCGGGGCGCATCTCGATGGATCTCACGGAGGTCGACGTGACCGACCTGCCGTCGCCGCCGGCCCGGGGGGACGAGGTCGTCTTCTTCGGCGCGCAATCCGGCTCTCGACTGGGCGTGGACGAGCTCGCCGCCGCGGCCGACACCGTCGCGTGGGAGGTCCTGTGCGGTATCGGGCCGCGCGTGCCGCGTATCATCATCGAAGGCGGCCGCACCGTGGCTCAAGTGTCGAAGTTCCCGTGAAGAACGTCCTCGAAGCCATCGGGCGCCCGGTTCTGCGTCTGCTCGAGGGAGTCGGGCGCTTCTTCGAGCTTCTCGGACAGACGATCCGCGGCTTCTTCCTGCCCCCGTACCAGATCTCGATGACGGCCAAACAGGTCGTGCGCGTCGGGGTCGACTCGGTCCCCGTCGTCTTCCTGACGGCGCTCTTCACCGGGGGCGTCCTCGCGCTCCAGACGTTCAAGGGGTTCCAGCGCTTCCACGCCGAGGGCTACATCGGCTCGGTCGTCGCCCTCTCGATGCTGCGCGAGCTCGGGCCCGTCCTCACGGGGCTCATGGTGACGGGCCGCGCGGGGAGCGCGATGGCGGCCGAGCTCGGCTCGATGCGCGTCACGGAGCAGATCGACGCGCTCGTCTCCCTCGCGACGGACCCGGTTCAGTACCTCTTCGTGCCGCGCGTCCTCGCCTCGATCATCGTCGCCCCGATGCTCGTCGTCCTCGCGGACGTGACGGGCATCCTCGGCGGCTACGTCGTCGCGGTCCAGTACCTCGGCGCGAACCCGGTCGTGTACCTGAACAACACGTTCCAGTACCTGGACATGGAAGACATGACGTCCGGGCTCATCAAGGCGGCCGTCTTCGGGCTTCTCTTCTCGATGATCGGGTGCCAGACCGGTTACGACACGAAGGGCGGGGCGGAGGGCGTCGGCACGTCGACGACGTCGGCCGTCGTCCTCGGCTCGCTCGCGATCCTGATCGCGGACTTCTTCCTCACGAAGGTGCTGTTCTGATGGCGGCGCCCGCGCCCTCCGGCGTCCCCTCGATCCGCCTGCGCGGGGTCACGAAGGCGTTCGGGCCGAAGGTCGTCCTCGACCACCTCGACCTTGCGGTCGAGAAAGGGGAGTCCCTCGTTCTCCTCGGGCAGTCGGGCATCGGGAAAAGCGTCCTCCTGAAGCACGTCGTCGGCCTCCTGAAGCCGGACGCGGGGTCGGTCGAGATCGACGGCGAGGACCTCTGGGCGGTCTCGGCGCGCGAGCGCGACGTCCTCAGGCGGAAGTTCGGGATGTCGTTCCAGGAGGGCGCGCTCTTCGACTCCATGAGCGTGGGCGAGAACATCGCGTTCCCGCTCGTCCGCCACACGAAGCAGACGAAGAAGGAGATCGCGGACCGCGTCGCGGAGTGCCTCGATCTCGTCCGCCTGCCCGGCACCGAGGACAAGCGCCCGTCGGAGCTGTCCGGCGGCATGCGGCGCCGCGTGGGCTTTGCCCGCGCGATCGCGCTCCAGCCGCAGATCCTCCTCTTCGACGAGCCCACCACCGGGCTCGACCCGATCACGACGGACGTCCTCGTGCGCGTCATCGAGGAGATGAGGAAGCGCATGAACCCGACCGCGATCACGATCACGCACGACCTGAAGGTCGCGTTCGCGATCGCGGATCGCGTGGGCCTCCTCGCGCACGGCAAGATCGCAATCGACCTTCCCCCGAAGGAATTCGAGGCTTCGGCCGACCCGCGCGTCGCGGCGTTCGTCAAGGGCGACAGCGAGCTCTCGCCGCCGGAGCTCGAGCCGGAGCGGCGGCCGGGGGTCTCTCCCGCGGCCGCGCCCCCCGTATGATGGAGACCGCATGACGACCACCGCGAAGATCGGAGCCTTCTTCGTCGCCGTTCTGCTCGCGCTCGGCGTCCTGATCCTCAAGATCGAGGACCTGCACTTCGGAAAGAAGGCGCGCACGAACACGGTCGACGCGCACTTCAAGGACGTCGCCGGCCTGGACGACAAGTCCGCGGTTCGCATCGCCGGCGTGCTGATCGGCAAAGTGGACGGGATCACGCTGCGTCCCGACGGCACCGCGGTCATCCACCTCGCTCTCGACCCGGGCGTCGAGCTGCGCGAGGGCGCCTCGGCCCAGATCCGGAGCCTCGGGATGCTCGGGGACAAGTACGTCGAGCTGCAGCCGGGAACGCCGGGCGCCCCGCGCCTCGCCCAGGGCGCTCTCCTCGAAGGCGTCTCCTCGACGGGCTTCGACGACCTCACGAAGATGGCGACGGACATCGGCAAGGACCTCAAGGAGCTGTCCTCGGCGCTCGCGGGGTCCATGGGGGGCAAGCAGGGCGAGGAGAAGATCAACCGGATCGTGGACAACATCGGCGCGCTCGCCGAGGCGCTCAAGGACCTCGTCGAACACAACCGGAACAACGTCGACGTGACGCTCGCGAACCTCAAGGAGTTCTCGGGCCAGATGCGCGAGACGCTCGCGCGGATGGACCGGATCCTCGACGAGAACCGGGCCACCTTCAAGTCCACGATGTCGAACGCGGACGAGATCTCCGGGAAGCTCAAGACCACGGCCGACAACCTGAACTCGATCACCGGGAAGATCGACACCGGGCAGGGCACGATCGGCAAGCTCCTGAACGACGACGAGACGCACAAGAACCTCAACGACGCGCTCACCTCCGTCAAGACCGGCGTCGAGTCGCTGAACCAGACCCTGTCGCGGATGAACCGGATCCAGCTCGACCTCGGGTTCCGCGCCGAGTACACGAGCCGCGCGGGCGACGGCAAGTACTGGTTCACGCTGGACGCGATCCCGCGCGACAACAAGTTCTATCGCCTCGAGATCGGGGCGACGCCGAAGGGCATGCGGCAGAACATCGACGAGACGACGACCGTCACGTTCCCGAACGGGAGCGAGCAGACGATCCACACGACGGGCGAGCGGTACGTCGACCAGCTCCTCCTCTCGCTCCAGCTCGGCTACCGCCTCAAGGACACCATCCTCCGGGCCGGCCTGATCGAGTCGCGCGGCGGCGCCGCAATCGAGCAGACGTTCAAGGCCGACAAGTACCGGCTCGCGGGCGAGGTCTGGGACTTCTCGCGCGACAACTACCGCGGGCACGTGAAGCTCTACGGGCGCTGGAACGCGAGCCCGAACCTCTACGCCACGGGTGGCGTGGACGACCTCCTGAACCCCGGCCTTCGCTCCGCGTTCATCGGCGGCGGGATCCGGTGGAAGGACGAGGACCTCAAGGGGCTCATCGGCTCGATCCCGATCCCGAAATAGCGCCGGCGGGCGGGGGCGCTATTTGAAGTATCCGCTCACGTCCAGGATGACGTGGACGGTGCCGGCGGCTTGCGTCGAGACAACGTCGACGCTCCCGTCGGGCCCCAGTCCCACGATGCTGCTCCCCGCGCGCGTCTGGCCCACGCCGAAGCTCAGGTTCGTGGTCCCGGGCGTTGGCGTTCCGCCGGGATAGACCCGCAGCGAACCTGCAGACGAGGGAAGGGTCACGGTCGCGTTGACCGCGACGGCGGTCGCGTCCGCCGGGACGCCGCAGCGCCCGGCGAGCGGGAAGTTCCGGATGACGCCGGCGGCGAGCGCGGGCCCGCCGCCCGGGCCGGCCGGGAGGCGCGTATCGACGAGCCGGCAGGGAGTCACGACCTGGAGAAGCGTCGGCCTCGGCGTGATCGGAATCGTGGCCGCGGATGAGTTCGAGCAGTTGCCCGACGAGACGTACACGTTCACGGCGATGTCTCCCGACGCCCCTGCATCGAATGTGATGGACCGCGCAGTGTTTGGGGACGTGATGGTCCCGCCCGCATTCGTGATCGCCCAGTTGTAAAAGGCGCCCGGACCGCCGTCCGGGACGGACGCGACATTTCCGGTGGACCTCGCGAAGACCGAGGAAGGTGCCGAGATCGCCGCGGACGGGCGTGGGTTCACGACGGCCGTCGTCGTCGCGGGCGGGAGCGTGCAGCCGAACACGTCTCCGATCGTCACCGTGTAAGGGCCCGACTGCGCCACCGTGGCGGACGAGATCGTCACGAATCGTGTGTTCGCCGAGAAGCCGTTCGGGCCCGTCCACGCGTACGTTGCTCCCGCGAAGTACGGCGCGCCTAGAACGAGGCTCGATCCGGCGCAAATCGGGCCGTTGTTCGAGGCGGCCGGAGCCCGGGTGTCGCATTCGTACGTGTATCCGCCGGCGAGGACGGCCGCCTGACCGTCCGGGTTCGTCACGGCCGCGTCCACGGCGCCCGGGGCGTGCCCGCCCGTGAACACCTGCAACGGGGGCTGCTCGGGGGAAACCCACGGATCCGCGACGGCGCTTCCGAAAGTGACCGACGCGCCGGGCGCGACGCAGCCCGCCGTCAGCGTCACGAACGTGCCGCCCTGCGAGTCGCCGTGGTTCGGGGAGAGAGCCGTGAGCGCGGGCGGTGCGTCGAGATCACGACGTTCGCCTGGGCCGGACACCGGTCCCTCGTCGCGGTCAGGCCGAGGGTGTGGTTTCCCGCCGACAGGAACGAGGGCGTCACGCGGCGGGCCGAGGATACGGGCGCCCCGTCGACGGTCCAGGCGTAGGTGTCGTAACCGGAAGGTGCCGTCCACACGGACGTTCCCGCACAGAGCTGCGGCGGGCCCGTGATCGTCGGAGACGGCACGGCTCCGACGGAAAACGGCGCGGTGCGAGCGCTCGCGGCGAGCGGGTGCGAGAGCTCGATCCGGTAGCGGCGACCGTCGCGATCGACTGCGAGGTCGCCGAAGTGCGCGAGCCCGGACGCGGCCGTCACGGTCGCGGTGCCGGACAGGATCGCTCCCGCCGCGCCGGTCCCCGCGACGAGACGTGCGCCGACGTCGGCGGCGCCGCACGAAACGACGTTGCCGCCGTCGTCGAAGACCCCGACGTCGAGCGAGAAGGTCTGCCCGGCGAGGGCGCACGCGGGGTTCGACGTGACGCCCAGCCGGCTGGGCACGCAGTTCGTATTGAAGAGGAAGGCGACGTCCGAAGGGTTCGTCCGAAGGAACGCGAGGTCCTGCTTCCCGTCGCCGTCGAGGTCCGCGGCCGCGAGGCCGAACCCGACGCCGCCTCCCGTGAAGTCGCCCGAATTCGAGAAGGCCCCGTGGCCGTCGCCCATGTACACGGCGACCGTGCCCGCATTCGAGATCGCCGCCGCGTCGAGCGCACCGTCGCCGTTGAAGTCCGACACGACGAGGTTCGAGAAGACGTCGCGCGCGCCGAACGTGACGGGCGCCGCGAAGTGGCCCGCGCCGTCGCCGGACAGGAACCTCAGGCCCGGCGACGATCCGGCGTACTGCGGCGAGATGGCGACGACGAGGTCTTTCTTCCCGTCGCCGTCGAAGTCACCGACGGCAAGAGAGACCGGCGTCGCGTCGATCGGCGTCTTGATCGCGGCGTCGAACGACGTCCCGTTCCAGAGATAGACGAGGAGCGCCTGCGAGTTGTCGTCACGCGCGATGACGTCGCCTTTCCCGTCGCCATTGAGATCTCCGATCGCGACGGTCGTGTTCCAGATCGCCGTCGGGAGGTCGACCGGCGATCCGAAACCCGAGGCTCCGTTTCCGAACCACGCGGTCGTCGCCCCGCCGAACGTGTAGTCGGGCCCGATGAGGAGATCGGTTCGGCCGTCGCCGTCGATGTCCCCGGCGCCGAGGAACCTGAAACCGCGGCCGACGTCGGTCCGGACCGGCGCGGCGAAGAGCCCGTTCCCGAGCCCCCGGAAGACGAAGAAGGAGCCCGTCCGGTCGAGCTCGATCACGTCGGGGATCCCGTCGCCGTCCACGTCTCCCGTCGAGAAGGAGTCCATGAGATACGACCCGGGCGGGCGAAGGGTGGCCGCGAGCGTGAAGCCTGCGGCGCCCGCGAGGTAGACCCCGAGAGCGGGCGGGTAGGGCCATGGGACGGCGACGACCAGATCCGGCCGGCCATCGGCGTTCAGGTCGATGGCCTTGAGCCCGGTCGGCGCGCCGGCGAACGGTCCGAGCGACGGAAGGAGCGGCAGACCGCCATTGCCGTCTCCCGCGAGGAGCAGGACGCGCAAGCCGGTCCCGACCACGACGTCGGCGCGTCCGTCTCCGTTGAAATCGGCGACGAGGAAACTGGTGGCCGTGCCTGCCGCCGGATACGACTCGGGAGCCGAGAAGAGGGCCGAGCCCTGCCCGAGCCGGACATGAACGATCCCGCCCGCGAGGGTCAGCAGGTCTTCGCGTCCGTCGCCGTTCAGGTCCGCGAGGGCGAGCTTCGTGTCGAGGGCGACCGGGAGGGAGCGGACGAACGCGAGCGACCCGGATGCGGCGGCCTGGAAGATCACGGCGGCCGGGCTCGGGCTCCCGAGCCCCACCACGAGGTCGGCGATCGCGTCGCCCGTCACGTCTCCCATCGCGAGCGCGACCGGGGGACCCGAAACGGCCAGGGTCGTCTGAAGCGTGAAGCCCCCGGCGCCGTCGCCGAAAAAGACGGAGATCGTCTCCGAGAGCTGGTTCGCGACGATGAGGTCCGCCTTCCCGTCGCCGTTCAGGTCGCGCACGACGAGTGCGGAAGGCTGGATCTCGACCGGCAGATACGACGGCGACCCGAAACCGCCGACGCCATTGCCGATGAGGACGGCCACGCGGCCGGGGTTGTACGGCATCCCGAATCCGCCTCCGCCGCTCTGGGTGGCCAGGATGTCCGGGAAGCCGTCGTCGTTGACGTCCGCGATCGCCAGGGCCGTGACGGGATACCCGATCGGAAAACGCTCCGCCTTGCCGAAATGTCCGGGCGAGGTCTGGAGGGAGACCCAGATTCCGTCGGACCCCGTCACGAGGTCGGGGAGCCCGTTGCCGTCGAGATCCGCGGCGGCGAGCAGGGAGGCGTCGCCGGCCTGCGTCTGGGAAGTCAGGGCACTCGCGAAGGCTCCGCGTCCGTCTCCCTTCAGGAAGGAAACGGTACCGTTCGAGCCGCTGGTCGCGGCAACGACGTCCACGATCCCGTCGCCGTCGAAATCGGCCAGGGCCAGGCCCTGGAATCCGGCCGGCACCGGCACCGCCCGCACCGCCGGCGAGAAGGAGGGCCGCGGACAGCCCGTACACGCCGGGGGCACGACGACGACGTCCGTCGTGGCAGGTGCGGAGTCGCACGTCCCGACCGTCGCGACAACCGTGTATCGACCGCCGTTCACGTCCTTTGCGAACGTGATGGCTGGGTTCCGGGCCGTCGACGAGAACCCGTTCGGGCCCGCCCAACGGTACGTGGCCCCTGGAATCGCCGTTGCGTTGAGTTGAAGCGTGCCGCCGAACGGCACGGGAGAATTACTCGAGGCGGACGGCGCCGAGAGCGCCGCGGACACGGTCAGAGCGGCGGATGCCGACGAAGAACAGGCCGCGGCGCGGATCGCGAGGGCAAGCGCGTGCGCACCGGTCGGGATCGCCGGAAGCGTGAGAATCCGGGCCGTCCCGACGACGGCGCCGTCGAGAGACCACGTCCACCCATCCGCCGCGGGACCTTCGAACCGAGCGGTTGAGCCCGAACAGGTTTGAGTCGGCCCCGAGATCGAGGGGGCCGGAAGGGACTGGGAAAAGAGCGGCGTCGCCGTGGGTCGGGTTGCGGCGAGGTCGAAGCGCACGCGGTACCCGCCGCCCGCTTTGTCGATCGCGAGGTCCGTGAATTGCGCGACGCCGGAAACCAGGGGAACGGACGTCGTTCCACCGAGATTCGCGCCGGCCGTTCCACCCGGCGCGAGCGACGCGACGACGGTTCCCGTTTCGCAGAGAAGCGGGTTCCCGGCGTCGTCGAAGACCCGGATCGTCGGCTGTGTTGGGAACGGGACGCCCGCCGAGCCGCACGAAAGCGGTGACGCGTCGAGTTGGAGGCGGCGCGGCACGCACGTGGTGTTGGGGACCAGCCAAGTGTTGTTGTAGTCCATCCCGATGACGTCGGGTCTCCCGTCGCCGGTCACGTCCGAGGCCAGACGCGCTCCGGCGGGGAATGGGATGCTCCCGACGACATCGTAGGTGCCGTCGCCCCTGCCCTTGAGAATTCTCATGGAATCGAAGCCGGTCAGAAGATCGAGAACGCCGTCTCCGTCGAAATCGGCCGCGACGAGCGACCACGCCTCGGGCACCGGCGTGTCGACCGCCGGACCGAATCCGCCCGCCCCATCTCCCTTCCGGAAGGTCACGACGCCGTACGACGTCGCGAGGAGGTCGGGTTTCCCGTCCCCGTCTGCGTCGATCAATCGGATTGAGGGAGCGTAAACCGAGGGCGAGAGGGCGAGGTCGACGACCGTCGAGAACCGGCCCGTGCCGTCATTTATGAGCGTCATGAGGCGGTCGCCGACGTCGCCGCCCGGGCTCGCGATGACGAGGTCTGGCTTGCCGTCGCCGTTCAGATCCGAGACGCTGAGGTCTCCGAACGGCACGATTCTCGGCGGTTGCGACCGTGGGAAATGCCCGGTGCCGTCGCCGAACAGGACGACGAGCCCTCCGTCCAGCACGAACGCGACGTCCGGATGCCCGTCCCCGTCGAAGTCCGCGACGACGGGAGGCCGAATCTGCTGAAAGGACCCGAATGTCGTGACGATGGATGCGCCGAACTTCCCGCTGCCGTCGCCCGGCAGGACGTAGAGCGCCGTGGGCGGGACGGCGCTCGCCGTCACGACGGCGTCCGGGATGCCGTCTCCCGTGACGTCGGCGAACACGCCGTTGAAGTACGGGACAGGGAACGAGGTCATCACGGCGGTTCCGAATCCGCCGGATCCGTCGCCGAGCATCGTCCCGAACGCCGTGTTCGGGCTCATCCACGCGAGGTCCGGCTTGCCGTCCTTGTTCACGTCGACGACCGTGAGCGCCGCTGCATATCCGGTCGGCAGGTACCGCGCGGTCGTGAACGTGCCGTCCCCGTTTCCGAGGTAGAGAACTCCGGGACCTGCAAGGTCCAGCCTGCCGTCCCCGTCGAAATCTCCTACGGTGTCCGCTCCGACGGGTCGGATGGGCTCGGCTTCCTGCAGGAAACCGAAAGCGTCGGACAGGAATACCGCCGAAGTCGTTCCGCCGGACGCCACGACATCCGTGCGCGCGTCGGCGTTGAAATCCCCCGCCGTGATCCCGGTGACACCGGAACCAGAACCGGTCCAGACCGGCGACTCGAATGTGCCGTCCCCGAGACCGTAGAGCACGCCGAGCCCGCGGACGCCGATGACGAGGTCGAGCGCGCCGTCACCATCGACGTCCGCGAGCGCGAACTCGCGGGACGAAGTGGGAGCGTCGAACGATTCGAAACTCGTCACGAGTCCACCCGGGGTGTTGCGCAGGACCGACATGCGCGTCGTGTTCGAGACGACGAGATCCGGCCGGCCGTCCGAGTCGACATCGCCCACCACGATGGCGGCGATCCACCCGGAATACGGAATGGCCGTCGGCGCCTGGAAGGTCCCGTCGCCCCGTCCGCGGAAGACGAGAACCTCGTCCAGTGAGCCGACCGCGAGGTCGAGCCTTCCGTCCCCGTCGACGTCGAGGACGGCGAACGGACCGGGGATGAATCCGCTCGCGACCGAAAGGGCCGGCGCGAATCCGCCGGCGCCATCGCCGCGAAGGAAGAGAACGTGGCCGGTCAGGTTCTGCCCGTCGACCTGCCGCTTGACGACGACGAGATCGAGCCTGCCGTCCCCATCGAAATCGCCAGTTGCGATCGCGAGGTCGTAGGTGTCGGGCACGTCCGTGCTCGACGCAAGCAGCATCGTTCCCCCCGCGCTCCCGAGCGACACTCGGATCGTCCCCAAGGTATTTGCCCACTGGCCGAACCGGGCCGTCGCCACGTCCGAAATCCCGTCGCCATTGAAGTCGCCGGCAGCCCTGACCCCGTCGGTGGGGAAAGCGAGCGCGTTGGGCCCGAAGCTCGGCTTCGCACAGCCCGTGCATGCCGCCTCGGCCGCCGGACTCGAGGCGAAGAGGCCGGCGAGAAGCGCGATCGGGAACGTAAGCCGGCGCAGTGCCCGCGCGTGGCGGGCCCCGACACGGGGCCTGGGCGCGTTCAGCAAAACTAGACCTCCGAGACCGGAAGCGTTGGATTATGTGCCCCCGCGTCCGGCGTGGATTCATGATTCAATGGAATCAGTTCCGTTCGCTGCGCGAAACACACCAATGGCACGCAAACCCGCAACCGTTTTCGCCTGCTCCGCGTGCGGAGCCCAGAGCCCGCAGTGGATCGGGCGCTGCCCCGAATGCGGCGGGTGGAACACGCTGGCCGAGGAACGCGAGGCGCCGCGTGCCGCGGCGGCCGGTGCCGGCGTCGCGTCCACGGCGGTTCGCCTGTCGGACGTCGCCGCCGCGGAGGTCCCGCGCATTCCGACCGGCATGGCCGACGTGGACCGCGTCCTCGGCGGCGGCCTCGTGCCGGGCTCGATCGTCCTTCTCGGCGGAGAGCCGGGGATCGGCAAATCGACGCTGCTCCTGCAGGTGGCGTCCCGTCTCGCCGAACGGATGGGCGAGGTTCTGTACGTCAGTGCGGAGGAGTCCGCGCAGCAGATCCGGATGCGCGCCGTCCGCCTCGGAGTGGCGGCGCCGGGCCTTTTCCTCCTCGCCGAGACGAACCTCGACGCGATCCTCGAAGCGGCGCGAGCCGGCCGGTACGCGGCGGTCGTCGTGGACTCGATCCAGACGATCGCCTCGCCCGCCGCGCAGGCGGCGGCGGGCTCGGTGACGCAAGTGCGCGAGTGCGCGAGCCGCCTGCAGGTTTTTGCAAAGACGACGGGCGTTCCCGTGTTCCTGATCGGGCACGTCACGAAGGACGGGACGCTGGCCGGACCCAAGACTCTCGAGCACCTCGTGGACGCGGTCCTCTCGTTCGAGGGCGAGCGCTTCCACGCGCAGCGCGTCGTGAGGGCGCTCAAGAACCGCTTCGGCCCCGCACACGAGCTCGGTGTCTTCGAGATGACGGGCGCCGGTCTCGTGGAGGTCGCGAACCCGTCCGCGCTCTACCTCGGGACGGGCGCGGGCTCGCGGCCGGGCTCCGTCGTCCTAGCGGGAGTGGAGGGAACGCGTCCGTTGCTCCTGGAAGTCCAGGCGCTCACGGTCGAAGCGAAGTACGGCTCACCGCGGCGGACGGCGATCGGGTTCGACGGGACGCGTCTCGCGCTCCTTCTCGCGGTCCTCGAGCGCCACGGCGGGCTGAAGCTCGCGTCGCACGACGTCTTCCTGAACGTGGCGGGCGGGGCCGAGAGCGTGGAACCCGCGGCGGACCTCGCGGTCTGCGCCGCGGTCGCGGGCAGCCTGCGCGCCCGCGCCCTCGCGCCCGGGACGTTCGCATTCGGGGAGGTCGGCCTCCTCGGCGAGGTGCGCGCCGTCTCCGACGCGGTGCTGCGCCTCAAGGAAGCCGTCTCGCTGGGCCTGAAGATCGCGCTCGTCCCCGCAGGGAACGCGGGGGAGGCCGCCGCGTTCCCGGACCTCTCGGTCGTCCCCCTCCGGAGCGTCGAGGAGCTTCTGGCGCGGACCTGAGCGCTCAGACCGGCCGTCCGCCGAGCAGGCGGGCCGGGAGGAACAGGAGCGCCTTGAGGAACGCGAGGACTCCGCCGACGGCGATCCCGACCGCCTTGAAGGGGAGCAGGATCAGCCAGACGAACGGGAAGGCGACGAGCGCGAAGACCGCCAGCGGCCAGCACAGGACGAAGAGGATGAGCCAGAGCAGGAACTTCGCCATCGGGGCCTCCGACTCCTGATACGGACCCGCCCGCCGGGGGTTTTCCGGTTGATCCGGTTGCATCATTTTGCGCCCGGCGGCTTCCGTGCGAGCGTAGCCTCCGGAGAACCTCATGACGAAGACTCTCGACCTCTCCAAGCTCGACCTTCAGGACGCCCTCGACCTCGCCATCCTCGTGGAGGACGAAGCCAAGGAGCGCTACGACGAGCTTGCCGCGCAGATGGAGACGCACCACACCGCCGACGCCGCCGTGTTCTTCCACTTCATGTCGAAGAACGAGGCGAAGCACGGCGAGGAGCTCACCGCCCGCCGCAAGGAGCTCTTCGGCGACGCGCCCCGCCGGGTGGACCGCTCGATGGTCTGGGAGATCGAAGCCCCCGAATACGAGAACGTCCACGCGTTCATGACGCTCCACGAGGCCCTGACCGTCGCGATGGCGGCCGAGGTGAAGGCCCACTGGTTCTTTACGGATGCCCTCAAGCTCCCGATGGCCGACCCGGTCCGGAAGCTCTTCCTCGAGCTGCAGGAGGAAGAGGTCCACCACCAGGAGCTCGTCGGCCGCGAGATCGCGAAGCTCCCGCCCGACGAGGCGGCGCCCCCGGAAGAGTTCGCGGACGAGCCGGTCTCGCAGTAGGCGCGGGAAGACCCCTTACGCCCGGAACGGCATCCCGGTCAGGCGCTCGTACGCCTCGGCGTAGCGCGCGCGTGTGCCCGCGACGACGTCCGGCGGCAGGACGGGCGCCGGCGGCGTCTTGTTCCAGCCGGTCTTCTCGAGGAAGTCGCGCACGAACTGCTTGTCGAAGGACGGCGGCGAGCCGCCCGGGCGCCACGTGTCCGCCGGCCAGAACCGGGAGGAGTCGGGCGTGAGCACCTCGTCGATCCAGACGGCGGCCCCCGACGGATCGAGGCCGAACTCGAATTTCGTGTCCGCGAGGACGATCCCGCGCCCGGCCGCGTAGGCGGCCGCGCGGGAGTAGAGCTCGAGCGTGAGGCTCTTGAGGCGCGTCGCGAGCTCCGCCCCGGCCGCAGAGGCCATGGCCTCGAACGAGACGTTGATGTCGTGCCCGGACTCGGCCTTCGTGGCGGGGGTGAAGATGGCCTCGGGAAGGCGGTCCGCTTCGCGCAGCCCCTTCGGCAGCGGGATGCCGCAGACGGCGCCCGATTCGCGGTATTCCTTCCAGCCCGAGCCCGCCAGATAGCCGCGGGCCACGCACTCGAACGGGACGACGGCGCACTTCTTCGCGAGGACGCTGCGGCCCGAGAGGAGCGCCGCGTGCGCGGCGGCGGGCTCGGGGAACAGCGAGGCGTCCGTCTCGATCAGGTGGTTCGGGACGACGTCGGCGAACCGGCGGAACCAGAAGTTCGAGAGCTGCGTGAGGATCTTTCCCTTGTCGGGGATTCCCGGGGAGAGGACGCAGTCGAAGGCGGAGATGCGGTCGGTCGCGACGAGGAGGAGGCGGTCGCCGAGGTCGTAGACGTCGCGCACCTTTCCGCGGCGCGGCGGCGGAAGCCCCGGCAGGGAAGTCTCGAGCACGGCTTCAGGCATGCGCCGGATTCTAGGTCGGAGATCCGGGGGGCGCGCTAGACTTTGTCTCCCCCAGGGGACCAGGAGGACACCTTGCTGAAGATTGCGATTCGAAGCCGGAAGGGCGGCGCGCGTGCGGACGCCTTCGTGGCGTTTGCGGTCGGCGCGACCCCGAAGGAGGCGCTCGCGGCGCTGCCCGCCGCCGTGCGCGCGAAGGCCGCCGCGGCCGCGCCGGCGCAGCCGGCGGCCGAGGGCGGCGTGTTCACGGCGCCGCTCGGTGGAGCGCCGGCCGGGCGGCTCTACGTGTTCGGCGGTGGCAAGAGCGCCGAGATCAGCGCGCGCAAGGCGCGGGCGCTCCTGCGCAACGTCGCAAAGACCCTGAACCGGAGCGGCGAGAAATCGGCGATCCTCGACTTCCCGTACACGCTCAAGCGGATGGACGCCGCCGAGACGCGCGAGTTTCTGCTCCGCGCGCTCGCGCTCGCGGACTATTCGTTCCCCGTCTACAAGACGAAGGACCGCGAGAAGAAGACCCTCGCGTCCGTGGCCGTCCAGGCGGCCGGCGCGTTTGCGGGGGCCACCGCCGCCGAGGCGCGCGACGCCGCGGCGCTCGCCGAGGTCGCCGCCTTCGTGCGCGACCTCGGGAACACGCCCTCGAACGACATGGTGCCCCGCGACTTCGCCCGTCGCGTCGCCGAGGAAGCCCGCGCGCGCGGCCTCAAGGCGAAGGTCCTCGACAAGAAGGCGATCCGCCGCGAAAAGATGGGCGGTCTTCTCGCCGTGAACCGCGGGTCGGCCGAGGAGCCGCGCGTCGTCGTCCTCGAGTGGAAGGGCGGCAAGAAGGGCGACCCGCCGCTCGCGTTCGTCGGCAAGGGCGTGACGTTCGACTCGGGCGGCATCTCTCTCAAGCCCGCCGAGAAGATGGGCGACATGAAGTGGGACATGATGGGCGCCGCCACCGCGATGGGCATCGTCCTCGCCGCGGCGGACCTCAAGCTGCCCGTCAACGTCGTCGGGATCGCCGCCCTCACGGAGAACATGCCGTCCGGGACGGCCTACAAGCCGGGCGACATCGTCCGTTTCCGAAACGGGAAGACGGCCGAGATCGACAACACGGACGCCGAGGGGCGCGTGGTCCTGGCCGACGCGCTCGACTACGCCGCCGACTGGAAGCCCGCCGCCATCCTCGACTTCGCGACGCTCACGGGCGCCGCGCTCATCGCGCTCGGCCTCGAGGCCGCGATCGTGTTCACCGACCACGACGATCTCTCCCGCGCGCTGGTCTCGGCGGGCGAGCGGACGGACGAGCGCATCTGGCGCCTTCCGTTGTGGGAGGAGTACAAGGAGAACATCCGCTCCGACTGGGCCGACATGAAGAACACGGGCGGCCGCTTCGGCGGGTCGATCAACGGGGCGATGTTCCTCAAGGAGTTCGTCGACGCGAAGACCCCGTGGGCGCACCTCGACATCGCGGCGACGGCGAACGTCGACCGCGAGTACGCCGGCTACCCGGTCGGCGCGACCGCGTTCGGGGTGGGCCTCGCGCTGCGCTGGATGCGGGACCGTGCCGCC
Source organism: Acidobacteriota bacterium (assembly GCA_016716715.1). NCBI lineage: Bacteria > Pseudomonadati > Acidobacteriota > Acidobacteriota bacterium. Next base: position 204,408 of record JADJVE010000004.1, on the reverse strand, counting down.
GGGGCGCGCGGCGCCCGCCGGGCCCGCTAGAGCGTGCTGACGTCCCTCCGCGTCCGCGACCTCGCCGTCCTCGAGGACGTCGAGGTCGCGTTCGGCGAGGGGCTGACGGTCCTGACGGGGGAGACTGGCGCCGGCAAGTCCCTCGTCGTGGACGCGCTGCTCCTCCTCGCGGGCGGCAGGGCCGACCCGGCGCTCGTGCGCGCGGGGGCCGAGCGCCTCGTCGTGGAAGCGGTTTTCGACTGCGACGACGCGGAGGTCCGCGCGACCCTCGCCGAGGCCGGGCTCGTTGAAGACGGGAAGGGGTCGTTCGAGGTCGTCGTGCGCCGGGAGGTTGCGGCAGCCGGCGGGGCCGCCAAGGGCCGCCTCCTCGTGAACGGGTCCCCCGCGCCCCTCAAGTTGCTTCAGGAGGCCGCGGCGCGCCTCCTCGTCCTCTACGGCCAGGCCGAGGCGCGTGAGCTGCTCGACCCCGCCGCTCCGCGCGAGCTCCTCGACCGCTTTGCGGCGCTCGAGGAGACGGCCGCAGGCGTTGCGGCCCTCCACCGCGAGCTCGTGGCCCGCCAGCGCGACCTCGCGCGGCTCGCCGAGGCGGGCAAGGACCGCGTCCAGCGCCTCGAGCTCCTCGAGTTCCAGATCGCGGAGATCGACAAGGTTGACCCGAAAGAGGGAGAAGACGAGGAGATTTCTTCTGAAAGGAAGAGATTGGGGAGCGTCGAGAAGACGGGCCAGCTGCTCGCGCAGGCCGTCGCGGCGCTGGAGGACGACGAGTCGGGCGCCCTTCGCGCGGCCGGCGCGGCGCGCGCTGCCCTTCTTTCACTCGAAGAAATCTCCCCTTCGTACGCCGCACGAGCCACGATGCTCGCGGAGGCGATCGAGAGGCTTCGGGAGGTCGGGTTCGAGACTTCCCGCGATCTCGCGCAGCTGGAAGCGGATCCCGCGCGCCTTGCGTTCATTGCCGAGCGTCTCGACGCCCTCGCGAAGCTCAAGCGCAAGTACGGCGCGACGCTGGCCGAGGTGATCGAGCGCCGCGCGGCCCTCGGAAAGGAGCGCGAGGAGCTGGCCGACCTGGAAGGCGCGGTGAAGAAAGCCGAAGCGGCCGTCCAGAAAGCGTTCGCGGCCTTCCGGAAGGCGGCGCTCGAGCTTTCCCAGGGGCGGGCCGCCGCCGCGCCCCGACTCGGGAAGGCGGTGGAGGCCCATCTCACGGACCTCGCGCTGCGCCGGGCCTCGTTCGCCGTCGAGGTCGCACGGAAGCCCGATCCGGCGAGCGCCTTCACGGCCGGCGGCGAGAGCGTCGCCTTCGGCCCCCACGGCGTGGATACGGTGTCGTTCGCCTTCGCTCCGAATCCCGGCGAGCCGCCTCGGCCGCTGCCGAAGATCGCGTCCGGCGGCGAGCTCTCCCGCGTCCAGCTCGCCCTCGCGGCCGCGCTCGCCGAGGAAGAGTCCGGAGCCCGTGCCGGCGGCGGCGCCCGCCGGGGAGGGCCGGTCCGGACGTTCGTCTTCGACGAGGTGGACGCCGGCGTCTCGGGCGCCACCGCGGAGGCCGTCGGCCGGAAACTGCGCGCCCTGGCGGGCCGGGAGCAGATTCTCGTCGTGACGCATCTGCCTCAGGTCGCCGCCTCCGGCACGCACCACCTCGCCGTCGAGAAGGTGGCCGCGGCGGGCCGCACGCGGACGCGGGTGACCGCCCTGGACGCGAAGGGAAGGGTCGAGGCCGTCGCGGCCCTGCTGGCCGGCGCCTCGGTCGGCGAGCCGGCCCGCGCCCAGGCCCGGCAGCTCCTGGACGGGGCCCCCCGCGGCGTCTCGAAGACCCGCTGAGGGCTGCGCACAGCTGCCCGAAAACGGCCGGTCGACAACTCGGCCCATATTCGCGATCCGGGCAGCGTAAGTATCTGTAGAAAAGCGGCTTGGAGTATTAGACCGATTCTGTGCAAAAGCCTGTGCATTGAGGCGCGAAAAAGGCCTCAACCCCGCAGCTTCACACGGTTTTATCCGCCTCGCACAGAGGTCTGTGCAGCGCGCGTTTCCCCGCCCTCCGTTTGGTATGGTGACCGGCGAAATGCTGCTGCGTAGCTATCTCGGCCACACCCCGAAACTCGGCGAGCGGGTCTTCATCGCGGAGACCGCCGCCGTCATCGGAGACGTGTTTCTCGGGGACGACGTTTCGATCTGGTACTCCGCGGTCGTGCGCGGCGACTGCTGCCACATCCGCATCGGCCCGCGGGCGAACGTGCAGGACAACTGCACGCTCCACGTCACGCGCGACACGGGCCCCCTCGTGATCGAGGAAGAGGTCACGCTCGGGCACAACGCGGTCGTTCACGCGTGCACGATCCGGCGCGGCGCCCTGATCGGGATGAACGCGACGGTCCTCGACGACGCCGACGTCGGGCGGAGCGCCCTCGTCGCGGCCGGAGCCGTGGTCCTCCCGCGCACGGTGATCCCGCCCGCGACGCTCTGGGCCGGCAGCCCCGCGAAGAAGAAGCGGGACCTCACGGCCGAAGAGGTCGCGGGACTCGAGACGTACTGGAAGAACTACCTCGTCTACAAGGCGGAGTACCTCAAGCCGTGATCGGGAGCGTGAAGGGAACGCGGGACATCCTCCCGCCCGAGACCCGTGTCTGGAACCGCGTCGAGGCCGTCGCCCGCGAGGTCTTCGGGCTCTACGGCTACGACGAGATCCGCACGCCGGTCCTCGAGTCGACGGAGCTCTTCGTGCGCAGCGTCGGGGAAGGGACGGACATCGTCCACAAGGAGATGTACACGTTCACGGACCGCGGCGACCGCTCCGTGACCATGAGGCCGGAGAACACGGCGGGCGTCGCCCGCGCGTACGTCGAGCACTCGCTCGCACAGGCCGGGCGCCCCTGGAAGCTCTTTTACATCGGGCCGCAGTTCCGGTACGAGCGCCCGCAGAAGGGCCGCTACCGCGAGTTCCGGCAGATCGGCGCGGAGGTTCTCGGGCCCGCGGACGCGGCGACGGACGCCGAAGTCCTCGTGATGCTCTTCGACTTCCTCGGGCGGCTCGGGTTCACCGGCCTCTCGGTTTCGCTCAATTCGGTCGGGACCGACGCCACGCGGCCAGCGTACGTCGAGGCCATTCGGACGTTTTTTTCTTCGAATGAGAATGTGCAGGCGCTCGGCGAAGACGACCGGCGGCGCCTCGCCGAGAACCCGCTGAGGGTCCTCGATTCGAAGGACCCGGCCGTTCAGAAGCTCATCTCTTCGTCCCAGTTCCCGCGGATGACCGACCTCCTTGCAACGCTCGATCCGGCCTCGGATGCGCACCACCGCGAGCTCGTCGCGCACCTGCGCGCCGCCCATATACCTTTCGAAGAAAATCCCCTCCTCGTCCGGGGTCTTGACTACTACACCCGCACCGTCTTCGAGGTCACCGCCGCCGGCCTCGGCGCGCAGAACGCGCTCCTCGGCGGCGGGCGGTACGACAAGCTCGTCTCCGACCTCGGCGGGCCGAAGACGCCGGGAATCGGCTTCGCGATCGGCGAGGACCGGCTCGTGGACGTGCTGCCCGAGGAATTCCGGAAGGCGGCCGTCGCCGCCGTGCGCGGGGTGACGCTCGTCCCGCTCGACAAGGGCGATCTCGCGGACGCCCTCGCCCTCGCGGGCGAGCTGCGGCGCGCGGGGATCGCCGTGGACCTCGTGACGGCCGCCAAGGGGCCCGGCCCCGGTCTCAAGGTCGCCGAGCGCACGGGCGCGGCATTCGCTCTGCTCCTCGGAGAAAAGGAACGCGCCGCCGGCACCGTCCTCCTCAAGATCCTCGCGACGCGTTCTCAGGAAGAGCTGCCGCGCGGCTCGGTCGTGGAGACGCTGCGGGCCCGTCTGTAAGATCCCGGCCATGTCCGCTCTCTCTCGCACGCCCGCCGGAACTCTCCGTCCTTCGCACGTCGGACAAATCGTGCGTCTTCAGGGCTGGGTCAACCGCCGCCGCGACCACGGCGAGCTCGTCTTCATCGACCTCCGCGACCGCTCCGGCCTCGCGCAGGTCGTCTTCGACGCCGAGTTCCTGCCCGACGCCGCCGTCCTCGCCCTCGCCAAGGAGCTCCGGAGCGAGTTCGTCGTCGACGTCACGGGGGCCGTCATGGCCCGGGGCGCCGACGCCGTGAACGCGGACCTCCCGACCGGAGGGATCGAGGTGCGCGCGACCGCCCTCGTGATCCTGAACCGCGCGGACACGCCGCCGTTCCCGATCGAGGACGGGATCAAGGCCGCCGAGGACCTGCGCCTGAAGTACCGGTACCTCGACCTGCGCCGTCCGGAGATGACGCAGCGCTTCGTCGCCCGGAGCGCCGTCACGATGGCGATCCGCGAGGTTCTCCACGAGGAGGGCTTCCTCGACGTCGAGACGCCCATCCTCACGAAGTCGACGCCGGAGGGCGCGCGCGACTTCCTCGTCCCGTCGCGCATCCACGAGGGCGAGTTCTACGCGCTGCCGCAGTCGCCGCAGCTCTTCAAGCAGCTCCTCATGGTGTCGGGTATGGAGCGCTACTACCAGATCGCGCGCTGCTTCCGAGACGAGGACCTGCGCGCCGACCGGCAGCTCGAGTTCACGCAGGTCGACGTCGAGATGTCCTTCCCGACCGAAGAGGACGTCTACGGCCTCATCGAGAAGGTCTTCACGCGCGTCTTCCCGAAGTGGGGAGTCGCGTGCGAGGCGCCGTTCCGGCGCATGACGTACGACGAGGCCATGGAGCGCTTCGGGATCGACCGTCCGGACACGCGGTTCGGGCTGGAGCTCGGAAATTTCCCGGGATTTGAAGAGAAGATTTCTTCGAAGGTTGAAAGAGTCAAGGGCCTGTGCGTGCCCGGGGGAAGCTCGTTTTCCCGCAAGCGCCTCGATGACATCGAGAAGGGGGCGCGGGCGGCGGGGGTCGAGTGGTTCTTCTGGGTGAAGACGGCCGGTCCCGGCAGCTGGAATTCCAACTCTAAGAAGTTCTTCGACGACGCTGCGATCGAGCGCATGCGCGCCTCGTTCGGTGCGGGCGAAAGCGACCTCGTCTTTCTTGCCGCCGGGAAATCGAAGTCGGTATTCGACTTCCTCGGCACGCTCCGCCTCCAGATTGCCCGCGAGGAGAAGCTGATCCCCGAGGGCCGCTACGACTTCCTGTGGGTGACGGACTTCCCGCTGCTCGAGTGGCACGAGGAGGACGCGCGCTGGTACGCGACGCACCACCCGTTCACCGCGCCGCGCGAGGAGGACCTGCCGTTCCTCGAGAGCGAGCCGAGGCGCGTGAAGGCGCGCGCCTACGACGTCGTCCTGAACGGCATGGAACTCGGGGGCGGGTCCATCCGGATCCACCGCTCCGAGGTCCAGTCGCGCATCTTCGCGAGGCTCGGCATCGGGCCGGAGGAGGCGCGCGCGAAGTTCGGGTTCCTGCTCGACGCGTTCCGCTTCGGCGCGCCGCCGCACGGCGGCATCGCGCTCGGCCTCGACCGGCTGCTCATGATCCTCACGGGCTCGACGTCCATTCGCGACGTGATCGCGTTCCCGAAGACGGCCTCCGGCACCGACCTCATGACGGACTGCCCGAATCCCGTCGCGCCCGAGCAGCTCGCCGAGCTCCACATCGCGCTCGCGAAGCCGCCGAGGACGCCTGGCTAAGAGAAGAAGAGAAGAGAGAAGATTTCTTAGAAGGTGAAGAGGAAATTCTCTTTCGTCGCGGCCGGGGCTCGAACCGACGTCGTCGTCGGGCCGGGCACGCTCGCCTCGCTCGGCGCGCGCCTGCCTGCCATCGCGCCGGGCCGCTGGTTTCTCATTACCTCTAAGAAGATCTTCCAACTCCATGGCCCTTCGCTCTTTGCTGGAGGCGTTGAGAGGGTCCTAAGCAAAGATCCTCTCTTCGTCCCCGATGGAGAGAAGGCCAAGACCTGGGCCGTCCTCGGCCGCCTCATCGAACAGCTCGTCCGCCGTGGCCTGCGCCGCGACGGGGGAGTCGTTTGTCTCGGCGGCGGAACGGTGGGGGACGTCGGCGGCCTCGCCGCCGCACTCGCGCTGCGGGGCGTGCCCGTCGTTCAGGCGCCGACGACGCTACTCGCGGCCTGCGACAGCGCGCTCGGCGGCAAGACGGCCGTCGACCTGCCGCAGGGCAAGAACCTCGCCGGCGCGTTCCACGCGCCGCGCCTCGTCCTCGCCGACACCGCCGTCCTCGAGACGCTGCCCGAGCGGGCGTTCCGCTCCGGCCTCGCCGAGGTCGTGAAGACGTCCTTCCTCGACGCGCGCTTCCACCGCGCGATGGCGCGGCTCGAGGCTCCGCTGGCGGCGCGCCAGAGCGCCGCCGTCGCGGAAGCCGTGTTCCGGAGCCTGCGCGTGAAGGCGGCCGTCGTTGCCGCGGACCCCTTCGAGACGACCGGCGTCCGCGCGGCGCTGAACCTCGGGCACACGGCCGGCCATGCGCTGGAAACGGCGTCGGGCCACCGCCTCCAGCACGGCGAGGCCGTGGCGTGGGGCCTCCTCGCGGCGCTTCGCCTCTCCGTCGCGCGCGCGGGCCTCGCGCCCGCCGCCGCGGACGCCCTCGCGGCGCGCGTCCTCGCCCTCGCGCGGCCGCCCCGTCCGCGTCCCGCAGAGGTGCGCGCGGCGCCGCGGCTGCTGGGCGCGGACAAGAAGGCCGACCGGCGCGGGCTCGTCGTCGTCCTGCTCGAGCGGCCGGGCTCCGTCCGCCTCGTAAGGGCCGCCCGGGCCGACGTGGCCGCCGCTCTCGAGGAGGCCCTGGCGCGGTACAATTGATTCTGGATGGGTGTATCGCGGGTTCCGCGGCTGCGGATCGTGACGGCTTTGCTCGCCGCGCTCGTCGTGGTGTCCATCGTCCCGCTCGTCCTTCTGACGCTGAACGTGACGCGGATCAACCGTGACGCGCTCGAAACGGCGGAAAAGAAGTACCTGAAGAACAGCTCCGTGGGCCTCGCGGAGAAGTTCGAGACGGCCATAACGAACGCCCAGGCGCAGCTGCGCAAGATCGCCGACGGCCTGCGGCTCGCGAGCTCGATGTCGCCGGACCCCTTCTACTACCTGTCGAAGAAGGAGCTTCTGCGCGAGTACGCGGACGCGGACGCGAGCTTCCTCGTCCTCAGGGCCCTCGACCGTGACGGCGTCGGCGCAGTCGCCGAGTCCCGCTCTCTCGACCTCGACATCCAGCGCGCCCTCCGCCAGGCCTATGCCGCCGCGGTCCGGGGCGAAACGTACGTCGGCGAGCCTCTGTTCACGGGCGTGCTTCCCGAGGGCGGCATCGTCCTCGCGGTGCCGGTCCGCCCGGCCGACGGACAGGAGCCGATCGGGGCCGTCGAGGCGCTGCTTTCCCTCGCGCCGCTGCGGGCGAAGCTCGAGGAGGAGGGGAGGTCCACGGGCGTCCTCGCCTACGTCGTGGACCGCTCGGGCACTCTCATCCTCGCGAGCGACCCGGCCGCTTTCCCCTCGCGGGACATCCACCAGATGGACCTCGTGAGCGAGTTCATCGCGCACCCGGTCCGGATGACGAAGTCCTACACCCGCGGGGGCCGCCGCGTTCTCGGAACGCTCGCCGCCATGTCGACGCCCGACTGGGGCGTCGTCGTCGAAAAGGACGAGGCGCAGGCCTACGCGTCCGTCGCGCAGACGCAGAAGGCGTCGCTCCTTCTCGCCGTCTTCTCTCTCGCGTTCGCCGCGCTCGTCGCGCTCTTCGCGGCCCGGATGCTCGCGCACCCGCTCGAGGAGCTCGTCGAAAAAGTCCGGTCGATCGCGGGTGGCGACTTCCGCCAGCGCGTGTCCGTGCGCGGCGTCCGCGAGCTCGCGGAGCTCTCGGAGACGTTCAACTCGATGTCGGACTCCCTCGAGAAGTCCATCGAGAAGCTCAAGCTCGCCGCGAAGGAGAACCAGGAACTGTTCATGAACTCGGTCCGGACGCTCGCGGCCGCGATCGACGCGAAGGATCCGTACACGCGGGGTCACTCCGAGCGCGTCGCGCGCTACGCCGTCGTCCTCGCGAAGAACATGGGTCTCTCGGCCGAGGAGGTCCGGATCGTGAGGATCTCGGCTCTCCTCCACGACGTCGGCAAGATCGGGATCGACGACCGCATCCTCCGGAAGCCCACGGCGCTCACGAACGAGGAGTTCGAGGTGATGAAGACGCACCCGATCAAGGGCGCGCTCATCATGGGTCAGATCCCGCAGCTCAAGGAGGTCATCCCGGGCATCAAGCACCACCACGAGAAGTGGTCGGGCGGCGGATATCCGGACGGCCTCAAGGGGGAGGGGATCCCGCTCGTCGCCCGGGTCGTCGCGGTCGCCGACACGTTCGACGCCATGACGACGACGCGGCCCTACCAGAAGGCCATGCCGCTCGACTACGTCATTCGCCAGATCAAGTCCTTCGCGGGAAAGTCGTTCGACCCGGCCGTGATCGCCGCCCTCGACAAGGCCTGGTCTTCGGGCGACTTCGAGTTCCTCGGCGAGGAAGTCCCGCTGAAGGCGTCCGCGTGACGGGCGGCCCTCCGGCCCGTCGGGCGGCCTCGGCCGGGGCCGTCCTCCTGCTCGCCAGCCTTGCGGCTTCCGGCTGCGCCCCGCAGCTGGCCGCGCCCCCCAAGGAGAATCCCGTCCTCGCGGACCTCGTGGACTACCGCAGCGCCCTGACGATGCTGCGCGAGGGGCGCGCGGACGAGGCGATCGCGCTGTTGCAGCGGGCGAGGCAGAGCGCGCCGCGGGACCCGCACGTGCCGAATGCCATGGGCCTCGCGCTCCTCTACAAGAAGGACTATCCGGGTGCCCTGCGGTCCTTTTCGGATGCGCTCTCGCTCGACGACACCTTCGTGGAGGCCCGGAACAACCGCGGCGTCGCGTACTTCCAGGCCGGCAAGTGGGACGACGCGGAGACCGACTTCCAGGCCGTCCTCGACGGGCCCCCGACTCCCGAGAAGGTGAACGCCCACTACAACCTCGGCCTGCTCCAGGACAAGCGGGGGCGGCACCGCGACGCCGAGCGCGAGTATTCCCTCGCGATCGCGGACTCGCCGGACAACACCCGGGCCTACCGCGCGCGCGGGCTCGCTCGGATGAAGCTCGAGCAGACGTCGAACGCGCTCGAGGACTTCCTCGTCGTCCTGAAGGACGAGCCGAAGGACCCCGTGGCGAACTACCAGGCGGCGATCTGCCTGCTCGCGAGCGACCGGCGGGACCTCGCCCGCAAGTTCATGCAGCGGGCGGTGGAGGCTTCGCCCGAGAGCGATGAAGGCCGTAAGGCGAAACGCTGGCTCGACAACGAGCCCCGGCCGTCGGAGGGGAAGTCGTGAGTTTCGAAACGATCCTGTCGAGCATCCTCGAGTCGCCGGGCGCCCTCGGCGCCGCGTTTCTCGATCCTCAGGGCGAAGTCATCGCGCGGGCGGGCGACCAGGCCGCGACCGAGGTCCTGGGCGCTTACCAATCGGTCTGGCTGGCCGAGCTCGGAAGGGCCGCGGACCGGGCGGGCCTCGGGCCGGTCTCGGGGCTCGCGCTGGAATTCGACGGAAGAAAAGTCCTCAGCGCGCCCGTGAAGGCCGGCTTTTTCCTGCTCGTCGTCCTCTCGCCGGACGGCCGCCCGTCGGTCGTGAAGGCCGGCATGGACGCGGCCCGCGAGCGCCTCGCCTCCGAAGTCTCCTGACGCCTCCGGCCTGCTAGTCTCGCGGGCCCATGGCCTCTGACGAGACCCCCGGAAAGCCCTCTCCCTCCGTGTTCGCCCGCCTGAAGCGCGGGCTGTTCATGACGCACACCGAGCTCATCGCGAAGGTGGGCGGGGCGATCAAGGCGAAGTTCGAGCCCGACCCGCGGGCGCTGGAAGCCCTCGAGGACGCTCTCCTGTCGGCCGACGTCGGGCCGGCGACGGCCGCCGAGCTGGTCGCCGCCGTCCGGGAGGAAGCCGGGCGCCGCGACGCGGGCGAAGCCGACGTCGTGCGCCGCGTCCTCAAGGCCGAAATCGCGCGGCGCCTCACCGTCGCAGGGCCCGAGGTCGCGGCCGGGAGTCCGCACGTCGTCTTCATGGTCGGCGTGAACGGAACCGGCAAGACCACGACGGCGGCGAAGCTCGCCGCGCGCGCCGTCGCGGACGGGAAGTCCGTGATCCTCGCGGCCGCCGACACGTTCCGCGCCGCCGCCCTCGAGCAGCTCCAGATCTGGGCCGACCGTATCGGCATCCCGCTCGTGAAGCTCAAGTCCGGCGCCGATCCGGCCGCCGTCGTCCACGATGCGTGCGCCGCGGCCGTGGCCAAGAAGGCCGACGTCCTCTTCGTCGACACGGCGGGGCGCCTCCACACGAAGCACAACCTCATGGAGGAGCTCTCGAAGATGCGGCGCGTCGCGGCGCGCCTCGTCCCCGGTGCGCCCCACGAGGTCCTCCTCGTCCTCGACGCCGTGACGGGCATGAACGGCATCTCCCAGGCCCGCGAGTTCACGAAGTCGGCCGGCGTGACGGGCCTCGTCCTCACGAAGATGGACGGGACGGCCAAAGGCGGCGTCATCCTCGCGATCGTCCGGGAGCTCGGCCTGCCCGTGAAGTACGTCGGCGTCGGCGAGACGGCCGACGACCTCCTCGATTTCGATCCCGACGCGTTCGCGTCCGCGCTCGTCGATGACTGACTCGGCGCCGACCTCCCCGACCGGTCTCGACTTCCTCTGGAGGCGCGTCCTCGAGCTCGCCGCCCGCGGGCGGTTCTCCGTGTCCCCGAATCCGCGGGTCGGCTGCGTCATCGTGGACCCGGGCGGCACCGTGGTCGGCGAGGGCTGGCACGAGCGGGCCGGCGGCGCGCACGCCGAGGCCACCGCGCTCGCCATGGCGGGGGAGAAGGCGCGCGGCGCCACGCTCCTCGTGAATCTCGAGCCCTGCTCGCACTTCGGCCGCACCGCGCCGTGCACGGAGGCGATCCTCGCCGCGGGGATCGCGCGCGTGGTCTGCTCCGTCGAGGATCCGGATCCGCGGATCTCGGGGCGCGGCGTCCGGAGGCTCCGGGACAAGGGCGTCGAGGTCCTCGTCGGGGCTTTCGCCGCCGAGGCCGAACGCGTCAACGAGCCGTTCCTCACGTCCGCGCGCGAGCGCCGGCCTTTCGTCCACCTCAAGTGGGCCGCGTCCCTCGACGGGAAGACGGGCACCCGGACGGGCGAGTCGCAGTGGATCTCGGGCGAGTCGGCCCGGCGCGACGCGCTCCTCCTGCGGGAGGAGCACGACGCCATTCTCGTCGGAGCGTCCACCGTTCTGGCGGACGACCCGCTCCTGACGCGGCGGCTCGCCCTGTCCACCGCGATCGTGCCCCACCGCAGGCTCGTCCTCGACGGCGCCCTCCGCGTCTCGGCGTCCGCTCGCGTCTTCTCGGCGGCCGGCGGCGAAGTCTGGCTCGTAACCGCCGTTCCGGAGCGGGACCCGCGCCTCGCGGCCTTCCGCGACCGCGGCGTCCACGTGGTCTCGAAACCGGCTCCGTCCGGAGGCGTCGACCTCCCGGCGCTCCTCGCGGACCTCTACGCGGCCGAGGCTCGGTCGCTTCTCGTCGAGGGCGGCGGCGTCACCGCCGCGTCCTTCCTTGCCGCGGGTCTCGCGGACCGCGTGACGGCCTACATCGCCCCCAAGATCCTCGGCGGCGTCGGCGCGCGCGTCCCGGTCGCCGGTGAGGGCGCCTGGACCATCCTCGACGCGATCGCGCTTTCGGACCTGGAGGTCGTGCGGATCGGCGGCGACGTCCGCCTGTCGGCCCGCCGGCGGCCCGTGGCGTAGGATCGGGGCGTGTTCACGGGCCTCGTCTCCGCGTCGGCGAAAGTAACCGCGCGCCGCACGTCCCCGGGCGGCGCGGTCCTCTCCGTCGAGCGGCCGTCCGGGTATGCGGATGCGGCGCTCGGCGAGAGCATCGCGGTGTCGGGCGTGTGCCTGACGGTGGTCCCGCCGCTCGACCCGAAGACGCTCACGTTCGACGTGTCACCCGAGACCCTGGCCCGCACGACGCTCGGCGGCCTCGCGCCGGGCGCGCGGGTGAACCTCGAGAGGGCCCTCCTGCCGACGGACCGCCTGGGCGGGCACGTGGTCGCGGGGCACGTCGACGGGACCTCGGAAGTGGTCTCGGTGGTGACGGCCGGCGACTCGTGGACGTTCACGTTCGGCCTCCCGCCTGCTCTTGCGCGCTACGCGGTCGAGAAAGGCTCCATTGCCGTCGACGGCATCTCGCTCACGATCGCGGCGCTCGGCGAAGGCTCGTTCGACGTCGCCGTCATCCCGCACACGTTCGCCCAGACGACGCTCGGCGACCGCAGGGCGGGCGACCGCGTGAATCTCGAGGTCGACGTCCTCGGCAAGTACGTCGAGCGCCTGCTCGCGGCTCGGCTCGGCGACGCGGACGCCCCCGCGCGCGACGAGCGCCTCAGGCAGCTCCTGGCCGAAAACGCGTGACGCAGGAATCGGACGGGCTCCCACCGGGTGCGACGTCCGCGCCCGGCGCGTACGTCCACGTGCCCTTCTGCGCTCACCGCTGTACGTACTGTTCTTTTGTAGCTTTGGAAGGAAAGAGAGAAGAAGAAGATTTCTTTGAAGGTGTGGAGAGGGAAGTTCGCGCGAGGGGGGGAGAGGCGGCGGGTGGCCTGACGGGCTTCGACACCGTCTATTTCGGAGGGGGAACCCCATCGTATGTCGACGCGCGCCGCCTCGGCCGCCTGCTCGGGACCTTCAAAGACGTCTTCGGTCTCTCTTCGGACGTCGAGATCACGGCCGAGGCGAATCCAGACGATCTGACTCCGGGAAAGATCTCCGAGCTGCGGGTCCTGGGCGTCAACCGCCTGTCCGTCGGCGTCCAGTCCCTCGTCGACGCCGAGCTCGTCCCCCTGGAGCGCCGGCACGACGCGTCGGCCGCCCGGAAGGCCGTCCGGGAGGCCGTGGCGGCCTTCGGGAACGTCTCCGCGGACCTCATGATCGGCATCCCGGGACAGACCCGGGAAAGTCTCCGGGCGAGCCTGGACGGCCTCCTGGAGGCCGGCGTCGCCCACCTCTCCGTCTACATCCTGGAGATCGAGAAGGCGCCCCGGCTCGTGGCGCTGAAGAAGGCGCAGCCTGAGATTTTCGCCGACGACGACGAGATGGCCGACCGCTGGCTGGAGGTGGACGAGAGGCTCGAGAGGGCCGGCCTCCCGCGCTACGAGCTGTCGAACTGGGCGAAGAGAGGCTTCGAGAGCCGCCACAACCTCAAGTACTGGACGCTCGTCCCGGTCCTCGGCTTCGGCGTCGCCGCGCACTCGTTCGACGGGAAAAAGCGTTATGCAAATACAGGAATGCTCGCCGAGTATCTGAAGCGAACCCGGGAGGGGAAATCGCCCACCGCCACGTCCGAAGAGACCGAAGATTCGGATTTTCTTAGAGTGAAAGAGGGGCTGATGCTGCGCCTGCGCCTCGCGGGCGGCGTCCCCTCTTCCACCTTCAAAGAAATCCGAAGGACGCTTCCCGTCGCTTCGGCTCAGCGGCTCGAAGATGCTTTTTTGGCCGAATTACTCGAAGAAACCTCTTCCCCTCCCCGGGTCCGCCTGACGCGAAAAGGCGTGCTGCTGTCGAACGAGGTCTTCTCGGCCCTCGTCTAGGCCTGCGGGGCCGGCGTCTGCCGCGACTTGAAGAAGTAGAACGCCGGGATGCCGAGGGCGACGATCACGAGGCCGGGCACGGTGTAGGCCGGCTTGTAGATCGCGAGGGCAATCGTGACGTAGAGCGTCGCGGCGACGTAGAGGGCCGGCACGACCCTGTCGGCCCACGTCTTCGGCGCGAGCGCGGGCATTTCCCGGGCGAGCTTCCAGCGGCCGACGATCGTCGCGATGTAGAAGATCAGGACCGTCGCGATGACGTAGTCGAGGAGGTCGCCGTACTTGCCCGAGAGGCAGAGGAGGGAAGCCCAGAGCGCCTGCGCGCCGAGCGCGTTGACCGGGATCATCGTCCTGGGCGCGACCCTGGCGAGCGACTTCAGGAAGAGCCCGTCGCGCGACATGGCGTAGAGGACGCGCGAGCCCGACAGGATGAGTCCGTTCAGGCAGCCGAACGTCGACACGAGGATGACGACCGCCATGATGAGCGCCGGGGTTCCCGATTCGGCGCTGCCCGTGACGGCGCCGATGGCCGCCGTCGCGACGCGGTCCTCGGGAGCCGAGGCGATTCCCGAAAGGGGGAGCGCGTTCAGGTAGCCGATGTTCGCGAGAACGTAGAGCGTCGTCACGAGGCCGGTGCCGTAGATGAGCGCGCGCGGCACGTTGCGCTCGGCGTCGCGGACCTCCTCGCCGAGGAAGGTCACGTTGTTCCATGCGTCGGCGGAGAAGAGGGAGCCCACCGTCGCGACGGCGAACGCCCAGATCAGCGGCATCTTGAGGTCGGCCGCCGCGGGGAAGGCCCAGTTCGTGGTCGCGAGGCCGCTCCCGGCCGTGAAGCAGACGGCGAGGAGCCCGACGAGGGAGAGGACCTTCGCCGCCGTGAATACGTTCTGGAGCCGGGCGCCGTTCTCGACGCTCGTCGTGTTCCACCAGGTGAGGAGGACGATGAGCGCGATCGCGACGATCTCGAGGGGCGTCACGCTCAGGAAGCGGGCCTTGAAGAACACGTGCTTGCTCGAGACGGCCGGGACCAGGACGCCGAGGTACTTCGCGAAGGCGACCGCCACGGCGGCGATCGTGCCCGTCTGGATGACGAGGAGCATGGCCCAGCCGAACAGGAACCCCCCGAGGTCGCCCCACGCCTCGCGGAGGTAGACGTACTGGCCGCCCGCCTTCGGGAACGCCATCGCGAGCTTCCCGTAGCTCCAGGCGCCGGCGACGGTGACGAGGGCGGTGAAGACCCACACGAGGACGAGGAGGGACCCGCTCCGCACCTGGCGGGAGATGTCCGCGGACGTGATGAAGATGCCCGAGCCGATCATCGAGCCGGCGACGATCGTCGTCGCGTCCAGGAGCCCGAGCCGGCGGGGAAGCGTCCGTGGATAGGCCGGCTGCGTCGTGCCGGACTTGGTCATCGTTCCCATCGACCCTCCTTGGGTTGGCGGGGATTCTAACCAGCCCGGAAGGAAAAAGGGCCGCCCGAAGGCGGCCCTCGACGGAACGGAGGTTTTGGAGCGTCAGGACGCGACGGGCGAGCTCTCGATCCGCATCCCGTAGAAGGATCGGTAGACGAAAACGAGCGAGACCGCGAAGAAGATCGCCGCGAGCGTGGCGCTCGTGCCGCGCGAAAGGCCGATTGCGAGCTCGACGGCGAGGAGGCCGAAGAGCGTCGTGAACTTGATGACCGGGTTCATGGCCACGGACGACGTGTCCTTGAAGGGGTCGCCGACCGTGTCGCCGACGACGGTCGCCGCGTGCAGCTCGGTGCCCTTTTCCTTCAGGTCGACCTCGACGAGCTTCTTCGCGTTGTCCCAGGCGCCGCCGGCGTTCGCCATGAAGATCGCCTGGTAGAGGCCGAAGAGCGCGATCGAGATGAGGTAGCCGATGAAGAAGAACGGCTCGAGGCACGCGAAGGCGAGCGTCGAGAAGAAGATCGTCAGGAAGATGTTGAACATGCCCTTCTGCGCGTACTTCGTGCAGATGGCGACGACGGCCTTGCTGTCCTCGACGGAGGCCTTCTCGACGGAGGCGTCGAGCTTGATGTTCTTCTTGATGAACTCGACGGCGCGGTAGGCGCCGGTCGAGACGGCCTGCGTGGACGCGCCCGTGAACCAGTAGATGACCGCGCCTCCCATGACGAGGCCGAGAAGGAACGGCGAGTGCAGGATCGAGAGCTTGTCGAGGTCGCTCTTGAGGCCGTGGGTGAGGAGCATGATGATCGAGAAGATCATCGTGGTGGCGCCGACGACGGCCGTGCCGATCAGGACGGGCTTGGCCGTGGCCTTGAACGTGTTGCCGGCGCCGTCGTTCTCCTCGAGGAAGTGCTTTGCCTTGTCGAAGCTGAGGTCGAAGCCGAAGTCGCGCTTGACCTCGGCCTTGACGTTCGGGATGTTCTCGATGACGGAGAGTTCGTAGACCGACTGGGCGTTGTCCGTGACGGGGCCGTAGGAGTCGACCGCGATCGTCACGGGGCCCATGCCGAGGAAGCCGAACGCGACCAGGCCGAAGGCGAACGTGGCCGGCGCGAGCATGATCCCCGCCGGGAAGGCCGTGGAGATCGCGTAGCCGATGCCCATGAGGACCGCGATCGCGAGGCCCATCCAGTAGGCCGAGAAGTTTCCGGCCGTGAGGCCGGCGAGGACGTTCAGGGAGGCGCCGCCCTCACGCGAGGCCGTGACGACCTCCTTCACGTGCCCCGACTTCGTGGACGTGAACACCTTGACGAGCTCCGGGATGATCGCGCCGGCGAGCGTGCCGCACGTGATGATCGCGCCGAGCTTCCACCAGAGTGTCCCGTCGCCCAGCTCCGGGATCAGGAGGTACGAGACGACGAACGTGATGACGACCGAGACGATCGACGTGATCCAGACGAGCGAGGTCAGGGGCGCCTCGAAGTCCATCTTGTCGGCGTTCGCGTACTTCGCCCGTGCGATCGCGTCGTTGATCCAGTAGGAGCAGACGCTCGCGACGATCATCATGATGCGCATCGCGAAGAGCCAGACGAGGAGCTTGACCTGCGTCGGCGCGTCCGGAACGGCGAGGAGGATGAAGGAGATGAGCGCGACGCCGGTCACGCCGTACGTCTCGAAGCCGTCGGCCGTCGGCCCGACGGAGTCGCCCGCGTTGTCGCCCGTGCAGTCGGCGATGACGCCGGGGTTGCGCGCGTCGTCTTCCTTGATCTTGAAGACGATCTTCATGAGGTCCGAGCCGATGTCGGCGATCTTCGTGAAGATGCCGCCCGCGATGCGGAGGGCCGAGGCGCCGAGGGACTCGCCGATGGCGAACCCGATGAAGCAGGGGCCCGCGAGATGGCCCGGGATGAAGAGGAGGATCCCGAGCATGAGGATGAGCTCGGTCGAGATGAGCATCGTGCCGATCGACATGCCCGCCGCGAGGGGGATCGCGTAGCAGGGGAAGGGCTTTCCCCTGAGGCTCGCGAACGCGGTCCGCGAGTTCGCGAACGTGTTGATCCGGATGCCGAACCACGCCACGCCGTAGCTCCCCGCGATGCCGACGAGGCTGGCGGCGAGGATGACGACGACCTTGTAGAGCTCCATGTGGCGGAGCACGCCGTAGTAGACGGCGATGATCGTCCCGATGAAGACCTCGAGGACCAGGATGAACTTGCCCTGCGTGACGAGGTAGGTCTTGCACGTCTCGTAGATGAGCTCCGAGACCTCGAGCATCGACTTGTGGACGGGGAGGTTCTTGAGCTTCCCGTACATGACGAGGCCGAAGACGAGACCGGCGAGGCACACGAGGATGCCGCCCATGAGGAGCGTGCGGCCGTTCATCCCGAGGAAGGTCACCGAGCCCAGGTCGGGAAGCAGGAGCTCCGACTCGTCGGCGCGCGCGACGCCGTCGGCGAGGAGCACGCCCAGAGCGAGCAGAAACGCGGCGGCGCGCCCCCATGCGGCGCGTGCCGTGCGGACCAGGCGGGTGGAGGTGGTCATCGGTTCAAATCCTTTCTTGCAGCGGGCAAACGAACAACGTCCCCGGGGGTGAGCCGGGGACGCGAGCGGGAGCGGTCCTTGCGGGGTCGTACGCGTCACGGCGTCGCGGACGCGGCGGGGTTCACCCAGTCCATCACGATGCCGATGTTGACCTTCTTGTCGCCGGACCCGGAGTTGCGGACGATGTCCATGAGGGTCATCACGTCCGCGTACTTGACGGTGTCCTCGGCTGAGAAGAAGACGATCTTCGACGCGCGGTTCCGGAGGACCTCCTGGAGACGGACCGCGATGTTCGCGGCTTCGACCTTCTCCTTGTTGAGGTAGTACTCCTTGTTCGCCGTGATCGACACGATGATCTGGTCCGTCGGCGGCGGCGTGTTCGGAGGCGTCGCCGGCGCGTTCGGTGGAACCTGGACGTCGTAGCCGCGCTGGAGGAGCGGCTGGACGACCATGAAAATGATCAGGAGGACGAGAACGACGTCGACGAGCGGAGTGACGTTGATCTCCGACTTCGGGCCGTCCCCGCTTCCGACTCCCATGCTCATGGGTTGACTCCTTACTTATCGCCCTTCTTCTCGGTGATGAGTCCGACGCGCTCGAATCCGCCGTCCTTGATCATGCGCATGACGTTCTTCACGTCGCCGTAGGTCAGGCGCTGGTCGGCCTTGACGAGCACGTCCTTGTTCGCGGAACGCTCCCCGATCTCCTTCATCTTGGCTGCGAAATCCTTGTCGGGGAACCACTTCGTGTCGATGAAGATGGTCTTGTCCGCCTGGATGGAGATCAGGAGCTCCTTGTCGGATTCCGGCTTCTTGTCCGGGCGCTCCGTCTGCGGAAGCATGACGGGCTTGCCCTTCTGCAGCATCGGCGTGACGACCATGAAGATGATGAGGAGCACGAGGCACACGTCGACGAGCGGCGTCACATTGATGTCGCTCTTCATGTCCTGTCGGCCGCCGAAGCTATCCATTCCCATCGAACTCGCTCCTTCGTTTCCTGTGGACGGACCCGGAATTCCTCAGGCGGCCTTCGCGGCCTGGCGCTTCATGAAGTAGTCGACGAGCTCGGAGGCCGAGTTCGACATTTCCACCTGGAAGCGCTCGATCTTGTTGAGGAAGAGGTTGTAGAGCCACACGGCCGGGATGGCGACGAAGAGTCCGAGCGCCGTCGTGACGAGGGCCTCGGAAATACCCGCGGACACCGAGCCGAGGCCGCCGGCGCCGGACTGCGCCATGCCGCGGAACGCGTTGATGATGCCGATGACGGTGCCGAAGAGGCCGATGAACGGCGCGGTCGTCGCGATCGTCGCGAGGCCGCCGAGGCCCTTCTTCATGTCGGCCGTCGTCATCATCGTGGCCCGCTCGATCGCGCGCTCGGCGGCCGCGACGCTGTCGTGACCTGCCGCCGCGGCTCCGTGGGCCTCGTAAGCGAACTCAAGGAGTCCCGCCGAGACGACCTTCGCGACGTGGCTGTTCTTGTACTTCTTCGCGAGGTCGATGGCTTCCTTCAGCTTGTCCTGCTTGAGGAGCTGGCCGACCTCGAGGGCGAACTTGACCGACTGCTGCTTCGCCTTCTGGAACGTCATCCACCTCTCGACCGAGACCGCGAGAGAGTAGACCGAAAGAATGCAGAGCAGGATGAAGACGCCCTTCGCCATGGGCCCCATCGAGTTCCAAAGGCCCATCATGCTCATGTCCATGTGATTCGTCCTCCTTAACGTTTCGCCGAATTTGATTCTACGTCGTGGTGTTCTGTCATTCGTGTGGCGGTCACTGGAGCGTGAACGTGACCGTGACCGTCAGGTAGACCGGGACCGGGCGCCCGTTGAAGGTCGCCGGCTTGTACTTCCATTGCTGGACCGCGCGAATCGCGGCGTTGTCGAGAAGCGGGTTGAGGCCGCGCAGAACGCGCACGGACTCGACGTCTCCCGTCTTCGTGATGATGGCCTCGAGGATGCAGACGCCCTGCATGCGCGCCTTGCGGGCCGCCTCGGGGTACTGCGGCTTGACGCGGTTGATCTCGACCGGTTCCTTGACCTCGCCGCCGACGCGCAGGGGCTCTTCGACGTTGCCGCCGATGACGCCGCCCTTGACGCCGCCGAGGACGCCGCCCATCACGCCGCCCGCGACGCCGCCTTCGACGCCGCCTTCGACGCCGCCCTCGACGCCGGCATCGGCGGGCTCAGGCGCGGACGTCGGAGGGGGAAGGGTGTCGGGCACGACCACCGGGGACATGACCGAGGTCGGCTTCGTCGGCTCCACCTTGGCCTGCTGCTTCGCCGGCGCAGCCTTCGGGGGCGGCGGCGGGGGAGGCGGGGGCGGAGCGGCCTGGGAGTAGAACTGCACGGGGATCGGCGGCTCCGGGATCTCCTCGATGTACCACATCGAGAGTCCGACGGCCGACCCGATGACGACCACGTGGATCAGGATCGAGAGCGGGAGCGTGTACCAGCGCTTCGAGCCGCCGGGCTGCTTCCGGGATTCGATGAGGGCAGTTTCGAACATTCGTCCTCCGGTGTCCCTACATCGCCTCGAGCGGGTTTTTGTTCGCCTGCTCGAGCTTCAGCTTGTCCTGGACCTTCTTGCGGATTTCGAGCGCCTTCGTCTGCCACTCGGTGGCCTTCGCCGTGAGCTCGGCGACCTTGGCCGGGTCGCCCTCGATCCGGGCGTACTGGCGATAGACCAGGTTCTTGTAAAGCATCGCCTCGAAGTAGTCGGGGTTGAGCTCGATCGCCTTGTCCAGCGAGCCCATGCCGAAGTCGAGGATTTCCTTGCGCTTCTCCGGCGTGAGGCCGTGCTCGGGGGAGACGTCGTTACCCGGAGAGTCGTAGGATTTCTGCCACGCCGTGACGCCCATCGTGTAGAAGACGTCGGCGTTCGTCGGCTCGAGGACTGCGCGCTTCTTCTGCCAGTCGATCGAGTTCTCGTAGTCGCCCTTCTTCGCGTAGAGCATCGCGACGGTCTGGACGGCCTGAGCGTCCTTCGGGTGGCTCGCGATGAAGTCCTTGAAGTACCCGATCGCCTCGTCGTACTTCTGGGCGTTCATGTACGTCGTGACGAGGAACTTCGCGGCCTTGTCGTCGTCGGGGCGCGCCGCGAGGTACTTCTTGAAGTGCTCGATCGACTTCGTGAGGGCCGCGACGTCCTTGGGATGCGTCGAGCCCGGGTTGTAGAGGGCCATGTTCCCCATCGCCACGAACTTGTCGAGGCGCACTTCGCCGGGGTCGAGGGCCTGGGCCTGCTCGTACTTCTTCAGGGCGTCCTCGTAGAGCTGCTCCTTGAAGTACGCGTTCCCTTCCCGAATGAGCTGCTTGCTCTTGAACTTGTCGCAGCCGGCCGCCGCGAAAGAGAGGAGGACGAGCGCCGCCGCTGCGAGCCGCTGCCCCTTCCTTCCGCCGGTCCGATTCGTCGTCATGACCCGTTCACTCCTTTCCAAAACACCGAGCCGCCCGTGCCGGCCCCGAGTTGGACCCGGCCCGCGCGTCGTCAGTTCCCGGGCGGCCTCACCACGCCGCCCGAAACGACGAGCTTGATCCCCTCTTCCACCGAGAGGCGAGGGTCGAGAATATCGCTTTCCCGGGCAAACACCAGAAATCCGCTCGTCGGGTTCAGAGCCGTCGGCACGTAGATGGAAATCATGTCGCCCGGGAGGGGGGCGAGACCGTCGCCTGTGACGAAACCCAACGCGAAGGTTCCCTTCTTCGGAAATTCGACAAGCACCACTTTGCGGAATGCGCGGCGCCCGCCCGGCGAGAAGGCATCCACGAGCTGCTTCGAGGCCGTGTAGACCGTCCTGACGAGGGGGAGATTTTCCAAGAGGCGGTCGAAAAGTTCAAGGAGTTTCTTCCCGGCGAAGTTCGTCGACAAAACGCCCGCAATCCACACGAGAAGGACGGTGAGAAGGAGTCCCAGGCCCGGGATCGGGCGCCCGAAGATCTCCCGCGCGAGCGGCTGCATCCAGTCGTCGAAGAAGCCGAACAGGACCCGGAGGACGGCGGCCGTCGCGGCGATGGGGACGATCAGGAGGATGCCGGCCGTGAGGTGCCGGCGCACGTGGAGCGTCATCGGGAGGCGCATTCTATGCGGGCCGTACAATCCCGAAAATGATGCGAACTGCTCCTCCTGCGTCCGCCCTCGCCGTCCTTGCCGCCGTCCTTGCCGGCTGGGCCGCGGCGCCGCGCCTCGCCGCCCAGGAAAAACCGGGCGCCGGCTCGGCGCCGTTCATCGCCCGGGAGGGCGTCTCGGTGACGAACCTCGACGTCGTCGTGACCGACGGCAAGGGCAACCGGATCACGGGCCTGAAGAAAGAGGATTTCATCGTCGTCGAGGACGGGGTCGAGCTGCCGGTCTCGAATTTCACGGCGATCGAGCAGGGCCGTTTCCTCCTCCCGCCCGAGGAGCCGGCGGCCCTGGCGGCGCCCGAGGCTGCGCCCACCCCCGTCGCGGCGCCGCTGCCCGCCCCCAAGACGCGCATCGTCATCTTCATCGACAACGTCCACATCACGCCGTTCGACCGGAACCGGGTGCTGCGCAACGTCGAGACCTTCGTCCGCGACGCCATCAAGGGCGACGTCGAAGGGATGATCGTGACCTTCAACCGGACGCTCAAGGTCCGGCGGAAGTTCACGAACGACGGACGCGACCTCTCGGACATCCTCAAGCAGATCGAGGAGGAGTCGGCCCTCGGGTCGCAGACCGACTCCGAGCGCCGCGACATCATCAAGGCGATCGACGACTCGACCACGGCCGACCAGGCCGTCGGGCGCGTGCGTCAGTACGTGCAGTCGCTCGAGAACGACCTCAAGTTCACGTTCGACGCGATGAAGACCACGATCAATCAGCTCTCGGGTGTGGAGGGCCGCAAGATCCTCGTCCACGTGTCGGGCGGGCTGCCACAGTCGCCCGGCCTCGAGCTGTGGTCCTACGTCCAGGCCCGGTATCCGAACTCGACGTCCTACTCGATGGGACAGTTCGAGTTCGACAAGACCACGAGCTACCTCGGGATCATCCAGGCCGCGAACTCCGCGGGCGTCTCGATGTACGCGATCGACGCCGCGGGGCTCTCGGTCGACTCGAACGTGACGGCCGAGAATCGGACGACGTCCCAGAGGATCGACACCTTCATCGAGAAAAACAACCTCCAGAACATGCTTCTCCTGATGGCCGAGGAGACGGGCGGGCGCGCGATCATCAACCGCAACGACGTGCTGATCGCTCTCAAGGACATGGAGAAGGACTACACGTCCTACTACTCTCTCGGGTACCGCAGCGTGCGCTCGGGCCTGGACCGGCCGCACAAGGTCGACGTGAAGCTGAAGGCCAAGAAGGGCCTGACGATCCTCGCCCGCCGGAGCTACGTCGAGAAGGGCTTCGACACGAAGGTCCGCGAGGCCGTCACGTCGGCCCTCTTCTTCTCCCGCGACGACAATCCGCTCGGCGCGGCCCTGACCGTGGGCGATCCCGTCCCGGACCGCGGCAACTTCATCGTCCCGATTCTGATCAAGGTGCCGTTCTCGCGCATCGCGATGCTGCCCGAGGGGGCCAAGGCTCGCGGCCGGCTCGTCTTCTACTTCGTCGTGGTGGACTCCGAGGGCAAGCAGTCGGAGCTCACCTCCCAGCCCGTGATGGTGGAGCTCGACGCGAAGACGCTCGCTGCCCAGAGCAAGCGTGACTTTCTCTACGACGTGAAGCTCGTGATGATCCCGGGCGGCCAGAAGCTCTCGCTCGCGATCCGCGACGACATCACGAACACGACGAGCTACCTGCAGAAGGCGATTTTCGTCTCGGCGTTCGCGGGGGAGCGCCCGGCCAAGCCGTGACGCAATGATCGGACCCGTCCGGCGCGTCATCCTCTTCGCCCGCGAGCCCGTGGCGGGGCAGGTCAAGACGCGCCTCGCGCGCGAGATCGGCGCCGGGCCCGCGGCGTCGCTCTACGGGGCATTCCTGCAGGACCTCGCCGCGGCGCTGCCCGACCCGGCGCGCTGGGACTCGGTCCTCGCGCACGCCGAGTTCGAGCCCGGCCCGTTTCTCGTCGGGACGTTTCGTGGCCCATGGGACCTGCTTCCGCAGGGGGACGGCTCGCTCGGCGAGCGGATGGCGCGGGCCGTCGTGCGCTCGCGCATGGAGGGGCGCCGCGACGTCGTGATCGCGGGCAGCGACGCGCCGACGCTGGGACGCGACGACCTCGTGGCGGCGTTCGCGGCGCTCGAGGAAAAAGCCGACGTCGTCTTCGCGCCGGCGCCGGACGGGGGCTACTCTCTCGTGGGCCTCGCGGGCAGCTGGGACTTCAAGGATTTCTTCGAAGGAGTGCGATGGTCCACGGCGCACGCCCTCGACGACTCGCGTCGCTCGGCGGAAGCGAAGGGGGCGCGCGTGGCCCTCCTCGCGACGGTTCCGGACGTCGATGAACTGAAGGACCTCGTGGCCCTTTCTCCCTGGTTTTCGGCAGACCCGAATCTCGCGCCGGCGACGCGGCGGGCGCTCGGTCTGCTCGGCGGCGCGGGGCGGCCGTGAGAGTCGTCTCGGCCGACGAGTCGCGCGCCCTCGACGTGCGGACGATCGCGGCCGGGACGCCCGGGATCGTCCTCATGAAGCGCGCCGCGAACGCGGCCGTGCGGGAGATCGCGGGCGTCCTCGGGCGCCGCCCGTCCCTCGCCGCGCGCGTCGTCGTCCTCGCGGGCCCGGGCAACAACGGCGGAGACGGCTTCGAGGTCGCGCGCCTCCTCATGGCGGGCCGGCTCGCGTCGAGCGTCGAGACGATTCTCCTCGGCAACCCGCTGCACCTCACGCCGGACGCGCGGAAGACGTACCACCGCCTCGAGCAGGTCGGGGGTGCGATCCGCGAGGTGAACGACGCGCGCGAGCTCGAGCCGCTGGCGGTCGCGACGCTCGTCGTCGACGCGCTGTTCGGGACGGGGCTCAAGCGCCGCGTCGCGCCCGACGGCCTGCCGGCGCGCGCGATCGCGCTCGCCTCGTCGGGCCCCGCCTTCGTCGTTTCGATCGACCTGCCTTCGGGCCTCTCGGCCGACGAAGCCGATGCGTGGGTTCCGTCCGTGCGGGCCGATCTCACCGTGACGTTCGGCTGGCCGAAACCCTGCCACGTGGAGCGCCGGCCGGCCGCGCGCTGCGGACGCATCGCCGTGGCGGATCTCGGCTTCGTCGAGCCCGCCGAGCCCGCCGTGCGCGAGGCCGTCGCGGTCCGCGACGTGGCCGCCCTCTTCCCGCGCCGGGCCGCCGAGTCGCACAAGGGCACGTACGGGCGCCTTCTCGTCGTGGGCGGCTCCCGCGGGATGGCCGGCGCGCCCGCGCTCGCGTGCCGCGCGGCTCACCGAGCCGGAGCGGGTCTCGTGACGGCGGCCGTCCCCGACGACGTGCGCGCGATCCTCCACATGCTGACGCCGGAGACGACGTCGGTCGGAGGAGATGCCGACTTCGCGCGGTACTCCGCGATCGCCGTCGGGCCGGGGTGGGGCGAGGGATCGACGGCGCGCGAGACGCTCGCGCGGGCCGTCGCCGAACCGGTCCCCGCGGTGTTCGACGCCGACGCCCTCAACCTCGCGGGCGGCGCCGCGTTTTTCGCCGGGCGCCGGGTCCCGACGGTTCTCACGCCTCATCCCGGCGAGGCGGGCCGCCTGCTCGGGATCCCCGTCGAGGACGTCAACGCCGACCGCGAGGCGGCAGCGGTGCGGATCGCCCGCGCGGCGGACGCGGTGGTCGTGCTGAAGGGTTTCCGCCCGATCGTCGCGGACCCGTCGGGCCGCGCGGCTCCCGTTCTCGCGGGCAATGCCGCTCTCGCCTCGGGCGGCACGGGCGACGTCCTCACGGGCGTGGTCGGGGCCCTTCTCGCGCGCGGCCTTTCCGCGTGGGACGCGGCGTGTGCCGCGGCGTGGCTGCACGGGACCGCCGGCGACCTCCTGCGCGAGGCAAAGGGGGAGGAGTCCGTCACGGCTTCCGACGTGGTCGAGGCGCTGCCGGACGCGTTCCTGCTCGCGCGCGAGGCCGCGGGCGGATGACGCCGATCCCGAGCGGGAGCGAAGAGGAAACGCGCCGGGCCGGGGCGGACCTCGCGAAGCGGCTCCAGCCGGGCGACGCGGTGCTGATCGCAGGGGACCTCGGTGCGGGAAAGACGGTCTTCGTGAAGGGCCTCGCCGAGGGCCTCGGACTCGACCCCGACGAGGTCTCCTCGCCGAGCTTCGCGCTCGTGCACGAGTACGGCCCAGCCGGGAGGCCTCCGGTCCTGGTGCATGCCGACCTCTACCGGCTGCCCGGCGCGGGTGGAGGCCTGGAGGACCTCGGGCTCGAAGCGCGCGGCGGCGCGATCCTCGCCGTCGAGTGGCCGCGCCCGCCGCTCACCGGCCTCGACGCGTGGCGCGTGAGGATCGACCTCGCGGAGGGCGGCGCGCGCCGGATCGACGTCGCGCCACCCGAAGGCCGCGCGCTCTAGAAGGCGAAGACCAGGCCGGCGGTGAGCTCGCCGCTGTAGTACCACGTCGTGTGGTAGTGGTAGCAGTAGCCGTAGTAGTCGCAGGTGGTCCCGGTGTTCGTCGTGTACGGGGTGTCCGTGAAGCGCCACCGGCCGTCGATCCGGAAGCCGAAGCGCGGCGTCACGAAGCCCTTGAAGCCGAGCGACATGTTGCCCGTGAACCGCGTGTCGCTCGTGGAGGCCGAGTTGTTGAACTCGGTCTTGAGGACGGCGACTCCGCCTCCCACCCCGAAGTACCCGAGCGCGCGGCGCGAACCCCAAGTGAAGATCGCGTTCGCCTCGTAGACGTCCTGAGTGAGGCGCCCGACCCTGCCGGACGACGAGTGGCCGTAGCCTTCGAGGTCCGACGCCGCGTGCGTCCAGTCGAACTCGATGCCGAACACGCGGTTCACGTTGTAAGCGAAGCGGCCGCCGTAAGCCCAGTCGGAGCCGACGTCCACGGTGCCTTTTCCCGAGTCGTAGAGGGTCCCGCCGAAGTAGCCGCCGCCGAACGGCGAGATCTCGAACGTGCCGCTGCGGTCCTGTGCGGCGGCCGTGCCCGCGGCCGCGGCGATTGCAAGACACCCGGCGAGGGCGAGAAGACGGAATCGCATGGTCGAACCTCCTGGAAAAAACCGACATGTTGCGGGCGGCCGGCGCCCCCGGAGCGTCCGCCGGGGGAGACGCAGGCCGTCCCACGGGAGTCTTAAGCAACCCCCGTTCCGGGATGCTACGCCGCGGGGAACAAACCGGGCCAGATCGTCGCCACGAGGAGGACGAGCGTCAGCAGGACCATGACGCCGACGGTCCCCCACGCGATCCAGTTCCAGACGCGGCCGTTCACGTACGTCCCCATCAGGTCGACCCGGTTCACGAGGAGGACGACGAAGAAGAGCACGAACGGGAGGAGCAGGCCGTTCAGGACCTGGGACAGGAAGAGGACGGGGAAGAGCGGGACGCCGGGGATCAGGATGACGCCCGCCCCGATCACGATCATGGACGTGTAGAGCGTGTTGAACTGGGGCGCCTCGGCCCACGACTTGTTGACGCCGGCCTCGAAGCCGAGGGCCTCGCAGATGGAGTACGCCGTGGCGAGGGGGAGGATCGACGCCGCGAAGAGCGAAGCGTTCGCGAGCCCGAAGGCGAACAGGGTGCCGGCCCACTTGCCCGCGAGCGGCTTCAGCGCGAGCGCGGCCTGCTCGGCGCCTTCGATCCGGATTCCCTTCGGAAAGAGCGTCGCGCCGCAGGCGACGATGATGAAGAACGCAACGCCGGCCGCGACGACGCAGCCCACGATGACGTCCCAGCGCGAGTACCGGTACTCCTCGGGCCCGATGCGCTTCTCGACGATGGAGGACTGCAGGTAGAACTGCATCCAGGGCGCGATCGTCGTCCCGACGATGCCGATGATCATGAGGATCCATGCGGCGCTCGACTCGATCTTCGGCTCGAACGTCTGCTTGAGAACGTCGGTCCAGACGGGCTTCGCAAAGAGCGCGGAGGCGACGTACGTGAGGTAGACGGTGCACGCGATCAGGAAGATCTTCTCGACCGTCTTGTAATTGCCCTTCACGACGAGCCACCAGACGACGAAGGCCCCGATCGGGACGGAGACCCAGCGCGGGATCCCGAAGATCTCGAGCGCCGCGGCCCAGCCCGCGAACTCCGCGACGGTGTTCCCGATGTCCGTGACGAGGAGGGCGACCATCAGGTAGAAGGTCGTGCGCAGGCCGTAGTTCTCGCGGATGAGCTCGCCGAGGCCCTTGCCCGTGATCGCGCCGAGCCTTGCGGACATTTCCTGGACGACGATGAGGGCGACCGTGATCGGAAGGAGCGTCCAGAGGAGCGAATACCCGAAGTGGGCGCCGGCGATCGAGTATGTCGCGATGCCGCCGGCGTCGTTGTCGACGTTCGCGGTGATGAACCCGGGGCCGAGGATCGCGAGGAAGACGGTGAGGCGGCGGCGCCAGCTCCGGACCTCCGGGCGCGGCGCCGATTCCGCGGCCGGGGCGATCACCGCAGCCTCCGGCGGTGGCGCCGCGGCATGTCGTGGAGGCGGTCGACCACGTCGTCGATCGTGATGATCCCCATCAGGACGCCCTCGGGGTCCGTGACGGGCAGCGCGAGAAGGTCGTACTTCGACATCGTCTCGGCCACGTCGTCGGCCGAGACGTCGGGCGTCACGCTCCTCACGGGCGTCGTCATCACCTTCTCGAGCGTGACGTCGTCGTCCGCGGCGAGGAGCTCGCGGACCGAAAGCGCGCCGAGGAGGATCTCGCGCTCGTCGACGACGTAGAAGTAGAACAGGACCTCGGCGTCGCGTGCGATGGGGCGCAGCCTGAGGAGCGTCTCCCTGACGCTGAGATGCGGCGGAAACGTCACGAAGTCGGTTCCCATGAGGCCGCCGGCCGTGTTCTCGTCGTGAACGAGGAGCTCCGTGACCTCGTCGGCGGCCTCCTTCTCCATCAGCTGGACGAGGCCGCGCGCGTGCTCGCCCTCGATCTCGCCGAGGACGTCGGCCGCCTCGTCCGCGGGCATCTGCTCGAGGATCTCCGAGGCGTGCTCCTCGGGCAGGTCCTCGAGGATCTCGGCCTGCATCTCGGGCTCCAGCTCGTGCAGCGTCTCGGCGGCGGTCTCGACGTCGAGCCTGCGGAAGATCCCGGTGCGCTCCGTCCCCGAGACCTGGCTGAGGATGTCGGCGATGTCCGCCGGGTGAAGGCGCTGGAGCCTCTCCTGGGGAAGCGTCGTCTCGAGGCGGTCGAGCTGGGGATGGAGCGGCTGGATCGAGTCCCACGGGATGAGGCGCGAAGGGAGGGAGCGATCCGAGAGCCGTCCGCCGCGCGGCGTGATGCCCGCGCCGAAGACGCGCCGCACGAGGCCGCGCACGCCGACGTCGGCCGCCGTGAGGACGAGGTCGCCGGACACGACGTCGAGCTTGAGGTCGTTCACCCGCACGACCTTCACGCCGTTGATGTCGACGATCTGCTTGTCGAGGAGGTGGCGGGCGAGAAAGATCTCGTCCTCGCTGGGCGGCCGGTGCAGAAGGTCGTCCTTCATGAGCCGCGTGCGCACGGTCCCGCGCTGGAAGATCGCGACGTCCTCCCACGGGAGGACGAACGTGTCGAAACGGTCGCGGAGGAGGAGGCCCGTGATCTTCGGGAACGGCGACCGGACGCCGGTCGAGACCGCGAGGTCGCGGATCTTGCCGACGGGCTGGCGCGCCACGTCGCGCACGGTCTCGCCGAGGAACTCGGACACGAAGAACCCTTCGTGCGCCGGAACGGCGGTCGAGCGGGTCGGAGGCGGCGCGGGGAGCGGCACGACACATTGTCTTGGCTGCCGCGCGTCGCGTCAACGAATTCGGGTAATCTCGCGCGCCAAATGGCGGAACGCGGAGCGCGCGGCGTCCCTCGAAGCGTGCCGGCCGTCGCCGTGACGCGCGGCGGACGCGTCGAATCCGTGCACCGCGGCTCCATCGCCGTCGTTTCGGAGGACGGAACGCTCCTCGCCTCTCTCGGCGACCCGCGCCAGGCCGTGTGGCTGCGCTCCTCGGCCAAGCCGTTTCAGCTCGCCCCGTTCCTCGCCGCGGGCGGGGAAGAGCGCTTCGCCCTCTCGACCGAAGAGATCGCGCTCGCAGCCGCGTCGCACTCCGGGGAGCCCGCCCACACGCGCCTCGCCGCCGCAATGCTCGCGAAGGGCGGCTTTACGGAGAGCGACCTGCATTGCGGCGCGCATCCGCCCATGCACGAGCCGTCGGCCCGCGCCGTGTGGGCGGCCGGAGAGAGCCCGACGCCCCTCCACAACAACTGCTCGGGCAAGCACGCCGCCATGCTCCTCGCGTGCCGCCTGATGGGCCTCGATTCCGCCGCGTACTGGAGGAAGGGGCACCCGCTTCAGAGACGGATCCTCGCCTCGGTCGCCCGCATGACGGGCGTTCCCGCCGCGCGGATCGCGCGCGCCGTCGACGGCTGCTCGGTGCCCGTCTTCCGGGTGCCGCTCGCCTCGCTCGCGCGCGCCTACGCCCGCCTCGTCGGAGACGGGCCGCGCGGCGAGAGCCCGGCGCAAGCGTCGGCGCGCCGCCGGATCGCGGGAGCGATGGCGGCGGCGCCCGGGATGGTGGCCGGAACCGGCCGCTTCACGACGGATCTCATGCGCGAGTTCGGCGGCGCTCTCGTCGCGAAGGAGGGCGCCGAAGGCGTCTACGCCGTCGGCGTGCCCGCGGCCCTCGCGCGGCGTGGCGGGAAGGCCGTCGGGATCGCCGTGAAGATCGCGGACGGCGCCGAGCGGGGGCGCGACGCCGTCACCGTCGAGGTCCTCGCCGCGCTGGGGATCGCGAAGGGAGCGCGCCTCGCGCGCCTCAGGAGGCTCGCGTTCAAGCCGGTTCTCAACGTGCGCGGGGACGTCGTGGGCGACCTCCGCACCCTGTTCCGGCTCGGGAGCGCCTGACGTGCGCGTCGTGAGGATCGGAAAGAAGACCGAAGGGCTCTTCCTCGTCGTCTATTCCGCCGTGCTCCTCGCGGTCACGCTGCTCCTGAAGGGCGGGAGCGGCGTGAGGACGAACCTCGCGCCGTTCGAGGACATCGCGCGCATCCTCGTGCGCGCCGGCCACGGCGGGGCCTTCTCGAACGCGTTCGTCTACGCCGTCGTCGGAATCGTCGGAAACCTCGCGATGTTCGCGCTCTGGGCGTTCCTGCTCTGGAAGTTCCTCGACGGACCGGGCCGCACGCCGGCGCGCAACCACGTGGACGTCATCCTCGTGGGCGTCCTTTTCTCGCTCGGCATCGAGAGCGTCCAGCTCTTCCTCCCGACGCGCGCCGCGGACATCAACGACGTGTTCTGGAACGTGCTCGGCACGATCGCGGGGAGCGCCTTCGCGCACCTCAATCGCAACGTGCGCTTCGAGTGGGAGTGACGGGACCGTAGAATCGGGTTTGCGAAGGCCTGCCGGAGTGGCGGAATGGCAGACGCAGGGGACTCAAAATCCCCCGGCCCACAAGGCCGTGAGGGTTCGAATCCCTCCTCCGGCACCACCTGAAGATTCCGATATGAGGCGGTGCCCCTAAGTCACTGATTCCGAATAAAATAAGGACAGGAGAGCATTCTGCCTTATTTCATAAGGGATAGGTTTCGAACCTGTCCGGCGCGGCGCAGCGCGGTGACTAGCGCACATAAACCACGTACCACGCGAACCAGACGAGGACCGGGACAAGCAGGAAGGTCAGGAGAACGAAGAGGTGCCAGACGCGCTTGACGGGAGCGAAGGGATCGAGAAGCTCCGGCGGGATGCGACGCAGGAATCGTGGCCCGCGCGGGCGCGTCCCATACCACGCGACGAGGAAGCGAGCTCCCCATCCCCAGGCCACGAGGTGCGCCAGGATCGGAGCCGCGTACTTCAGGACGCGCGACGATTGCTCGGGCCCGTACTCCTCCGCCGCATACGCGAGCGCGAGGAAGGCGGCGGTAGCGGACAGCGCGACGAGGACAAAGTGCCAGCGATACGGATGAAGCGCGTCCGCGAGGCGATCGAGCGGACCAAAGACGACGCGTTCGAACGACACTTTCCCCATGGTGTATGGCGCCCAACGATATCAAGCGCAGCGGCGGAAGGCCCGCCCCGCCCCCGACCGCCGCGCCGCCCCCCCCCCGCCCCCCCCCCCCCCCCCCGGGGCCCCCCCCCCCCCCCCGCCCCCACCCCCCCCCCCCCCCCCTCCCCCCCCCCCCCCCCCCCCTCCCCCCCCCCCCCGCCCCCCCCCCTCATCGTGGCCGCCCGTGCCAGACGTCATCCGCATCCCGCGTTCCGACGCGCCGCGCGTGTCGATCGTGATCCCGTCGGCCGCGAAGCCGGAGCTTCTCGTCGCGTGCCTGCGCTCGCTCGAGCGGCACCTGCCCGCCTCGATTCCGACGGAGACGATCGTCGTCCTCGACGGCGCGCCGGAGGGCGCGGCCGCGCGCATCGAGAGGTCCGCGCCGGGGGCGCTCGTCGTGTCGTCGTCCGTCCGGCTCGGGCTCGCGCGCGCCGCGAACCGCGGACGGCGGCGTGCGCGCGGCGAGTTCCTTGCGCTCCTGCACGACGACTCCGAGATCGACGCGGGCTGGCTCGAGGCGCTCGTCGCGGCGGCCGAGGCCCATCCCGAGGCCGGGGCGTTCGGCGGCCTCGTCCTGTTCCCGGACGGCACGCCCCAGTCCGCGGGCGTCGTCCCTGTTCCGGGCGGCGCGCGCCCTCCGTGGGCCGGGCCTCCTCCCGCCGGGAGGCGTTCGGGGGCGCGCGTCCCGCGGACTTCTGCGCCTCGAACGCGCTCCTCGTCCGGGCGGCCGCGTGGGACGGGGCGGGGGGACTCGACCCGCGTTATTTTCCTGCGTATTTCGTCGACGCGGACTTCGCGATGTCCCTGCGGCGGCCGGATGGTCCGTCCTTTTCGCGCCCTGGCGCGAAACCGCCATCGCCGCGGCGCGAGCTCGCGCCGCGACTTCCGGGAGTGGGTCTCGGGCCGGAACCGTTCGGCGTTTCGTCGAGAAATGGAAGGAGACGCTCTCGAGGTACGAGCCCTGGGAAGGGGATCGCCGGAGTCCATCGACCGGGCGCGGCGGGCGCGGAGGAACGGCCCGCCGCGAGCGTGGCCTTGCCTAGGCGCGGGAGGAGATCTCCTGAAGGAGGAAGAGGGAGTGGCGGCGAGGAGCGGCGCCCCTCGGCAGGACCCGCGGTCAAGGGAGTGGGCCGCGTCCTGGCCGCGCGTGACGCGTGCCGGGAGACGCTAGAGGGCCGACGGGCCGAAGCGGCCGTGGCCGCCCTTCGGCCGAGGACGCGCGGCGGCGCGGGGCGCGATCCGAAGGACTCCTCTGGTGGCGCCTCTACCTGCGTCTCCTGCCTGTTCTGAGGCCTCTTCGCGCCCTCGCGTCCGTTTTCAGCCGTCGCGCAGCGCCCAGTCGAACGGAATGACGGACGAGTGGGGGTCGATCCGGGCCTTGTCCGGGTCGGCAGTGTCGAATCGTGCGGTGCCGAAATTCACGATGCGGCCGAGCGTCGTGCCCCAGTTCTGGGTCGCGTGCCACACGCCCTGCGGGATGTAGAGGAGCAGCCAGCCGTTCCCGGCGAACCAGAACTGGCAGAAGTTCCCCTGCGTCGCGGACCCCTCCCGCCCGTCGTACAGGACGATGCGCAGGTCTCCCGTCTGGACGAAGTAGCGGTCAGCCTGGCGGCGGTGCATGCCCCAGCCCTTGATGCGTCCGGGGCGGAGCGTGAACTCGTACGCGTGGACGATCGGCTCGCTCCAGAACGGCTTCGAGAAGTCCATGAAGGGGACGAGCGAGCCGCGGTTGTCGTGATAGCCGGCCAGCCGCTCGACCCGGACTCCGGCGATGTTTCGGGCCATCACCTCGTCGGGCTCGACCGTGCGGCTGGCATCCGGAGTGCCGGCGAGAGCGACGCGGACCTCGGCCACGGGCGACGGAACGACCGGTTGATCTGGCATGGAGGGAGTCTATCGCGCGGTTTGGCGCGTCGACGCGCCCCTGCGAGCGCGACGCAGGCGCGGTGGCGCTCCTAAATCGTTCAACACACGCCAGAAGTGCGAATGCCTGTCATACTCGTTGACCTGCTGGTGGGGGGGAGAGTAGTCTCTCTTTCCCCTTTCCAAGGAGGAGTTCACCGTGGCGTTCAAGATCGGCGATAAGCTCGTCTACCCGAACCACGGTGTCGGCGTGGTGGAGACCATCCAGGAATCGCTCATGGAAGGTTCGCCCGCGCCTTGCTACCAGCTCCGCCTGCTGGGCAACAACTCGCGCGTCATGGTTCCCGTCGGGAACTCCGACCGGATCGGCCTGCGCCCGCTCACGCGCCGCAAGGACGTCGGCGGGGTCTTCCGGGTCCTCGAGAACGGCATCCTGCCGCCGACGGGCGACTGGAAGGGCCGTTACAAGCAGAACCTCGACAAGATGCGCTCGGGAGCGCTCACGGACATCGCCGACGTGCTCAAGAACCTCAGCTGGGTCCAGAAGCAGAAGGCGCTCTCGTTCCGCGAGAAGAAGATGTACGAGCGCGCGCGCTACCTGATCGTCTCGGAGATCGCCCAGATCAACGGCCTGCCCGAAGGCGAGGTCGCGACCGAGGTCGAAAAGGCCCTGGATCGGGCCATGGTCAAGCGCCGCATCGGCGGGACCGGACGAGACCACTGACCGGATTCCCCTGCATTCGCGATGCGGGGGGTCGGAATTCCGTATAGTCGGCAGGATGGTCGGGAGGGGATTGCGCCGAGCCCTGGTTGCCGCGATGTCGTTCGCGATGCTCGCGTCCGCGGCTCCCGCGCCCCCGTCGCGCACGGGCGACGTCCTCCTCGACTTCCTTCTCCTCTCCCTCGAGGCGGAGAGGAAGGGCGCGGCTGAGGACGCCGAGGAGTTCGAGCGCGCGACGGAGCGCCTCGTCCGGGCCGAATCGGACGTCACGACCGCCGTCGGGCGCCTCTCCCGCCTTCTGCGCGACGGCAACCCGGACCGCGCGGTGCTCGAGGCCGCGGCGGACGCGATCGAGGATGCCCGCGTGCGGGCGCTCGTCCAGCAGGAACGCCGCCGGGTGATCGCCGACTCCCTCGGGTCCCACGGCCGCCGGGCCGCGTTCCTGCGCGAGGAGATCGCGAAGCGGCGCGAGGGCGTGCGCGCGCCGTCCGATCCGGTGACGGGGCGGTGGGACGTCACGATCAACCCCGGCAACCGCCGCGGAACCCTGCGGCTCGCCCTCGACGGGACCATCGTCTCGGGCGACTACGTGCTCGACGGCAGCTTCCGCGGCTCCGTCCGGGGCACGTTCGTGGCCGACAAGCTCACGCTCGACCGGATCGACGCCGAGCGCGGATTCGACGCGAAGTTCTATGGCCGCGTGACGGTCGGCGCGGCGCGCCGCATCGGCGGAACCTGGGAGGGAACGGTCATCGCTCCCGCGCCGGGTCCCTCGGGCGGCACCTGGAGCGCCCAGCCGGCACGCGAGGACGAAGGAGAACCCCGATGACGACCGAACACGACGACCACCTTCCGCCGCCCGCGCCCGCCCGCGAGAAGGGCAAGCGCGCGGCGGCGCCCGCTCCGGCGGCGGCTCAGCCCCGCGCCCTCGGGCCGTGGGCCGACCGGCTGCTCTTCTCCGCGATCGGCCTCCTGGCCGGGTTCACCCTGGCGTATCTCTACATCGACCGGATCCCGCCCGCCCTCAACACGACGGCGGCCGCCGACCCGCACGCGGGCGTCCCCGGCGTCGGCCCCGGCGCGACGCGCGACCTTCCCGGCAGCGGCGGCGGGCAGCCCTCGCTCGCGGCCGACCCCGTCGCCCAGCGCAAGCTCGCGGACCTCGAGTCCGCCGCGGCGAAGGAGCCGCGCAACTACGCCCTCCTCGTCCAGCTCGGCAACACGGCGTACGACCTCGAGAGCTGGCAGAAGGCCGTGGACGCTTACGAGGCTGCGCTCAAGATCCAGGGCGGCGACCCGAACGTCATGACGGACCTCGGCGTCGCGTACCGGAACACCGGAAACGGCACGAAAGCGCTGGAATACTTCGGCAAGGCCCTCGCGAAAGATCCGGCGCACTGGCCCGCCGCGTTCAACCAGGCGATCGTCTACGGTGTCGACCGTGGCGACAAGGCTAAGGCGAAAGAGATCCTGAACCGGATCAAGAAGGAGCACCCCGAGGTCAAGTCGGTCGACGGGCTCCTCGCTTCGCTGGACCAGAAGGGGTAATGGCCGAGTCTCCGGGCGACCTGTTCGACGACGAGCTTCCGTCGCCTGGAGCCGAGCCCCCCTCCGACGCACCGCTCGCGGACCGCATGCGGCCGCGCGAGCTTTCCGAGGTCGCAGGACCGCCGGACCTCGTCGGCGAGTCGTCTTTCCTCGCGCGCGCGATCGCGGCCGACCGCGTGCCGTCCCTCGTTTTCTGGGGCCCGCCGGGGAGCGGCAAGACGACGCTCGCGCGGATCATCGCCGCGAAGACGAAAGCGCGCTTCCTCGCGTTTTCGGCCGTCACCTCCGGCATCAAGGAGATCAAGACGGTCATGGAGGAGGCCGCGCGGGCGCGGCGGCGCGGCCGGCGCACGCTCCTCTTCGTGGACGAGATCCACCGCTTCAACCGCGCGCAGCAGGACGCGTTCCTGCCGTTCGTCGAGGCGGGCGACATCGTCCTCGTCGGCGCCACGACCGAGAACCCGTCGTTCGAACTCAACGGGGCGCTCCTCTCGCGGCTGCGCGTCGTCATCCTGCCGGCGATCGAAGAGAAAGACCTCGTTCTGCTGATGAAGAGGGCGCTGGCGGACCCCACGAGGGGCCTCAACTCGCTGGTGACGGTGGATGAAGATTCCTTCGAATGGTTAGGACGCTTTGCCGATGGCGATGCCCGAAGGGCGCTCACTGCCTTGGAGGCCGCCGCCGCCCAACTCCTTTCAGAAGCAATTTCTTTTTCCTCCTCTCCTCTTCCCGTCCTCTCGGTCCCCGTCCTCGAGGACCTCTTCAAGCGGAAGGTCCTTCTCTACGACAAGTCCGGGGAAGAGCACTTCAACATCATCTCGGCGCTCCACAAGTCGCTCCGCGACTCGGACGTCGACGCGTCGCTCTACTGGCTCGCGCGGATGCTCGAGGCGGGGGAGGACCCTCTCTACGTCGCGCGCCGCCTCGTGCGGTTCGCGTCGGAGGACGTCGGCCTCGCGGACCCGCAGGCGCTCGTCCTCGCGGTTGCGGTGAAGGACGCCGTACATTTCATCGGGATGCCCGAGGGCGCGCTCGCGCTCTCGGAGATCGCGGTCTACCTCGCGCTCGCGCCCAAGTCGAACGCGCTCTACGTCGCGTACGGCGAGGCCGCGGACGACATCCGCGAGCAGCCGAACCTGCCGCCGCCCCTCGCGATCCGCAACGCGCCGACGAAGCTCATGAAGGACGCGGGCTACGGCAAGGGCTACCGCTACGCGCACGACCTGCCGGAGAAAACGGCGGGCCTCTCCTGCCTGCCGGACGCGCTCCAGGGCCGGAACTACTACCGGCCGGACGGCGAAGGGCGCGAGAAAGCGCTCAAGGAGCGCGCCGACGCGCTCCGCGCGCTGCGCGAGAAGCTGCGGAAGAAATGAGCGCTCCTCTTCTCGCGCTGCTCCTGGCGGCGGCGCCTGCGGGCCTCTGGCACGCCGCGCTCGTGCCGACGTCCGAATACCCCGTCCATTTCGACGTCCGCATCGCGGCGGGGAAGGGCGGGAAGCTCTCCGGCGCCCTCGTGAACGCCGGCGTCGAGTCGCCGCTGTCGTCCGTGGCGTGGGACGGAACGACGCTGGTGCTCGCGATCGCGAGCTACGACATGACGATCACGGCGACGCGCGCCGGCGACGCGCTGGAGGGGACGTACCGCCGCACGGTCATCTCGGGCGTCGCCGAGGTTCCGTTCACGGCGTCGCGCGCGGCGCCGCCTCTGCCGCCCGCCCCGAAGGACGGGAAATCCCTCGCCGGCTCGTGGGCCGTCGAGGTCGGCGGAGCGCCCGGCAAGGTCGAGAAGCTCACGGGTGTGTTCGCACAGAAGGGCGCGGTCCTGACGGGGACTCTCCTCTCCGTCACGGGCGACTACGGCGCGCTCCATGGCTGGTTCGACGGCGAGCGGATGCTCCTGACCGTCTTCGACGGAGTCCACGTCTACCGTTACGACGGCGAGCTCCTCCCCGACGGGACCCTTGCGGGCGAGTACCGCTCGGGTACGAGGCCTCCGGTCTCGTGGAGAGCCTCCCGCTCTGCGCCGTGAATTGCCGCTCCGTCAGGCGATCCGGCCGGCGCGCAGGATGAGCGGCCACGAGATCGTCTTCGGCTCCACGGG
This sequence comes from Acidobacteriota bacterium, assembly GCA_016716715.1. Lineage (NCBI taxonomy): Bacteria > Pseudomonadati > Acidobacteriota > Acidobacteriota bacterium. The sequence continues at coordinate 166,628 of JADJVE010000004.1, read as the reverse complement.
ATCGCCCCAGGCCGCGGCGAATGCCGATTCGAACTCGGCGATCGGGTCGCGGCCCGTCTCTCTCGCGCAGCGCTTTACCGCGGACCACGTCGAAAGGTATCCGAGGACCCTCTCCAGGCTCCAGTCGGCCGTCATGGTCACCGCCGGAACGGGGATTTCTTTGAAAGGGAAGAGAAGATCGGCGTAGTGCCGGGCGACGAGTGCGCGTTCGGGGGGCCAGTACGCCTCCACGGTTGCGTGGAAGGCGTGAAAGACCGCTTCCAGCCGCGTCGATTCGGGAACCTGAAAGAGATCGTAGGCCCATACCGCGACGGCGCCGCCCGGAGCCCCGACCCTTCTCACACTTTCGAAGAATCTCTTCTGATCGAACCAGTGAACCGCTTGTCCCACGGTCACGAGATCGACGCTCGCGTCGTCGAGCCCGGGTTCCTCGGCCGGCGCGACGCGATAGGTCACGCCGGGGCACGGCGCCGCGTGAGCGATCTGCTCGGCGCTCGCGTCCGTCGCGACGACCTCGGCGAAATGGTCCGCGAGCCCGCACGCCGCCTGGCCGCTGCCGGTGCCGGCGTCCCAGCAGAGCGTGTGCCTCGCCACGAGCGCGGCGACGGCGTCGAAGAGCTCCGGCGGGTAGACGGGCCGGTAGCGCGCGTAGTCGCCGGCGTGCCCCGAGAAGTGGTCGTTGAAGACCGGTCCGCTCAGATCTCTTCCCGGCGGTAGTTCGGCGCTTCCTTCGTGATGATCACGTCGTGCGCGTGGCTCTCCTTGAGCCCGGCCGCCGTGATCCGCACGAACTTCGCCTTCTTGACGAGGTCCGGCAGCGTGGCCGCCCCCGACAGGCCCATGCCCGACCGCACGCCGCCCGTGAGCTGGCCGAGGAGCGTCGAGACGGGGCCCTTGTACGGGACCATGCCCTCGATCCCCTCCGGGACCATCTTGCGCGGCTCTTCCTCGTCCTGGAAGTAGCGGTCCGCCGAGCCCTGCTTCATCGCGCCGAGCGAGCCCATGCCCCGGTACGCCTTGAACGTGCGCCCCTGGTAGAGGATCGTCTCGCCGGGCGCCTCGTCCGTCCCCGCGAAGAGGCTCCCGATCATCACGGAGTGCGCCCCGGCGGCGAGCGCCTTCGTGACGTCGCCGGAGAACTTGATCCCGCCGTCCGCGACGAGCGTCACGCGCGACTTCCCGATGCCCTTGACGGCCTCGAGGATCGCGTGGATCTGCGGGACGCCGGCGCCCGTGACGACGCGCGTCGTGCAGATCGAGCCGGGCCCGATCCCGATCTTCACGGCGTCGGCGCCGCGCTTGACGAGGTCGCGTGTGCCCTCGGCCGTCGCCACGTTGCCCGCGAGGACCGGCGTCGACGGGAAGGCCTTCTTGAGCGCGGCGAGGCCCTTGAGGACGCCCTCGCTGTGGCCGTGCGACGAGTCGAGGACGAGAAGGTCGACCTTCGCCGCGATGAGCTCGCGGGCCCGGTCCTTGAGGTCGGCCGAAGCCCCGACGGCCGCGGCGACGCGCAGGCGGCCGAGCGAGTCCTTGCAGGCGTTCGGGTACTTGATCTGCTTCTGGATGTCCTTGACGGTGATGAGGCCCTTGAGGTTGCCGCCGCGGTCGACGACGAGGAGCTTTTCGATCCGGTGGCGGTGGAGGAGCTCCTTGGCCTGCTCGAGCGTCGTCCCGGGCGGGCACGTGACGAGGTTCTCCTTCGTCATCCGCTCGGAAATGGGGAGGTCCATGCGCGTTTCGAAGCGGAGGTCCCGGTTCGTCAGGATGCCGACCAGCTTGCCGCGCTCGTCCACGACGGGAACGCCGGAGATCCGGAAGTTCGCCATGACCTCGAGCGCTTCCGAGATCTTCTGCGTCGGGCGGCAGGTGACGGGGTCGACGATCATCCCGCTCTCGGAGCGTTTCACCTTGTCGACCTCGGCGGCCTGCGCCTCGATCGTGAAGTTCTTGTGAATGACGCCGAGGCCGCCGTTCTGCGCCATCGCGATCGCGAGGCGGGACTCCGTGACGGTGTCCATTGCGGCCGACAACACGGGGATGTTCAGCAGGATCCCGTCCGTCAGGCGGGTCCTGAGGTCGGTGTCGGCGGGGTGGACGCGGGAGTGGGCGGGGAGGAGGAGGACGTCGTCGAAGGTCAGGGCGAGAGGGATGTCCCGGTCATTCACCATGTGGATTCATACCACACGGGGGAAGACGGGGACGCGTTCAGCCGGCCGAAGCCGCTCCGGACGCCCCGTGGCACTTCTTGTACTTCTTCCCGGAGCCGCACGGGCAGGGGTCGTTGCGGCCGACCTTCGGACCCGCGCCCTTCACGGTCGAGACCGCGAAGTCGCCGCCCGAGGTCGGGTCGTAGGCGCCCTGGTAGTTGAGGTCCTGCTCCCTGTGGCGGGCTTTCTTCTCGAGCTCGGCGGCCGCGCGGCGCGAAGACGCCGAGCCGTCCGAGGCGGGTTCACCGGCCGAGACTTCGACCGCGACCTCCTGGTGTGAGGCGCGCTCCGCCGGGGCCTGCTGGACCTCGAAACGGAACAGGTACTGGAGGATCTGCTCCTCGATCCCTTCCTTCATCGCCTCGAAGAGCGAGAACGACTCCTTCTTGTACTCGACGAGCGGGTCGCGCTGGCCGTAGCCGCGCAGCCCGATGCCTTCCTTGAGGTGGTCGAGGCCGAGGAGGTGGTCTTTCCAGAGCGTGTCGACCGTCTGGAGCATGAAGAACTTCTCGAAGTCGCGGAGGACCTCGGGGCCGACGGACCTCTCCTTGGCCTCGTACGTCTCGCGCACGGCCGCCCGGAGGCTGTCCTTGAGCTCCGCGTTCGTCTCGCTCGTCGACATGCCCTTCGCGGAAGGCTTGAAGCCGTACGTCTCGAAGACGAGCGACTCGAACGCGTCCCAGTTCCACTCCGAGACGTCCTTGGCGGCGGGGCAGTGGCGGTCGACGTAATCCTCCGAGACGTCCTCGGCGAGGGCGATCACGTAGTCGCGCGAGAGCTTGCCGGTCAGGATCTCCTTGCGGAGCCGGTAGATCTCCTCGCGCTGCTTGTTCATGACGTCGTCGTACTCGAGGAGGTGCTTGCGGGTGTCGAAGTTGCGGCCTTCGACCTGCCCCTGCGCGCGCACGATCGACTTCGTGACCCACCGGTGCTCGATCGGAACCCCTTCCTCCATGCCGAGTCGCTTCATGAGGCCCGACAGGCGGTCGGACCCGAAGATGCGCATGAGGTCGTCCTCGAGCGAGAGGTAGAAGCGCGAGGAGCCGGGGTCGCCCTGGCGTCCGGCGCGGCCGCGGAGCTGGTTGTCGATGCGGCGCGACTCGTGGCGTTCCGTGCCGATGATGTGGAGCCCGCCCAGCTCGACGACCTGCTCGTGGGCCTCGGCCGTCTCCTTCTGGAGCTCGACGAGGAGCTTCTTGTACAGCTCCTCGTCGTCCTTGGCCTTCTGGCGAGCGAGGTACTCGGGATTGCCTCCGAGGAGGATGTCCGTGCCGCGTCCCGCCATGTTCGTCGCGATCGTGACGGCGCCGACCTGGCCCGCCTGCGCGACGATCGTCGCTTCCTGCTCGTGGTACTTCGCGTTCAGGACCACGTGCGGGACCTTCCGCTTCTTGAGCATGGTGGAGAGGTGCTCGGACTTCTCGATCGAGATCGTGCCCACGAGGACGGGCTGGCCCTTCTCGCTCTTCTCGGCGATCTCCTCGACCACGGCGTCGAACTTCTCGCGCTCGGTGCGGTAGACGAGATCGTGCTCGTCGATGCGGACCATGTCGCGGTTCGTCGGGATCACGACGACGTCGAGCTTGTAGATCTTGTCGAATTCGGCGGCCTCGGTGTCGGCGGTGCCCGTCATGCCCGACAGCTTGTCGTACATGCGGAAGTAGTTCTGGAGGGTGATCGTGGCGAGCGTCTGGTTCTCGCGCTCGATCTTGACGCCCTCCTTCGCCTCGACGGCCTGGTGGAGGCCGTCCGACCAGCGGCGCCCGGGCATGAGGCGGCCCGTGAACTCGTCGACGATGATGACCTGCCCGTCCTTGACGACGTAGGCCACGTCCCGCTTGTAGAGCGTGTGCGAGCGCAGGGCCTGCTGGCAGGCGTGCAGGAGGTCGATGTTGACGGGGTCGTACAGGTTCTCGACGCCGAGGAGGCGCTCGCACTTCGTGACGCCTTCCTCCGTGAGCGAGGAGGTGTGCGCCTTCTCGTCGAGGAGGAAGTCCCCGGTCGTCGTCTTGTTCCCGTACTTGTCCTTGACCTCTTCGCCGCGGACGAGCTTCGGGACGATCCGGTCGACCTTGTAGTAGATGTCCGTCTCGCCCTCGGACGGGCCCGAGATGATGAGCGGCGTCCGGGCCTCGTCGATGAGGATCGAGTCGACCTCGTCGACGACGGCGAAGACGTGCCCGCGCTGGACCATCTGCGCGAGCTCGAACTTCATGTTGTCGCGCAGGTAGTCGAAGCCGAACTCGTTGTTCGTGCCGTAGGTGATGTCGCAGCGGTAGGCGTCGCGGCGGTCCTCGTCCGGCATGTCGTGCTGGATGCAGCCGACCGTAAAGCCGAGGAACTTGTAGATCTGGCCCATCCACTCGGCGTCGCGCTTGGCGAGGTAGTCGTTGACCGTGACGACGTGGACGCCGCGTCCCGAGAGGGCGTTCAGCGACACCGCGAGCGTCGCGACGAGCGTCTTGCCCTCGCCCGTCCGCATCTCGGAGATCTTGCCCTCGTGGAGGACCATTCCGCCCATGAGCTGGACGTCGTAGTGGCGCTGGCCGATGGCGCGCCAGGCCGCCTCGCGGACGAGGGCGAACGTCTCGACGAGCTCCTTGTTCAGCGTCTCGCGCGCGAGGGTGCGGCGCTCCTCGATCTTCTCGGGAAGCGTCTTCAGCGCGTCCTGGACGCGGGTGCGGATCGCGGCGACGCGCGCGCGCAACTCGTCGTCCGAGAGCGGCTTGATTCCGGCCTCGAGCGCGTTGATCTCCGCCACGCGGGGCCGCATGGCCTTCACGTCGCGCTCGTGCTTCGTGCCGAAAACTTTAGAGAGGGCCTTGTCGATGATCATGAAAGGTGGGCTCCGCGCGCTTCGCGCGAAGAACGGGGAGTTTAGCAGGAGAGGGATTCTTAGAAGGCGTTCAACACGTAGTCGAGCGGGTTCGACGGCTTGCCGTCCACGCGCACCTCGTAATGGAGGTGGGGGCCGGTCGAGCGGCCCGTGGAGCCGACGAGGGCGACGAGGTCGCCCCGCTTGACGCGTTGGCCTTCGGCGACGCGCGCCGCCTGCAGGTGGCCGAAAAGCGTCGTGACGCCGTAGCCGTGGGCGATCTGGACGAACCGCCCGTAGCCCTTGTCGACGCCCACCCTCACGACCGTGCCGGAGGCGGGCGCGACGATGCGGTTGCCCGCGGGCGTCGAGATGTCGATTCCGGGGTGGTACTCGGGGTGGCCGGTGAAGGGATCGGGCCGCTGGCCGAAGCCGGCCGTCAGGACACCGGCGGCGGGAGCGATCGTCGGCGTGAGCGCGAGCTGGTCGGCCTGCGTCGCCAGCCGCTTTTCGACGAGCTGGAGGCGCGACGAGAGGAGGGCGCCGCGGCGGCCGGCCTCGGTGAGCCCCGAGTCGGCCGAAGCGGATGGATCGATCGGAGCCGCGGACAGGCCGCCGACGCCGCCGGTGCCGGGGTCGCGCACGGCCGAGAGGCCGGCGACGATCGAGAGGCGGCGGGTGCGGTCCTCGAACTCGGCCAGCTGCTTCTCGAGCGACTCGAGGCGGGCGTTCGTGAGGGCCGCGCGGGTGCGCAGGTCGGAGTTCTCGGCCAGGATCGCCGTGACCTCGCGGTTCTTGTTGATGGAGCGCACCCAGAGGATCGAGAAGGTGGCGCCCAGGAAGACGGCCGTCAGGAACGCGGCGCCGAGACCCCAGAGCAGCCGCGAGGAGACGTGGAACTGCCTGAAACGCGCTTTCGCATGGGGCACGAAGATGATCGTGTGCTCGCGCTTCGGCATCTCGTCTCGCTCGTTACTGCTCGTGCGTTCCAGGAACTTCCCGGACAAAAAAAAGCACGGCCTACCCAAGAAGGCCCTGAAGTGTGCGGGGTGAATTTGAGCCCCCGATTGGAACCTGTCAAGTGAATTGGATGCATCATGAAAACCGGCCGTTTATCAACGACTTACGGTGATTCAGACGCCTCCCGCCCGGGCCTGAAGCGCAGCGCTTCCGCCACCTCCGCCGCTCCGGCCGAGGCCTTGCCTGCGAGGTCGGCAATCGTCCGGGACACCCGCAGGACGCGCTGGTAGGCGCGGGCCGAGAGCGTGAGCCGGTCGACGGCCCGGTCGAGAAGGACCTTGGCGTCGGGGGTCGGCTTGAGAGCGGCCCGTCCGGAACGGCCGGAAAGGGCCGCGTTGACGAGCCGCGGATCGCCCGTGCGGGCCCGCTGGACCTCCCGGGCGGCCACGACCCTGGCCCGCACGGCACGGGAGGGCTCCCCGTCGCCGTCCGCTCCGAAATCGGAAGACGAGAGGGCCGGCACCTCCACGTGGAGGTCGATCCGGTCCAGCAGCGGACCCGAGATCTTCCGGCGGTAACGGGCCACATCACGAGGGGAGCACGCGCACGCGCGGCGCGGGTCTCCCCGATGGCCGCACGGGCAGGGGTTCATCGCCGCGACGAACAGGAAGCGCGCGGGGAACGTCCGCGCGCCGGCGGCGCGGGCGACCGAGACGACCCCGTCTTCGAGTGGCTCGCGGAGCGCCTCGAGCGCGTCGCGCCGGAACTCCGGCAGCTCGTCGAGGAAGAGGACTCCGTAGTGGGCGAGGGAAAGTTCGCCGGGGCGCGGATCGGAGCCGCCGCCCGCCAGCGCCGCGGCCGACGCGCCGTGGTGCGGCGACCGGAACGGGCGCTGGACGAGGAGCCCGCTCCGCGCGGGCAGCCGGCCGGCGACGCTCCAGATGCGCGTGACTTCGAGGCTTTCTTCGCGCGAGAGCGGCGGAAGGAGGCCCGGCAGCCGCCGCGCGAGCATCGTCTTGCCCGACCCGGGCGGTCCCGTCATCAGAAGGTTGTGGCCGCCGGCGGCGGCGATTTCGAGGGCGCGCCGCGCGACGGCCTGGCCGCGGACGTCCCCGAGGTCGGGCTGCTCCTCCTCGACCGCCAAGCGGTTCTCGGGCTCGGCTCTTGGGAGGGGGATTTTTCCTAGAAGGTGAGCGATGGCCGCACCAAGATGGTCGGCCGCACGTACATCGAGGTCGCTGAGGGCGGCGGCTTCCATCGCGTTCTCGGTGGGGACGAGGATTGCTTTTCCCTCGCGGCGGGCAACCTCGGCCAGCGCGAGAACTCCGGGCACCGGCCGGAGGGCGCCGTCCAACCCGAGCTCCCCGACGAGCATCGTGCCGTCGAGCGCCTCGGCCGGGACGTCGCCGTTCGCGGCGAGGATGGCGAGGGCGACCGCGAGGTCGAGCGCGGTGCCGGACTTCGGGAGGTCGGCCGGCGCGAGGTTCACGACGACGTTCTTTGGAGGAGCGGGGAAGCCGACGTGGCGGAGAGCCGAGCGGATGCGCTCGCGGCTTTCCTTCACGGCGGCGTCGGGCAGGCCGACGAGAGTCAGGCCCGGGAGGCCCGCGCCGATCGCGCACTCGACGACCACCGGAATCCCGTCGAGGCCAACGATCGTCGCGGAGTGCGCCCGAGCGACCGTCATGGAAGCGCTCGCTTCAGTTCAGGACGGCGAGCGTGAGGGTCAGCGTCTGGCCCGCCCGGAGCGACTGGGCCGAGCGCAGGCGGTTCTCGCGGAGGATCGCGTCGATCGTCGTCCCGTATCGCGCGGCGAGAGAGTAGAGAGTTTCGCCGGGCTTGACCGTGTGCTTGACCTTCCGGGCCGCGGCGCTGCTGGCGGGGACGGCCCGCGCTTCTGCAAATCCCTCCGCCGGGATCTCGACGCGCGCCGGGAGTGCGGCGGCCGAAGGGGAGGCCGGGGTCGCCGCGGCGGGCGCCGCCGTGAACGGGCCGACGTCCGACGCGCGCGTGATCGCGGACGCCGGGGTCGGGACCGCGCGGATCTCTCCCTGCGGGTTCGAGGACTTCGCGGCGAGCTGCTCTCTCGGCTGATTCTTCGGGCGCGACGGGACCACGAGGACCGTCCCCTTCTGGAGCCTCGCGGTTCGCGGGATGTCGTTCCAGTCGCACAACTCGGAGACGGAGACGCCCGCACGCGCGGCGACCCTCGTCAGCGTTTCGCCCTTCTTCACCGTGATCCGCTTTTCGGCGACCTCGGGCGCGGCGGGAAGGCCGGGCAGCCGGGCGACGACGAGCGCCGCGGTGCCCGGCGGGACCTTGAGGTCGTACGACGGGACGCCGTGCGGCGTCGAGCGCGTCCGGAGCTCGCTGTTGAGGAGCTGGAGCTCCGGGAGCGTCGCGCCGAGGGCCCCGGCCACGCGGCCGAGGTCGACCGGCTTCGTGATGGTCACGCTGTCCCACGCGATCGGCGGGTCGGGCACGACGTCGAACCCGAAGCGCGCCGGGTCCTTGGCGATGAGCGCGGTTGCGAGAACGAACGGAACGTAGTCGCGCGTCTCGCGGAGCAGCGTCGAGCCCTGCGCGAGTCCCCAGAAGTCGCGGGCCCCGGTCCGCTGAAGGCCCTTCAGGATCCGGCCCTCGCCGGCGTCGTAGGCCGCCATCGCGAGGTGCCAGTCGCCGAACATCTCGTACAGGTCGCGGAAGTACGCGGCCGCGGCGCGTGTCGACTTCACGGCGTCGCTGCGCTCGTCGTATTCGCGCGTGCGACGGAGGCCATAGCGGCGGCCGGTGCCTTCGATGAACTGCCAGAATCCGTGCGCCGCGGCGCGCGAGTGCGCGTGGTGCTTGAAGGCGGACTCGACCATCGCGACGTAGACGAGGTCCTCGGGGACGCCCTCTTCCTTCAGGATGCCGCGCATCAGGTCCATGTAGCGGCCGCTGCGCTTCAGAGCCGTCGCGAAGCCGAGCGGGATGCGGAACTGGTAGAAGGCGACCGCGCGCAGCACCTGCTCGTTCACGACGATCGGGATGTCGAACGAGACGCCCGAGGGGATGGCGGCGATCTCCCTCCGGGCCTTCTCGAACTCCTCGGGGCTCGCCGTCGGCGCCGCGGCCACGAGGCTGTCGCGCGGGTCCTCCGCCGGCGCGCGCTCCGGTTCGCCGGTTCGGGCGGCGGCGTCGAGGGCGGGCCGGTAGACGGCGACGCTTTCCCACAGCTCGCCCGCGAACGCGGTATCGGACCCGTTGCCGGGGCGGGCCGCCGCGCGGAAGGTCTCGAGCGCGCCGCGGAACGCTTCACGCGCGCAGTCGGCGTCGCCCGCAAGGGCGAAGGCCTTGCCGCGGTAGAAGAGGTCCGTCGCCTGGGTCCGCGCCGCGAACGCGACGGCGTCGGGCGACGGGGGCGCCGGCGCGGCGGCCTGCTCGCCGGCCGGCACGGACGCGCAACCCGCCGACACGAGCACCCCGAGGACGGCGAGAAGACGCGCGCCCTTCATTCGGCGCGCACGTTGAACTTGAGGGAGAGCAGGAGCTTCTGGAGGTCCTGCGACTCGGCGATCTCGACGTCGAAGCGCTTCTCCGCGCCTATCGCGGCCCCGGTTTCGTCGCCGAATCGCAGGGCCACGCTCACGCGCCGGCTCTTCGCGAGCGCGTCGCGCGGGACGAGGACCTCGAAACTCTGCGCGACGTCCTTCTTGCGATTGCGCGTGGAGCCGAGCAGGTCGTCGAGCGACACGTCGGCGGCGCTCCGGACCTTCTGCGCGGGCGACGCCGGCCTCTGCGTCGCGATCTTCCGCAGCTTCTCGAGCTCCGAGAGAATGTCGACGTTCGTACGCACGCGGACGTGCTTGACGGACGAGTCGGGCGGCGGATCGTCCGGCGGCGGCTGGATCTCGGCGAAGCTCACTTCGGCGGCGGGATCGTCCGCGGGCGGCAGGTTTGCGGCTTCGAACGGGGCGTCCTGGGGGCCACCTTCCGTTCCCGCCGTCGCGGTGGCGGGAGGGGTGAGGGCCGCGAGGCTCGTGCCCGAGGCGCTCGCCGCGTGGAGGTCGACTCCCTGACGGTGGAGCGACTGGAGCCGCTGCAGCCGGGAGATCGTGGAGTCGTACGGGTTGCGGACCTCGGCGGCCGGCTCGCCGGCGCCGCCCGCTTCCCCCAGCGAATCGATTGCGGCCGTGATCCCGGAGGTGCGCGCGCCGAGGGCCCCGGCGTGAAGCGCCGCGGCCGGGATCGGCGCCGGCGTCTCGCCCGACACGACGACGGTCGGACGGCGCTGTTCGACGGTCATGCGGCCCTTGAGGGATCGCAGGGTGAGCTTCGAGATCGCCTTGAGCGTCTCGAAAACACCCGTTCCGTTCGTCGCGGAGGCCTCGTAGCCCTCGACCGACCCGTCCGGGTTGAGCGACTCGTTGAGCTCGTCGATCGAGAGGATGTTCGGAAGGTCGCGCTTGTTGTACTGGAAGACGCGGGGGACGCTCTCGAGCGTGAGGCCGATCTCGGCGAGGTTCTCGCGGAGGTTCTTGAGGCTCTCGACGTTCGGATCCCGCATCGGGCGCTGCGAGTCGGCGACGAAGACGATCCCGTCGACGCCCTTGAGGACGAGCTTGCGGGTCGTGTTGTAGAAGACCTGGCCGGGAACCGTGTACAGCTGGAGGCGGGTCTTGAAGCCCCCGATCACGCCGACGTCGAGCGGGAGCAGGTCGAAGAACAGCGTCCGGTCCGTCTCGGTCTCGAGGCAGACCATCTCCCCGCGCGACGTGGGCGCCGTGCGCCCGTAGATCACGTGGAGGTTCGTCGTCTTCCCGCAGAGGCCGGGACCGTAGTACACGATCTTGGCGGCCATCTGCATCGTCGCGTAGTTGAAAAAAACCATCGAGTCTTCGCCAAACCTCCGGTGCGGAGCACTTTCCATCTTACACCGCGGGCCCATGACGCTCCGCGCGGAGCGTCACGAAACCCGATGCGCGGCGCCCCTGTGAGGGGCTTGATCGTTTGTTATCATCCGCGTGCACGGTTCTCGGAGCCTGAGGGCGATCTCGGAGGCGCAACTCGCCGCATATGAGTAGTGAATTCAAGGGGTTGGACGGCCGATCCCGCGAGGTGCTCGCGTCGGTGATCGTCGCGTACATCGAAAGCGCGGTCCCGGTGTCCTCGCGTCAGCTCACGAAGGGCGGGAAGTTCGGCCTCTCGTCGGCCTCGCTGCGCAACGCGATGGCCGACCTCGAGGATCTCGGATTCCTCACGCACCCCCACGTCTCGGCCGGGCGCGTCCCGACGGACCTGGGCTACCGCGCGTTCGTGCGCGAGCTCATGACGACGCGCCTCCCGAGCGCGGAGGAGCGCGCCCGGATCGCCGAGGAGCTGGCTCCCGAGCCCTTCGAAACGGATCGGTTCTTCCAGGCGACGTCCCGCGTCCTCTTCCGGCTCACGGGAGAGGTCGGGGTCGTGGCGGCGCCCGCGTCCGCGCGCTTCGTCCTCGACTCGGTCCATTTCACGCGCCTCACGGACCGGCGGATCCTCGTGGCCGAGGTTTCCGACGCCGGCCTGGTCGAGAGCCGCCTGATCGAGACGCGCGACGACTTCGCGCAGGCCGAGCTCGACGCCATCTCGCGCCGCCTGACCGTGGACTACGCGGGGAAGACGCTCGACGAGATCCGCGCCCTCCTCCTCGAGGCCCTCGCCGAGGAGAAGGTCCGGATGGATCACGCGCTCGGCCGCACCCTCGAGCTCGGGCGGCGGGCCTTCGCGGAAGGCCGTCCCGAGGGCGACGCCGTCTTCGTCGACGGCACCGAGTCGCTGCTCGAGAAGCCGGAGTTCCGGGGTGACGTCGAAGCGCTCAAGAGGATGTTCCGTGCGTTCGAGGAGAAGGCGCGGCTCGTGAACCTCCTGACGGACTGCCTGTCGTTCTCCGGTGCCCGGGTCGTGATCGGCTCGGACAGCGTCTTCACCGGCGAGACGCAGACGGCCGTGGTCACCGTGCCGTATCGCAAGGGCGACCGCGTCCTCGGGGCGCTTGGCGTCGTCGGCCCGCGCCGGATGGAGTACGAACGCGTCGTGCCTCTCGTCGAGGAGCTCGGCCGCTACGTGAGCCACCGGCTCACGGAGGGCGCCGCGTGACCGGACGCAAGAGGCGCGACGAGGACGACGGGATCATCTTCCTCGAAACCGAGAGCCGCGACGCCGTCGCGAAGGCGCTCGAGGAAGCCGAGCGCGCGATCGAGGCCGTCGAGGAGCGCCACCGCCAGAAGCTCGACGAGTCCGCGGCGACCCGCGTGCCGGAGGCGCCTCCCGAACCTCCTGCGCCGCCGGTGCCGCAGCCGGACCCGCGCATCGCGGCGATCGAGGCCGAGCTGAAGGCCGCGATCGACCGCGCCCGCCGCGCCCACGACGAGCTCGAGGGCATTAAGGAGCGCGCGATCCGCTCCGAGGAAGAGACCGGCCGCCTGCGCGAGGCGCTCCTGCGCAAGTCGGCGGACTTCGACAACCTCAAGCGTCGCACCGAGAAGGACAAGGCGGACTACTTCAAGTTCGCCCTCGCCGACACGTTCCACGACCTGCTCGGCGTCCTCGACAACTTCGAGCGCGCGCTCGCGCACCGCGGCGACGCGTCGAGCGAGGACTTCCAGGCGGGCATCGACATGATCGCCCGCCAGCTCGGCGAGTCCCTGCGCAAGTACGGCCTCGTCGAGGTGCCGGCGCTCGGCCTGCCGTTCGACCCGAACGTTCACGAGGCCGTCGTGAAGGAAGAGACGACCGACACGGCCCCAGGCACCGTCCTCGAGGTGTTCCAGCGGGGTTATTTGCTGAACGAACGCCTCCTGAGGCCCGCGCGCGTCAAGGTTGCAGGAGCGCCGGGCAAGGAGAACGGGACCGCGAAGGAGGCCGCTCTTGGCTAAGGTACTCGGGATCGACCTCGGCACCACGAACTCCTGCGTCGCCGTGGTGGAGGTGGGCTCGCCCCAGGTCGTCCCCAACCGCGAGGGCGCGCGCACGACGCCGTCCATCGTCGGCTTCACGGAGGACGGCGAGCGCCTCGTCGGGCAGATCGCGAAACGCCAGGCGATCACGAATCCGACTCAGACGATCTACGCCGTCAAGCGCCTCATCGGCCGCAAGTGGACGGACGCCGAGGTCAAGCACGCCCGCGAGCACCTCTCGTACACGCTCGTCGAGGCGACGAACAGCGACGTGAAGATCCGCGTCCGGGACCGGGACTACTCGCCGGAGGAGATCGCCGCGTTCGTCCTGCGCGAGATCAAGGATTTCTGCGAGGAAGCGCTCGGCGAGGAGATCAAGGAAGCGATCATCACGGTCCCGGCGTACTTCGACGACTCGCAGCGGCAGGCCACGCGCGACGCGGGCCGCATCGCCGGCCTCGAGGTCCTCCGCATCATCAACGAGCCGACCGCCGCGGCGCTCGCCTACGGGCTCGAGAAGAACCGGAAGCAGGAGACGATCGCCGTTTACGACCTCGGCGGCGGCACGTTCGACATCTCGATCCTCCGGATCGACAACGGGATGTTCGAGGTCCTCTCGACGTCGGGCGACACGTTCCTCGGCGGCGAGGACTTCGACCGCGCGATCATGGACTGGCTCCTCGCGGAGTTCCTGCAGTCGAGCGGGATCGACCTCCGGCAGGACAGGCTCGCCCTCCAGCGCCTCAAGGAGGCCGCCGAGAAGGCCAAGTGCGAGCTCTCCTCCGCTCTCGAGACGATGGTGGCGCTCCCGTTCATCGCGTCGGACGCGTCGGGCCCGAAGCACATCAACAAGCTGCTCACGCGCGACACGTTCGAGGCGCTCGCCGCCGACCTCATCGCGCGGACCGAAGGCCCCTGCAAGAACGCTCTCGAGGCCGCCGGTCTTTCGCCGGACCAGGTGGACACGGTCCTTCTCGTCGGCGGCCAGACGCGCACGCCGAAGGTCCAGCAGATGGTGGAGACGATCTTCGGGAAGCCTCCGAACCGCTCGATCAACCCCGACGAGGTCGTCGCCGTCGGCGCGGCGATCCAGGCGGGCATCCTGCGCGGCGACATCAAGGACCTCGTCCTTCTCGACGTCACGCCCCTCTCCCTCGGACTCGAGACGCACGGCGGCATCTTCGTGAAGCTCATCGAGCGCAACTCGACGATCCCGACGAAGAACACTCAGATCTTCACGACGGTCGCCGACAACCAGACGACGGTCGAGATCCACGTCCTGCAGGGCGAGCGCGACATCGCCAAGGAGAACAAGTCCCTCGGCAAGTTCCAGCTCGTCGGCATCCCGGCCTCGGCCAAGGGCGTGCCCCAGGTCGAGGTCACGTTCGCGATCGACTCGTCCGGCATCGTGAACGTCTCCGCGAAGGACCTCGCGACCGGCAAGGCCCAGGGCCTCCAGATCAACCCGGCCGGCGGCCTCTCGCAGACCGAGATCGAGAAGATCATCGAAGAGGCGGCCTCGAACAAGGCGGCGGACTCCAAGCGCAAGGAGATCCGCCAGCTCAAGAACAAGCTCGAGGGAATGATCGCCGCGAACGACCGGATCTTCCGGGAGTTCGGGAATCTCCTCCAGCCCGACGAGAAGGATCGCGTCCAGCGCACGCTCGAGAACGCCCGGGAGGTCCTGACTGGGGACGAGCGCGGGCCGATCGACGACGCGATGATCGACATGAAGGGCGTCTCGCGCATCCTCACGCAGGCGATGCTCTACAAGCCGGAGTCCAAGGAGCGCCGCGGCAGCGGCGATTCGGACAAGAACGCCGAGAAACCGGCCTGATCGCCGTCCCGTAGGATCCGCCCGTGAGCACGTCCACCCGCGACTATTACGAAGTGCTGGGCGTCGCCCGTGACGCGTCGGCCGACGAGATCAAGGCCGCGTACCGCAAGGCAGCCCTCCGGCACCACCCGGACAAGAACCCGGGCGACGCCGCCTCCGAGGAGCGCTTCAAGGCGGCCGCCGAGGCCTACTCCGTCCTCTCCGACCCGGACAAGCGTGCGCGCTTCGACCGCTTCGGCCCCGAGGGCGTGCGGGGAGCCGGCGGCCCGGGCTTCGACCCGACCCAGTTCGTGGACTTTGCCGACATCCTCGGCGACTTCTTCGGCTTCGGAGGCGAGTCCTCTCGCGCCGCCCGGCGTAACGGGGAAGACCTCAAGGCCGACGTCACGATCCCGTTCGAGGACGCCGCGTTCGGCGCGGAGATCTCCGTCCCGCTCCAGCGCTTCGAAGCCTGCGAGGCGTGCCGCGGGCGCGGCGGCAAAGGCGGGGCGTCCGCGGCGACGTGCCCGACGTGCCGCGGCCAGGGCCGCGTCCAGTTCCGCCAGGGCTTCTTCGCCGTCGCGCGGCCGTGCCCCGAGTGTTCGGGCTCGGGGGAGAAGGTGAAAGACGCCTGCCCCGAGTGCAGGGGCGAGGGCCGGGTCCGGAAGTCGCGCACGCTCACCATCGGAATCCCGGCCGGCGTCGACGACGGCGCGCGGCTGCGCCTGACGGCCGAGGGCAACTCGCCGCGGCCCGGCGGGCGCCCCGGCGACCTGTACGTCCTCGTCTCCGTGGCGCCGCACGAGATCTTCCGGCGCGACGGCAGCGACGTGATCCTCGCGTGGGCCGTCCCGTTTCACCTCGCGGCGATGGGCGGCTCGATGAAGGTGCCGACGCTCCACGGTGACGCGACGTTCGACCTGCCCGCCGGCACGGCGGCGGGTCGCGTCTTCACGCTCAAGGGCAAGGGCATTCCGCGGCTCGACGGCCGCGGCAAGGGCGACCAGCACGTCCTCGTCACGATCCGCGTGCCGAAGAAGATGACGCACGCGCAGAAGGAGGCCGTCGAGAAGCTCGCGGCCGCGTTCGACGGCGAATCCGGCGCGCCGACGAAGGACGAGAAGGGCTTCTTCGAGCGGCTGAAGGACTTCTTGGGGACGTGATCGAGTCGCGCGCGATCCGCATCGAGGTCCCCGCGGCGCTTGCTGCAAAGCTCGAAGAGAACCAAGATTTCTTAGAAGGTTTAGGGGGGCTGGAGTTCTCGTCTGCGGCTGCGCCGGGAGGCGGGCTCAACGTGTGGGTCGACTCCGAAGACCTCCCAGCGGCCATGGCCGCTCTCGCCGCGCTCGGGCTTTCCGGCCTTTCCACCTTCAAAGAAATCCCCCGCGACTGGGTGGCCGAGTCGGCCGCCCTTCGGAGGGCGGTTCTCGTCGACCGCTATCTCTTCGACCCCCATGACGGCGATCTCGCGACCTCCGCGCCTCCCGGCGTCCGGCGCCTCTTTCTCCCCGCCGTCCGCGCGTTCGGCACCGGGTCGCACGAATCCACGCGCCTCGCCGTGCGGCTGCTCCTTGCCGAGGACCTCTCCGGCGCGCGCGTCCTCGACGTGGGGTGCGGGACGGGGACGCTGGCCTTCGTCGCCGCTCTCGAAGGCGCCGCGCGCGTCGTGGCGTTCGACGTCGACCGCGAAGCCGCGTTCGCGACGCGCGAGCAGGCGCTCGCGAACGGCGTCCCCCGCGTCGCCGCGTTCGCGGGACCGCTCGAGGCGATCGGGCCCTCCGCTCGCTTCGACGTCGTCGCCGCGAACATGATCCACGAGGAAACCGCGCCGCTTCTCCCCGCGCTGCGCGCGCATCTCGCGCCGGGCGGGAGGCTTCTCTGCTCCGGGCAGCTCGTCGAGAGGGAAGGGGACTGGGAGGATTTGCTTCGGAAAGAGGGTTTCCGGGAGGTTCGTGCGCTTCGGGAGAACGAGTGGTTCGGGAGCGCGTGGATTTCTTCGAATGCGTAAGAGGGACGGCGCCCCCGCGCGCCCGCCGCGCGTGCTCGTGCCGGATCTGGCGGAGCACCTCGCAAGGCCCGAAGAGCACCAGAAGATTTCTTTGAAGGTGGAAGAACGGGAGCACGTTCGCTCGAGGCGCCTTCGGGACGGCGACGAGGTCGTCGCGGTCGACGGAAAGGGCGCCCGGGCGGGGGCCGTTCTCGTGGGGGGCGGCACGGCCATTGCCCTATTACCTTCCAAGAAAATCTTCTCTTCCTCCTCCTCCTCTTCCTCTTCTCCTCTCCCCGGCGAGCCTGCGAACCGCGTCGTCGTCGCGCTCGCGTGCGCGGAGCCCGCGCGGATCGAGTGGGCGATCGAGAAGGGGACGGAGTGCGGCGCGGCCGGCTTCGTCCTGCTCGACGCCGAGCGCTCCCAGCGCGCGCATGTCGCGGCTCTCGCGAAGCGCATTCCGCGGCTCGTGCGGATCGCGGAGGAGGCGACGAAGCAGTGCGACCGCACGCTGGTGCCTTTCGTGGAGGGCCCGAGGAGCACCGGAGATTTTCTTGGAAGGGTAAGAGGGGAGAGGGTGCTGGTCGCGGACGCCGGGGGCGCCGCGCTTTCCGGGCCGTTCGACGGGGCCGCCATCGTCGCAATCGGTCCCGAGGGAGGGTTTGCTCCGCCCGAGATTTCACTATTCGAAGAAAACTCTTCTCTTTTCTTTTCGCTCGGGCCCCGCATCCTCCGCCTCGAGACGGCCGTGGTCGTCGCGCTCGCCCGATTGGTCGACCGGGACTGATCGAGCGGCCGAATCTTCGACGCTTTCGGTTAGGATCGCGGCCCGGAGGCCGGAATGAGCTTCGAAAACGTCAAGAAGATCTGGATGAACGGGAAGCTGGTGGATTTCGCGGACGCGAAGATCCATGTCTTCACGCACGCGCTCCACTACGGCTCCGGCGTCTTCGAAGGCGAGCGCTGCTACAACACGACGCGCGGGCCGGCGATCTTGCGGCTCGACGACCACCTCGACCGCCTCTTCTGGTCCGCCAAGATCTACCGGATGACGATCCCGTACACGCTCGAGCAGCTGCGCGAGGCCACCCTCGAGGTCGTCCGCGCGAACGGGTTCCCGGCTTGCTACATCCGGCCGCTCGTCTACCGCGGCTACGGCTCTCTCGGCGTCAACCCGTTCCCGAACCCTGTCGACGTCGCGATCGGCTGCTACGAGTGGGGCAAGTACCTGGGCGCCGAAGCGCTCGAGAAGGGCGTCGACGTCTGCTGCTCGTCGTGGATGCGCATCGCGCCGAACACGATGCCCGCAATGGCGAAGGCGACGGCGAACTACGCGAACAGCCAGCTCATCAAGATGGAGGCGATCACGAACGGGTATCACGAGGGGATCGCGCTGGACCACAACGGGCGCATCTCCGAGGGGTCGGGCGAGAACCTCTTCCTCGTCTGGAAGGGCCGCCTTTACACGCCGCCGCTCTCGGCGTCGACGTTGCCCGGCATCACGCGTCTCTCCGTGATCCAGCTGTCGCGCGAGCTCGGGTTCCAGATGGAAGAGAAGACGATTCCGCGCGAGATGATCTACGCGGCCGACGAGATGTTCTTCACGGGCACCGCGGCCGAGATCACGCCGATCCGCTCCGTGGACCGGATCCCGGTCGGGAACGGATCGCGCGGGCCGATGACGGAGGCGATCCAGAAGTCGTTCTTCGACATCGTCGAGGGCCGCGTCGAGGACCGCTACGGCTGGCTCACGCCGGTCTACGCGGGCGTCGCGGCCGGCCGCCCGTAACCGCGCGCACACGACAGAACCCGGGGCACGCCCCCTGCGTACCACGCAGGAAGGGGGACGCATGTCGAGTCTGCTCGGAACCGCGTTCGTCGCCGTGCTCTTCGTGGCGGACCCCGTGCCCCCGCCTTCGTCCCCGATTTCGGGCCTCCTGTCCCCGCCGTCGGCGTGTTCGTCCCCGGAGTACCGCCAGTTCGACTTCTGGGTCGGCGAGTGGACGGTGACGAACGCGAAGGGACAGTTCGCGGGTGAGAACCGGGTGACCGTCATCCAGAATGGATGCGTCGTGCAGGAGAACTGGACGGGCGCCGACGGCGGCTCGGGCACCAGCTTCAACGGCTACTTCGACGGCGACCGGAAATGGCACCAGACCTGGCTCGACTCCCGGGGCGGGCGCCTCGACCTCGCGGGCAGCCTCGTGGGCGGAAAGATGATCCTCCGGGGGCACGTCCCCGCGCGTGGCGAGCCGGACCACAAGGTGCTCCACCAGATCTCCTGGGAGCGCCGCTCCGACGGGAGCGTGCGTCAGCTCTGGCAGTCCTCCCCGGACGGAGGCACTTCGTGGACGGTCGTGTTCGACGGGACGTACGCGAGAAAGGCCGCCGCCGGCGCGGCGGCGCGCTGAGGCGTCAGGCCCCGCGCCGGAACTTGACGAGCTCGGCGACGATCGCGACCGCGATCTCCTCCGGCGACTCGGCCCCGATGGCGAGGCCGATCGGGCTGTGCGCCCTCGCGAGCTCGTCCTCGGCCCAGCCCTCCCGGCGCAGCTCGTCGAAGAGGACCTTCTTCTTCGCGTTGCTCCCCATCATCCCGAGGTAGGCGACGGGGACGCCGCGCAGCCGCCGGAACGCGCGACCGTCCGTCACGTGGCCGCGCGACACCAGCGCGACGAAGTCGTCCGGCCGGGGCAGAGGGAGGTCGGAGTAGTCCTCCTTTACCTGCACGAGGTCGGCGCCTTCTGGAAATGCGGCAGGCTCGAGCTGCTCGGGCCTCTCGTCGGCGACGGTCACGGCCCAGCCCGCAAACGACGCCATGCGCGCGAGCGCGCGGCCGCAGTGGCCGGCGCCCACGACGAGCAGCCGCGGAGCGTGCTCGAGCACCTCGAGCAGGACCGTCGCGGTTCCGCCGCACACGGCGCCGAACGTGCCGGGGCCCTCGGGCAGGAAGTCGTAGCGCTTCGTGAACGGGAGCCCGCGGTCGTCGAGCAGTTTCTTCGCGTCCTCGATGACGAGCGACTCGAACTTCCCGCCGCCGATCGTGCCGCGCGTGTCGCCGCCGGGCAGGACGAGCATCCGGGCCGTGGCCTCGCGGGGCGTCGAGCCCGTCGCGGAGACGACGGTCGCGAGCGCGGCGCGGCCGTGCTCCGCGAGGATCGCGGGAAGGTCGAGAAAGAGCTTCGTGCTCACGCGCGGGCTCCGGCAGGACCTGCGACGGCCGCGAGATCGGCGGGCCGATCCACGTCGAGGAGGACGCTCTCGTCGAATCCCTCGAGCTGCAGGACCTTCACGTCGGGCTCCGCGAAGAGACGGTTCAGTCGATCGTCGGCCGGCCACGCGAGGACGCGCGCGACGAGGAACGCCGGGATCAGGAGCGGGTGCCCGCGGCGAAGACCGCAGACGGGGACGAGAAGCGTGCGGGAGTCCGCCTCCGGAAGGTTCGTCGCTTCGAGAAGGGTTCGAAGAGAAGATTCTCTTAGAAAGGGAAGATCGGCGGGGGAAAGGGCGACGTGTGTCGAGGCCGGGCTCGCCGCCGCGAGGCCGGCGCGGATCGACGAAAACATGCCGTTCTCCCAGGAAGCGTTTTCGACGAAACGGTAGGGGGCGTCGTCGCCCTCGCCGGAGCGTCCGTCGCGTGCGCCGGCGTCTGTCCCCCTCTTACTCACTCTAAGAAGGTCCTCTTCGGTCCTCTCCCGAATCTCCCGTGCCCCGGAACCGAGCACGACGACAATCTCCGCGAAGCCCGCTCCGCGCCACGTGTCGATCACGTGCGCGAGCATCGGCCGCCCTCTCGGCGGCACGGGGGCGAGCATCTTCGGCGAGCCGAAGCGTGTGGAGGCGCCCGCGGCGAGGAGGACGGCGGAAACGCTCACGGCCGTTCGCTCAGTCTTCGCCCTCGAAGCAGCCGCGGCCGGTCCGGCAGTCGTCGAGGCAGGCGGGTTGTCCGTCCGGCCCGACGGGCCCCATGACCTGAAGGCACCAGTACGCCGCGGACGTGGACGGGTGCTCGCGCGCGTGCTCGTCCCAGTCGCCCGTCGCGACGAACATCGTCTTCGTGCGGAGGTGGCGGCAGCGCAGCGCCGGGTCGAGGGCGACGGCGTCCGATCCGGCGTAACCGTCCTGCGCGCTCATCCGAATGCCTCCGTCCCGTCCGCGAGCCCGGCCGATGCCAGGAGCGTCCGCCGGACGGCCGCGGCGACGATCGGCAGCTTGTACGCGTTCTTGCCGAGGGGCGTCGCACCTTCGAGAGCCGCCGCACCGGCCTTCGCCGCGAGCGCCGCGTCGATCCTCTTTCCCTCGACGAGCGCTTCGGCCGCCTTCGCCCGCCAGGGCACGGGAGCGGCGGAGCCGATCACGATGCGCACGTCCTTCGCGACGCCGCCTTCCTCGCGCCAGGCGACGGCCGCGTCCGCGAGGGGCCAGTCGAACGCCTGTTTCTGCTTGATCTTGCGGTAGGCCGAGCGCAGCCCCTGCGGCTTCTCGACGTGGATCTCGACGATCAGCTCGCCGCTCTTCAGCGCGTTCTCCGTGAAGATGTCGACCTCGGGCCGGACGAAGAAATCCGCGGCGGAGATCGTCCGGCCGCCGCCCGCCGCGAGCGTCTCGATGCGTGCGTTCAGGGCGACGAGCGCGACGCCGGCCGCCGACGGATGAACGATCGCGCACGTGTTGTTTCCAAAGACGGCATGGAACTCGTTCTCGCCGGACTTGGCGAGGCACTCGACGCCGCCCTTCTTGAGGCACTGGAACTCGGCCGAGCGGAAGTACCAGCAGCGCGGGCGCTGGCAGAGGCTGCCCGCGAGCGTCGCCGCGTTTCGGATCTGCGGCGTCGCGGCGCCGAGGCACGCGTCGGCGAGAGCCGGAAGTCGGCGCGCACGCCCTCGGCCACGGCGCTGAGGGTCACCAACGCGCCGATGGAAATGGCGCCGGAAGAATTCCTTTGAATGGAAGAGTGGGCGGTCAGCCGCCTCAGGTCCACCACCTGGTCCGGGGCGAGGTTGTGCTCCTTCAGTCGATCGAGGAGCTCGGTCCCGGCTCCCTTTGCTTCAGAAGAAATCTTCTTCTCTTTCGCCGTTGCCAGCAGCTGCGCTGCTTCCTCCCAGCTCTTTGGCTGCAGCCTCTCGAAGTTCTTCACGACCTCACCTCTCGCGCCGGCACCTTCCCGAGCAAGGCCAGGATCCTCGCCGGCGTGATCGGGAGCGCCGTCGGCCGGATGCCCGTCGCGTGCGCGATCGCGTTCGCGACCGCGGCCGCCGTCGGCACGGTGGCCGGTTCGCCGATGCCGCGCGCGTGTGCGTTGTTCTTGCCGGGGTAGAAATCGACGAGGAGCGGGACGATCTCCGGCGTGTCCTTGCTCCCGAGGATCTTGTAGAACTCGACGTCCGGATTCATGACCCGGCCGGAGCGTTCGTCCACGACGCGCTCCTCGAAGAGCGCGTAGCTGATGCCCTGCAGGATGCCGCCGCGGATCTGGCTTTCGACGCCGGTCTTCCACACCGGCTGTCCGCAGTCGTGCACCGCGACGACTTTCTTCACGGCCACGACGCCGGTTTCGACGTCCACGACGACTTCGGCGAACTGAGCGCCGAAGAGCCGGGTATCGGCCCCGTCGTAGTCCTTCGCACGGTCGCCCGTCGCGACGAGAGTCTCGCCGGGCAGGCGCGAGCAGACCTTCTTGAAGTCGACCGTCTTCCCCTTCGCGGAGAAGACGCCGCCGGCGATCCGGACCTCGGACTCGGGCTCGCCGAGGACCTTCGCGGCGACGCCCACGAGCTTTTCGCGCGCGTGGACGGCTGCGGCGCGCACGGCCGGGATCAGGGAGCCGATCGTCACGGAGCCGCCCGACGCGGGGCCGAACGGGTAGCGCGAGTCGCCGATCTTCACGCGGAGGGACGCGACGGGAAGGCCCATCTCCTCGGCGACGACCATCGCGATCGGCGTCCTGACGCCGCCGCCGATGTCCTGGACTCCGTTCTCGACCTCGACCGTGCCGTCCCGGTGGATGCGCACGAGCACCTGCGAACCGGGCGCGACGAACGTGTACCAGAGGGACGCGGCGCAGCCGAGGCCGCGCCGGAGCGGGCTCCCGGCCGCGGCGGCGGCCTCGTTCGCCTTCGTGATCTCGGGGCGGCGCGACCAGCCGAACTCCTTCGCACCGATCTCCCATTCGGCGCGGCGCACCTCGGAGGGATCGTTCTTCAGCCGGAGCGCGAGCGGGTCCATTCCGAGGCGGCTCGCGAGCTCCTCGAGCGCCGTCTCGACGGCGAAGCACCCCTGCGGGTGGCCCGGAGCGCGCATCGCGCAGCCGGGGCCGAGATGCGTGAACACGTCCGACTCGGCGACCTTCACGGCGGGGAAGCCGTACGCGGACTTCACGAACCCGCCGGTGCCGGTGCCCGTCGCGACGCCGGCCGTGCCGAACGACTCGTAGTCGGCGGCCGTCACGGTGCCGTCCTTCTTGTATCCGAGCTTCACGCGGTTCCACGAGTCGGGCCGGTTGCCGGCGGAAAGGTGCTCTCCCTTTCGGTCGAGCGCCATGAGGACCGGCTTGCCGGCCTTCTTCGCGAGCTTCGCGGCGAAGATGCCGTAGTCGCCCGCGCCGAACTTCGCGCCAAACCCGCCGCCCGTGAACTCGGCGCGCACGACGACTTTGTCCTTCGAGAGCTTGAAGACTTCCGCCAGTTCGTCCCGGACGCTGAACGTGCCCTGCGTCGAGGCCTGGACCTCGAGCGTGTCGCCGGTCCATTCCGCGAACAGGGAGTGCGTCTCGAGCGGGACGTGCGTCTGAACGGACGTCGTCGTGACGATCTCCAGCGTGCCGTCGGCCTCGGCGAAGGCCTTTTCGACGTCGCCCGTGCCGGACTTCTTCGGCCCGCGCACGTTGCCGGTCTGGGGCAGGACGGCCGCGGCGCCGGGCTCGTCGCCCGCGCTGCGCTTCTCCTCGACCTGCTTCTGGAAGACGAGCGGAGCGCCGTCTTTCCGCGCGGCCGCGAGGCTGACCGTGTGGGGGAGGACGTCGTACGCGACCCTGACGGCGCGGAGCGCGTCCTCGGCGGCGGCGCGCGTCGGCGCCGCGAGTGCGAGGACCGCTTCGCCATGGTAGCGGACGACCTTCTTCCCGGGGTTCTCGATGACGACGCCGGGGATCTTCTCGGCGGCCGACGTGTCGATGGACACGATCGTCGCGTGGGCGTGGGGAGACCGGACTATGGATGCATGGAGCATCCCGGCCTTGTGCGCATCGTGCGTGAACACGGCGCGGCCGGTGACTTTTTCGGGTCCGTCGAGGCGCGCGCGGCGGCGGCCGGTGACCAGGCGCTCGCCCATTCGATACGGGCGCGGATCCCCGGGGGGAAGGGAGATGGAGATTTTCTTAGAAGGGTATGGGGGGGCGAGGCCAATTTCGACGGTCACAGCGTTGGCCGTCGCCTCTGGCACCTTCTCAGAAATCTTCTCTTTGCCCTTGTCTTTCTTCTCTTCAGCCATGGTTCACCCCCGCCTTCGCGGCGGCCGCGCACGCGTCGAAGACGCCCGTGTAGGTCCCGCAGCGGCAGAGGTTGCCGGCGACGGCCTCTTTGACGGCGTGAGTTGTCGGATGGGGATCTTTCGCGAGGAGGCCCGCGCACGAGACGACCATCCCCGGCGTGCAGAAGCCGCACTGCAGGGCGTCGGCGTCCACGAAGGCCTTCTGGATCGGAGACATCGCTTCCGGCGAGCCGAGGCCCTCGATCGTCGTCACCTTGCGGCCGTCCGCGTCGTGGACGAGCGTGAGGCAGGAATTCACGGCGAGGTCGTCGAGGAGGACCGTGCAGGCGCCGCAGGCGCCGCGTTCGCATCCCACCTTCGTGCCCGTCATGCCCCAGGCGTCGCGCAGCGCCTCGGCCAGTGTCGTGCGCGGCGCAAAGACGCCCTTCTTCACGGCGCCGTTCAGCGTGATGCTGACGGGCAGCCCGGCTCCGGCCGTGTCCGTTTTCGCCCGTTCCTCGGCGAGCGCCGCGGCGCCCGCGGTCGCGGATGCGACGGCGGTCGTCGCGAGGCCCTTGATGAGCCCGCGGCGCGTGAAGCCGCCTCCGTTCGGATGGTCCTTTTCGTCGGCCATGACCCCTCCTCGAGCGGCGGGAACTATACAGCCTGCGGCCTGAGAACGGCTCGCTTCCGTTGACGGCAAGTGCCTGAAAAGCCTATCCTTGCCCGAATTCCGGGCACGTCGGGAGGGCATCGATGCACATCAACGACCTCCTCAAGATCTCGGTGGAGCGGAAAGCGTCCGACCTCCACCTGAAGGTGGGGGCCCACCCGATCATCCGCGTGGACGGCGAGCTGATCCCGCTGGTCGACCTCAAGCGGCTCATGCAGGAAGACACGATCGCGATGGCGTTTTCGATCATGTCCGCCCGCCAGAAGGAAAAGTTCAAGAACAACTTCGAGATCGACATTGCGTACTCGGTGCCGGGCCTCGGGCGGTTCCGCTGCAACATCTTCCAGCAGCGCGGCACGGTCGGCCTCGTCTGCCGCGTCATTCCCGCGCGCATCCTGACGATCCGCGACCTGCTCCTGCCGCCCGTCCTCGAGAAGATCTGCGAGGAGACGCGCGGCCTCATCCTCGTGACCGGGACGACGGGCTCGGGCAAGTCGACGTCGCTCGCCGCGATGATCGACTACATCAACTCGACGCGCGCCGAGCACATCATGACGATCGAGGACCCGGTCGAGTTCCTCCACCGGGACAAGAAGTCGATCATCAACCAGCGCGAGCTGGAGGTCGACACGCGCTCGTTCGCGTCCGCGATCCGCGCGGCCCTCCGGCAGGACCCCGACGTCATCCTCGTGGGCGAGATGCGCGACTTCGAGACCGTCGAGACGGCGCTCGTCGCCGCCGAGACCGGCCACCTCGTCATGTCGACTCTCCACACGATGGACGCGACGGAGACCGTCAACCGCATCATCTCGGTCTTCCCGCCGCACCAGCAGAAGCAGATCCGCCTCCAGCTTGCGGCCGTCATCAAGGCCGTGTGCTCGATGCGCCTCCTCCCGCGCGCCGACGGCCTCGGCCGCGTGCCGGCCGTCGAGGTCATGATCGCGACGAACTACATCCGCGACTGCATCGAGAACAAGGAAAAGACGAAGTACATCACCGACGCGATCAAGCAGGGCACGTCGCAGTACGGCATGCAGACGTTCGACCAGTCGCTCTTCCAGCTCTACAAGACGGGCCTCATCACGCTTGAAGAGGCGATCCGCCGCTCGACGAACCCCAACGAGTTCAAGCTCAAGATCCAGGGCATCCAGTCCACGTCGGACATCGCGAACGAGCTCATGGAGGGCTCGCTGCAGGCGCCGGACGGAGTCGGGCCGCGGGACTCGGACTCGCCGTTCGACTTCTCGAACCAGTCGACGGGATAGGTGCAGGTCCGGGAATCCGCCCTCGCGTTCCTGGCGCGCCGGGCCCACACGAGCCTGGAGCTGCGCCGGAAGCTCCTGCGGAAGGGGTTCGCGCGCGAGGACGTCGAGGCCTGCCTCGAGCGGCTTGCCGACCGGGGCCTCCTCGACGACGCCGGCACCGCCGCCGCCCTCGCGGCCTCGCGTTCGCGATCCGGGCGGGGCCGCTCGCGGATCGCGGCGGAGCTCGCCGCAAAGGGAGTCTCACGGAAGGACGCGGACGCCGCCCTCGCGGCTCTGGATCCGGCGGACGAGGCGAGGAGCCTTTGGCGGGCGCTCGAGAAGCGCTCGCGGGCCCTGCCGGCTGGATTGACGCGGCAGGCGCGGTCGAAGAAACTGTTCGATCACCTCGTGAGGCGGGGCTTCGCGCCGTCCGCAGTCCTCGAGGCGCTCCGCACGAAAGGCGAACCGACCGATGACGACCTCTGAAGGCTGGACCTCCCGCAGGGTCCGCGAAACGTTCCTCTCCTATTTCGAGGGCAAGGGGCACGCGCGCGTGGCGTCCTCGTCCCTCGTCCCCGCCGAGGACCCGACGCTCCTCTTCACGAACGCCGGGATGAATCAGTTCAAGGACCTCTTCCTCGGGCGGGAGAAGCGTGCGTACGTGCGCGCGACGTCCTCGCAGAAGTGCGTTCGGGCGGGCGGAAAGCACAACGACCTCGACAACGTCGGGTACACGGCGCGCCACCACACGTTCTTCGAGATGCTCGGAAACTTCTCGTTCGGCGACTACTTCAAGAAGGACGCGATCGACTTCGCCTGGGAGCTCGTCACCTCGAAGTCGTTCTACGGCCTCGACGCCGGGCGTCTCTGGGCCACGGTTTACACCGACGACGACGAGGCGGCCGAGCTGTGGGGCAAGTATCTTCCGAAGGAGCGCATCGCCCGCTTCGGCGAGAAGGACAACTTCTGGTCCATGGGCGACACGGGACCCTGCGGGCCGTGCACGGAGCTCCACTACGACCAGGGGCCGTCGGTGCCCGGCGACGCGACGCCGAACGGGAACGGCGACCGCGTCATGGAGATCTGGAACCTCGTCTTCATGCAGTTCGAGCGCGACGCATCGGGCAAGCAGACCCCGCTCCCGAAGCCGAGCGTCGACACGGGCGCGGGCCTCGAGCGCATCACGGCGATCCTTCAGGGCAGGAACAACAACTACGACACGGACCTCTTCGCCGGGATCATCGGGAAGATCGAGGAGATCTCCGGGAAGAAGTACGTGGGCGGCATGGCCGTCGAGGACGCGCCGTTCCGCGTCGTGGCCGATCACGCCCGCGCAGCCTCGATGCTCGTCTCGGACGGCGTCCTGCCGTCCAACGAGGGGCGCGGATATGTTCTTAGAAAGGTGATTCGGCGGGCGCTGCGCTACGGGCGGCGCCTCGGCATCGAGGGGCCGTTTCTCGCCGACCTCACGACGCCCGTCTTCCAGTCGTTCGAAGGAATTCATCTTCACGACCCGAACGGCAGTCAGCGGAAAACGACGGCGGACACCATCCGGGTCGAAGAAGAAGGCTTCCGGCGAACCATGTCCGTGGGCGCCGACCGCGTCGGCGAGGCGATCTCCGCCGCGCGGCGGGAAGGGCAGACGACGCTGCCGGGTGCGGCGGCTTTCCGCCTCTACGACACGCACGGCGTTCCTCTCGAGCTCATCGAAGAGATTTCTTCTGATGAGGGTGTCCAGGTGGACCGCGCGGGCTTCGAGAGCGAGCTTGCCGCCGCCCGCGAGCGCAGCAAAGGAGCTTCGAAGTTTGAAGGCGAGAGCGGACTTCCCGCCGACGACCAGCTCGATCCCTCGTGGACGACCGAATTCCGCGGGTATCCCGAGCAGGATTTCGTGCGGCTCGAGGGCGCGAAAGTACTCGGGCTGCTTTCGGAGAAGACCGGGGAGAAGATCGATTTTCTTAGAAAGGGGGAGAGGGGCTGGTGCGTTGTGGACCGCACCGTCTTCTATCCCGAGGGCGGCGGCCAGGTGGCGGACCAGGGCGAATTCCTCTGGAAGGATTCGACGGGCGAACCGGGCGCTGCCGCCGTCCTCGACACGCGGCGCGCTCCCAACGGCCGCAGCACTCTTCACCTCCTAAGAATTTCTTCCGGTTCTCTTTCTCCCGGTCAAACGGTGACTCTCGCCGTCGACGAATGGACCCGCCGCAGGACGCAGGCGAACCACACCGGGACGCACCTGCTGCACGCCGCGCTGCGGCAGGTGCTCGGGGAGAGCGTTCGGCAGATGGGCTCGCTCGTCGCGCCCGACCGCCTGCGTTTCGACTATGCCGCCTCGCGCCCGACGACCGCCGCGGAGATCCGCGAGATCGAGCGCCTCGTGAACGAGGAGGTCCTGCGCGACCGCGAGGTGGGGAAGGCCGTCATGTCCATGGACGAGGCGAAGAAGAAGGGCGCCATGATGTTTTTCGGCGAGAAGTACGGCGAGCGCGTTCGCGTCGTGGACGTGCCCGGCTTCTCGACCGAGCTCTGCGGCGGCTGCCACGTGAGCCGCACGGGGGAGATCGGCGCCTTCAAGATCCTCGCGGACAAGGGTCTCGCGGCCGGCGTCCGCCGCATCGAGGCGGTGACGGCGCTGAACGCGGTCGAGCGTCTGCAGAAAGACGAAGAGATCCTGGGACAGCTCACGCATGCGGCCAACGTGCCTCTCGACGAGCTCCCTGCGAAATTCAAGGAGATTCAGGATCTTCTTAGAAGGAAAGAGAAGGAGGTCGCGGGCCTCAAGCGCGATCTGGCTCTCGCATCCGACTCTTCACCTTCAAAGAGATCTTCCTCTTCTTCTTCCGAATCCTCTGGTTCCGATGCCGACGGCATCGAGGAGATCGGCGGGGTGAAGGTCCTCGCACGGAGAGTTCCGTCCCTCCCCACGAACGAGCTGCGAAATCTCGCCGACACGTTCCGCGGGAAGCTGAAGTCCGGCGTCGTCCTTCTCGGGACCGAGTTCGAAGGCAAGGTCACGCTTCTCGCGGCGGTCACGGCGGACGTCGTCTCCCGCGTGTCCGCCCACGATCTCGCGCAGACGATGGCGCCCCTCGTCGGCGGGAAGGGCGGGGGCAAGCCCGACCTCGCCCAGGCCGGCGGAAAGGACGCCGCCGCCATCGAGCCGGCCCTCGCGGCGGGGGTGGCCCGGGTCCGGGAAAGGCTCACCGGACAGGCGTCTTGAGCCATCGTCTATAATTTGTAGGCTATGTCCTTCGGCCGCTTTGCCGCCCGGGGAGCGTTCGCGGTGTCGCTGTGCGCGACCGCCGCTCTAGCCGACGTGCACCTCGTCCGCCAGGCGGACGGCTCGGCCCTCATCTTCAACGACGCGATCGGGAGCGGCTGGCGCGTGAACGGCGCCGCCCCTTCCGACTCCTATCTCGTGGACCGCAGGGCGACGCCCACCCCGTTCGACCCGATCATCGAGGCCGAGGCGCGCGCCGAAGGCGTCGACGCGACGCTCGTGAAGAGCGTCATGCTGGTCGAATCCAATTTCAACCCGAGGGCCGTGTCCAAGAAGGGCGCCCGTGGGCTGATGCAGCTGATGCCCGCGGCCGCGCAGCGCTTCGGCGTGTCGGACCGCTTCGACGCCGAGCAGTGCATCCGCGGCGGCGTGCGGTACCTCTCGGCGCTCCTCGCCCTCTTCAAAGGCGACGTCGTGCTGGCCGTCGCGGGCTACAACGCGGGCGAGAACGCCGTTGCGAAGCACGCCGGCGTGCCGCCCTATGCGGAAACACGCGAGTTCGTGAGGCGCGTCCTCGTCGCCCACCGCGGAACGTCGGTGCCCGCGGTCGGCGGCGCCTTCCGGGGCGTCCCGACGGGCTCCGTCCGGATGGCGACACGGGCGACGACCGTGAAGGTCTCGCGCGTGGACGGGACCGCGGTGTTCTCGAATACGGGCGACGTCGCTTCGGCGCGCCCCGCTCCCGTCCTCGGACGGGTGCAGTAAGGGAGACGGGATGGCGTCGCGCGGCTCCGAAACGACCCGGGCGTTCCGGCCCGCACCCTTCTTCGATCACGGCCTCTTCCTTCTGCACCTGAACCGGGGCAAGGAGGAGATGGCCCGTGGACACCACGAGGCCGCGCGGCGCGAGTTCGACGAAGCCCAGCGGCTCCGCCCGCTGGATCCGGAGGTCCTCCTGAACCTCTCGATCACGCTCTTTCACCTCGGGCAGTTCGGGCCCGCCGAGGCGAAGACGCGCGAGCTCCTCCAGGAGCACGACGACTCCGTTCCCCTGCTCTTCAACCTCGGGTTGATTCTCTTCAAGTCGGGCCGCGACGCCGAGGCGAGGGACCCGCTCGAAAAGGTTCTCGCGCTCGCGCCGGCGCACCGGAAAGCGCACCTGACGCTCGGGCTGATCGCCCAGCGCGCGGACGCCTACGAGACCGCGCAGAAGCACTTCCGGCTGGCGGGCGCCGAGCTCAAGGACGGGTCCGAGGGCGACGACTCGGTCGCGCGGACCGCCCGCGCCGCCGCCGCCGAGGTCCGCGCCGCGGCCCTCACGCCCGCCGCGAACCCGAACGCCACGCGTCCGGCGCCGGCGGTGCGCGACGAGACGAAGCCGACCCCGATCGTAAAGCCCGAGCCCCTCGATTCGCTCGCGGCGAGCGGGAAGCGCAATCTCGTCAGCTCGGGCGTGCGTCCGCGCTCGGGGAGCATTCCCCGAATCGACGTGGCGTCGGCCGTCGGGCCGTTCACGCCCAGGCCCGGCGGATTCCTGTCGGCATCCTGCGTGGGCGGGCTGAGGGTCCGCCGCGGCGTCGTCGTGGGGCGTCAGGGTGTCCCGTCGCTCGTGACGGACGGCCGCCTCGACGGCCCGCTCGCGGGCATCCTCGTCACGGCGTCGGGGGAGGGAACTCTCCTCCTCGCGGATCAGGGCCGCGTTCCCTACCTGAAGGCGCTCGCCAACGAGTTCCTGTCGGTCGAGACGACGAGGCTCCTCGGGTTCGACGAGGCGCTCACGTACCGCGAGGACCCGGCGTTCGAGTACCGCGACAAGATCGTCCAGCCGTTCCTGAAGCTCTTCGGCACGGGCACGGTCGCGCTCTCCGTCGTGTCGGAGCCCGCGCGCTTCGAGGTGGAGCGACAGAACCCGTTCACGATCGCGGCACGCGCGGTCGTGGCGTACGGGGGAGACCTGACGCCCGAGCTGCTCGAGGAATCGGACCCGATCGCCGGCCTCGGCGCGGGGCCGGTCCTGCGGTTCGTCGGCGCCGGCTACGTCCTGGCCGACGCGCGCTGAGCCCGTCAGGTCCGGCGGGGGGGGGGGGCGGCCGTGCCGCTGCGGCGGTGGAGTTCGTCGACCGTTTCCGCGAGGAGCCGCTCGACCACAGCCTCGTCTTCGTGCTCGGCGTAGATGCGGATGATCGGCTCCGTGCCCGAGAGGCGATGGAGGAGCCAGCCGCGTTCGCCGAAGACCAGCTTCACGCCGTCGAGGTCCTCGACGCCCGTCACCTTCTGGCCGGCTCGGTTCGCGGGCGGCTGCGCCTTGAGGTCCGCGACGAACGCCCGGAGGACCGGCATCGGCAGGTGCAGGTCGCGGCGCCCGTACGCGAAGGCGCCGTAGGCCGCGTCCTGCTTCTTCAGGAGGGCGTCGAACGACCCGCCCGAATGGGCGATGGCCTCGAGGACGAGGAGCGCCGAGAGGACGCCGTCGCGCTCCGGGAGGTAGAACGAGACGCCGAGGCCGCCGGACTCCTCGCCGCCGATCGCGACCTCGCCGGACATCATCTTCTCGGCGATGTGCTTGAAGCCGATCGGCGTCACGTAGAGGGGAACTCCCATGCGCGCCGCGACGCGGTCGAGGAGAAGGGACGTGGAGAACGTCTTCGCGATGCCTCCGGAGATGCGCCCGCGGGCCGTGAGGCTCTCGGCGAGGAGCGCGAGGATCCGGTGGGGCGTCACGAACGTGCCGTTCGCGTCGAGGACGCCGAGGCGGTCGCCGTCGCCGTCGCTCGCCAGGACGACGCCGTAGCGCTCGCGCCTCAGCTCGTCGCGCGACGCGCCGAGGTGGGCTGGGATGGGTTCCGGGTTGACGCCGCCGAAGAGCGGGTCGCGCGCGGCGCGGAGCGTCGTGACCCGCGTCGCGTGGCCGGTCCCGACGATCTCCTCGAGCAGCGTGCCGGCCGCCCCGTGCATCGAGTCGAAGAGGACGTTCAGGCCGGCGCTGCGGATCGCGGCGAGGTCTACGCGTTCCGTGATCGCCTCGCGGTAGCCGGCGTGCAGGTCGAGCCTTTCGACGGCCCCGCCGGCCCGGGCCGGGAGCGGGCGGTCCGCGGAACGCGCGACGGCGTCGTACGTCGCGGGCGTCGCGCTGCCGCCGAACCACGACTTGACCTTCACGCCGTTCCAGAGCGCCGGGTTGTGCGAGGCCGTGATCGCGAGGCCCGCTCGCAGGCCGCGGGACTTGACGTGCCACGACGCGCAGGGCGTCGGCACGGGGCGGTCGGTCAGGAGAACGCGGAATCCCTGCGAGGCGAGGCGGGCCGCGCCCTCGGCGGCGAGCTCGGGCGAGAGGAAGCGCGTGTCGTGGACCAGCGGAATCGTCCACGGGTCGCCGGGCTCGGTGTTTTCGGGCGAGACATTCCAGGCGCCGGCGGCGTCGACGACGCGCAGGACGGACGCGAACGTGAGGTCCCGGGCGATCTGGCCGCGCCAGCCGTCCGTCCCGAAGACGATGGGGGGCGCGGCCATGACCAGGGGGATTCTCGGCCCCGCGGGGCGGGCTGTCCAGCGTGAGCGGAACGCGGGGTCTAGAATCCCGGCCCGGTGTTCTTCAACGTTCCAAACGCCCTGACCCTCCTTCGCATCTTTCTCGTTCCGCTCCTCGTCGTCCTCCTTCTGACGAAGCTGCCGGCGCGCGAATACATGGCGCTGGCCGTGTTCCTCCTCGCCGCGCTCACGGACTGGGCGGACGGCTGGTTCGCGCGCAGGTACAAGAAGGTGACGACGGTCGGGACGCTGCTCGACCCCATCGCGGACAAGCTGCTCGTCTCGGCGGCGCTCATCTCGCTCGTGGATCTCCAGGAGGCGGACGCGTGGGCGGTCTGCATCATCATCGGGCGCGAGTTCGCGGTGTCGGGTCTCCGCTCGATCGCGGCGACGCACGGGATCACGATCGCGGCGAGCAAGCTCGGCAAGTGGAAGATGGGGACGCAGATCGTCGGGATCTCGCTCATGATCCTCGGCGCGAAGCTCGACGACATCGGCCTCTGGCGCAAGACGGGCCGCGCGGCCCTCTACGTCATGATGGCCATGGCCCTCGTCTCGGGCTTCGACTACTTCCGGAAGTTCCTCAAGCCGTTGCTGGCGATGGAGCGGACGCCGGAGTCGTGACGCGGCGGAAGACGGCCTTCCGGATGGGCCGGCCGCTTCTCAGGAACTTCAACTCGTAGTTCGTGCCGGTCGACCACTCGCCGGCCTCCTCGGGAGAGAGCTTCGCAAAGAGAGGCTCCGCAGACAGGACGGCGTCGATCACGGCCCAGTACTCCGCGTGGTCCGACGCGACGCGCAGGAGGCCGCCAGGCTCGAGCGCGCGCGCCGCCGCGGAGGCCCACTCGGGGGCCACGAGGCGGCGCTTGTGGTGCCGCTTCTTGGGCCACGGGTCCGGGAAGTAGACGTGCAGCGCCGCGAGGCAGCCGGCGGCGAGGCGCGCGCGCACGAATGCCTTGCCGTCGAGCCGCTCCACGCGGACGTTCGTGAGGCCCGCGCGCTCCGCCCGCACCCGCACGATCGCCGCGTACTCCGCCTCGATCTCGAGGCCGAAGAAGTCGCGCTCCCGGTCCGCGGCCGCGGCGCCGAGGAGGAAGCGGCCCTTGCCGACGCCGATCTCCATCTCGACGGGCGCGGTCCGCCCGAAGATCGCGGAGAAGTCGACGACTCCCGCCTCGGCGCTCTCGCCGGGAAGGAAGATCTTCGGCGGCGGGACCCTGCCGAGGTTGCGCGGCCCCGTGCGCGGAGGCCGGGGCGGCAGGACGACCCCGGAGCGCTTGAGCGCGCGGCGGACGGAGGGGCGGCTCACGTCACACCACCAGGGCGCGCGGGATCACGAGGACCCGGACGCCGACGTCGCCGAGCACATGCGCCTGGCACGCGAGTCGCACGTTCGGTCCGAGGTCGTAGGCGATCTCGTTCTCCCCGATTGGAGAGAGATTCTCGGACCCGGCCACGACCTCGACGCGGCACGTCGAGCACGTGCCCCCGCCGCCGCAGACGCGGCCGATCGGGACGCGCAGCGCGTCGGCGGCCGCGAGGACGGTCGTGCCGGCGGCCACCTCGGAGCGGCGGCCCTCGTTCAGGAAGACGACCTTCGGCATCAGAGGCGGGCGATGACCGCCTGGGCGTAAGCGGCGGTCGTCGCGGTCCCGCCGACGTCGCGCGTCTTCGCGCTGCCGTCGGCCATCGCGGCGTTGAGGGCCTTCTCGATGCGCGCGGCGCGTTCGTCCTCGCCGATGTGGCGGAGGAGCATGGTCGCCGAGAGGAGAAGGGCGGTGGGGTTCGCGATGCCCTTGCCCGCGATGTCGGGCGCCGAGCCGTGCACCGACTCGAACACCGCGCACTGCGTTCCGAGGTTGGCGCCGGGCGTGATGCCGAGCCCGCCGACGAGCCCGGAGGCGAGGTCGCTGATGATGTCGCCGTAGAGGTTTTCGAGCAGCAGCATGTCGAACTGCTTCGGGTTCATGACGAGCTTCATGCACGCGGCGTCCACGATGACGTCGTCGGCCTGGATGTCCGCGTATTCCTTCGCCACCGTGCGGAAGCAGTCGAGGAAGAGACCGTCCGAGAGCTTCATGATGTTCGCCTTGTGGACGGCCGTGATGCGCCGGCGGCCGTGCGTGCGGGCGTACTCGAAGGCGAAGCGCGCGATGCGCGTGGAGGCCTTTTCCGTGATGATCTTGATGGACTCGACGACACCCGGCACGACGACGTGCTCGATGCCCGAGTAGAGATCCTCGGTGTTCTCGCGGACGACGACGAGGTCGAGGTCCCCGTATCGCGAGGCGACGTTCGGGAGGTTCTTCACGGGACGGAGGTTCGCGTAGAGGTCGAGGGCCTGGCGAAGCGAGACGTTCACGCTCTTGTAGCCGCCGCCGATCGGGGTCGTGACCGGGCCCTTGAGACAGACCTTGGTGCGGTGAATGGAGGCCACGATGTCGGGTGGAAGCGGATTGCCCGTGTCGCGGAACGCGACCTCCCCGGCGTCGTGGCGCTCCCACGTGATGGGGGCGCCGGCGGCCGCGAGGATCTCCACGACGGCGGCCGTGATCTCGGGGCCGATGCCGTCGCCGGGGACGAGGGTCACGATGCGGTTCTTCGGGGTCACGATGGGGTCGCCTTTCGGTTGTCGGCGTCGTCCGCGGGCCGCGGCGCGTCCGGTCGGAGAATGCGAACGCGCTCGATGGCCCGGGGAGTGGCGCGCTCGATGAGGAACTCGACGCCGCCCGCGCGGGTGCGAGCGCCCGCGCGGGGGATGCGTCCGAACTTGCGGAGGAGGAATCCGGCGACCGTCTCGGCCTCCGGGTCGTCGAACGAGACGGCGAGGTCCCGCTCGAGTGAGGCCAGAGGATACCCTCCTTCGACGAGCAGGGAGGTCCCCTCGGCCACGGGCGGCCGCGCGGGCTCGTCGTGCTCGTCGAAGATGTCTCCGACGATCTGCTCGATGAGGTCCTCCAGCGTGACGAGACCGGCGACGGCGCCGCTCTCGGCCACGACGACCGCCATGTGGAAGCGGCGGCGCCGCATCTCGCGCAGGAGGTCCTCGGCGCGCTTCAGCTCGGGGACGAACACGGCGGGCCGCAGGTAGCGCGAAAGGTCGAAGGTCGCCTCGTCGGCGTCCGTCACGTCGAAGAGGTCCTTTACGTGGAGGACCCCGATGACCTCGTCCTCGTGGCCTCGCGTGACGGGGTAGCGGCTGTAACGGTGCTCGCGGCAGACCGCCTCGACCCGCTCGAACGACGACGCGACGTCGAGCGAGACGATCCGGGCCCCCGGCACCATCGCGTCGCGTACCGGCGTGTCGCCGAACGCGAGAACGGCGTGCAGGAGGTCGCTCTCCTCGCGCTTGAGACCGCCCTGCTCGCGCGAGAGCGAGATGACGCTCTTGACGTCCGCCTCGGTGACGTCCGCGGACTCCCCGACGCCGAACGGCCCGAGGATCCATCGGGCGATGGCCGAGAAGAAGATCGTCGCGGGGGACAGGAGCCTCACGAAAGTCTCGACGGGGCCGACGAAAAGGATGGCGAGCGCCTCGGGCCGGCGGGCGGCGAGCGTCTTGGGCGTGACCTCCGAGACGACGAGGAGGAGGATCGTCGTGAGGACGGTTGCGGCGAGGACACCCCACTTCTCGCCGAAGGCCGAGATCGCGAGGCCCGCGCCGAGGGAGCCGGCGGCCGCGTTCACGAGCGTGTTCCCGACCAGGAGCGTCCCCAGAGTCTTCGGCAGGTCCGCGCGCAGGCGCTCCAGGCGCTCGGCGCCCTTCCGGCCCTCGCTTTTCATGCGGAAGACCGCCGAATCCGTCAGGGACGTGATCGCGGTTTCTGCCGCGGAGAAGAACGCCGATCCGATCGCGCAGAGGGCGTAGAGGGCGAGGAGCAGGCCGTCGTTCATGCTCCGCCTCCGGCAAGGGCCCATCCGGCGCCGCGTGGCTCCACCGGGATCGCCTCGAGGGATTCGCCCGCGCACGGCCCGGCCACGCAGAACCCGTCTTCCACGGCGAAAAGCGCGCCGTGGTTACGGCACGCGAGGAAGCCCTCCTCGGTCAGGAGCGGCTCGCCGCCGCGGTCGAGCGGGATCGGGACGTGCGGGCAGACGTTCCGGTACGCGCGGGCGCCGCCGTCCGGCGTCGCGACGAGGAGGCCGGAGACCGTGCCCGCGCCGTCCTTCCGGGGCTTCCGGAACGCCAGGGCACGGACCGAGGAGAGAGATTCGGAATTTTCTATGAAAGGCGTGCGGGAAGCGTGCTCGCGCGCGAGCGCCAGCCCGGCTTCCGATTCGGTGTCGCGGAAGTGGGCGCTGCCGGCCTCCTCGAGGAGTTGGCGGAGGGCCGGAGCGTCGAGTGGTGGCGTCGGAAGAAGCCGCGCCTCCGCTGCGGAACACCAGCGAACGGCGTCGACCGTCACGGCACGCGGCTCGCCCACGATCCCATTCACTTCGAAGAAAAGCAGCGTCACGTGCCGTGAGGAGTCCCCCGGTCCCGCTCCGGCGGTCGTGGAGAACGTGAATGGAGTCAGCCCCACGGGCGTGACGTCCATCTCCTCGCGCCACTCCCGCACGAGCGCGTCCTCCGGCGTCTCCCCGCCCTCCACCTTGCCGCCCGGAAATTCCCACAGTCCGGCCCACGGGCGGCCCGCCGGCCGGCGCGCGAGGAGGATCCGCCTCTCGCGCACGAAGATGCCGGCCACGACGAGGAGGGTGGCGGGCGCGCTCACCGTTTCACCGCCGCGCGCGCGTTCCGCACGAGCCCGCTCCGCGTGGCGCGCCAGATCGCGGAGTCGAAGAACCGGCCGCGAAACCCGTCCTCGTCGAGACCGAAGATCTCCTCCGGATCCAGCGAGGCCGCGGGTCCGCGGGCGGGGCCCGCCGGGTCCAGGGCCGCGTTGAAGGGGCAGACGTCCTGGCAGTCGTCGCAGCCGAAGAGTCGGCCATTCAGCGCGGCCTCCTCGACCTCCGTGAACGGTCCGCGCTTCTCGATCGTCAGGTACGAGAGGCACTTCGCCGAGTCGAGGACCCGCGGCGCGACGAACGCCTGCGTCGGACACGCCTCGAGGCAGGCCGTGCACGATCCGCAGCGGTCCGCGCCGTCCGTGAACGGCGAGGCGGAAGGCGCGAGCGTGACGTCCGTGAGGATTTCCCCGAGGACGACGTGCGAGCCGACGCCCGGGACGATGAGCATCCCGTTCTTGCCGATGAAGCCGAGACCCGCCCGGACCGCGATCTCGCGTTCGAGGAGGGGCGCGGTGTCGACGCATACGCGGAAGTGAGAGCCCTTCGGCGCGAGCGGCTTCACGTCGTCGACGACGCCCTTGAGGTGCCGCCGCACCACCCGGTGGTAGTCCTCGCCCCGCGCGTACGCCGCGACGTTCCCGCGGCCCGTCCCGGGGACGGCGCGGGCCACGGCGACGACCGATTTCGCGAACGGCAGAATCGAGTCGAACCGCATGCGGGCCGCCGCGTCGCGCTCGAGGTACGCCATCTCCGCATGCCGGCCCTCGCGGAGCCAATCGCGGTACGTCTCCCAGGTCACGGGACGCGAGGCCGCGAGAACGCCGGCGGCTGCGAACCCCCGCGTGAGCGCGGACGCGACCGCCGCCCGCGAGAGGGCGGCCGGGTCGGAGGGCTCGGGAGGAGGAGGATGGCGCGGAACGCGCGCCACGGCAGGCCGCATAACCACCCAGTCTATCAACGTCTTTCGTATGATCGAACGGTCATGCCGCAGTTCCGTAGTGCCCGCCTGTACCCCATCGTCTTCCTGCTCGTCCTCCTCGTCGCCGTGGGCGGGCTGAGTTATGCCGTCCTGCGCCCATTCTTCTCCGGGATCCTCTGGGCCACCATCGTCGCGGTGGCGCTCTGGCCGCTCTGGGCGAGAGTCCGCTCCCGGGCTGAAAACCGCCAGGGCCTCGCTGCGGGACTCTTCACGCTCGCGGTGGCGCTCGTCGTCCTTCTGCCGGCCGTGCTCCTCGGCGCGGCAATCCTGAACCAGGCGGCCGGGGCGGCGACCGCCGCCGCGGCCAGGCTGAAGGAGAGCGACGTCCACTCGTGGAACGACGTCCTCGCGATCCCCGGCGTCGAGCGCGTGTCGGCCTGGGTCCGCGAGACCGTCGGTCTTTCGGCGGAGGACCTCCAGACCAAGGCCCTCGAGATCGCACGAAACGCCTCTTCCTGGCTCGCGTCGGCGGGCGGGGCCGCCGTGCTTTCCTTTCTCGACATCCTGGTCACGTTCGTCCTGACGCTCTTCCTGCTGTTCTTTTTCCTCAGGGACGGCGAGGGCATGGTGGAGGCTCTCACCGACCTCATCCCGATCGACGACGCCGAACGGCGGCGGATCGTGCGCTCGCTCGGCAGCATGCTCGAGTCCATCTTCAAGGGCTCGCTTCTCTGCGCGGTCGTCCAGGGCACGTCCGGCGCCCTCGCGTGGGTCGCCGCGGGCCTGCCGTCCGCGATTCTCGCGGGCGTCGCCATGAGCATCCTTTCCCTTCTCCCGGTCGGGGGGACGGCGATCGTGTGGGGACCGGCGCTCGTCGTCCTCTTCGTCAAGGGACGGACGGGGACCGCGATCGCGTTTCTCCTCTGGAACGTCCTCGTGACGTCGACGCTCGCGGACAACGTGCTCAAGCCGATGCTGATCGGTCAGAAGGGGAGCGAGCTCTCGACGCTCCTCGTCTTCCTCGGCGTCTTCGGCGGCCTCACGGCGTTCGGCCTTCTCGGCGTCTTCGTCGGGCCGATGTCCCTCGCCGTGGGCGTGATGCTCGTGAAGATCCTGCGCGAGATCGCGAGAGAGTCGCGCGAGCCGGGTGCAGGATCCTGACGACGAGGATCCGGGGAGTCAGGGCACCCAGTCCGCCACGAAGACGTTCGTCTCGCCGGCTTTCGCGTTGTGGCGGTTCGAGCAGAACGCGAGACGCTTGCCGTCCGGGGAGAACATCGGAAAGCCGTCGAACGTCGGGTTGAACGTGACGCGCTCGAGGCTCGAGCCGTCCGTGTTCACGGCCCAGAGGTCGAAGTTTCGTCCCTTCGCGTCCGCCGCGTTCGAGCAGAAGAGGATCCGGTCGTGCCCGCCGCGAAAGAAGAACGGCGCGAAGTTCGCGGCGCCGTTCGACGTGACCTGGCGGTCGCCCGTGCCGTCGGCGCGCATCACGCGGATCTCCAGCGTCGTCGGCTTCACCAGCGAGCGGGCGAG
This sequence comes from Acidobacteriota bacterium, assembly GCA_016716715.1. NCBI lineage: Bacteria > Pseudomonadati > Acidobacteriota > Acidobacteriota bacterium. Next base: position 126,611 of record JADJVE010000004.1, on the reverse strand, counting down.
AAGGGCCTTGAAGCTTTCGACGGCCTTCGGCTCCGTCGGGTGGTGCGCCCGGTAGACGAGCCATTGCCCGTCGTCGGAGAAGAACGCGCCTCCGTCGTATCCGACGGTGTTCGTGAGGCGCTTCACGTTCGAGCCGTCCGCGTCCATCGCGTAGAGCTCGAGGTCGCCGTCGCGGGCCGACGTGAAGACGATGCGCTTGCCGTCCGTCGAGATCGTCGCCTCGGCGTCGTAGCCCGCCGTCGTCGTGAGCCGCTTGAGGCCCGACCCGTCGGCGCTCGCGGAGAAGATGTCGTACTCGGGGAACAGCGCCCAGACGTACCCGTGCGACATGTCGGGCGGAGGCGGGCAGGCGTCGCCGCCGAGGTGCGTCGAGGCGTAGAGGAAACGCTTCCCGTCCGGGAAGAAGTAGGCGCACGTCGTCCGGCCCTTGCCGGTCGAGAGGAGACGCGTCGTCTTCTCCGGAGCGCCGGGGTCCATCTCGAAGATCTGATCGCACGCGTGCGGCGGCCGCGTGGACTGGAAGATGAGCTTCTTCCCGTCCGCCGACCAGTAGGCCTCGGCGTTTTCGCCCCCGAACGTGAGCTGCCGGACGTTCGCGAGGTGTTTCTCGCCCTCGTACGAAAGCGGAGAGAGCGTGCCCTCGAACGGGTTCGGCGGCGGCCCGTCCGCGGCGATCGCGGCGAGACCGGCCAGGACCGCTGCGGCGAGGGCAGCGGCGGCGACGACGGCGAGGGACCTGCGGTGGTTTCTCATGTTTCGCGCTTAATATAAGCGACAGATGAGCCCGAACAAGGACGACGCGGCCGGCCGCGACGCAGCCGCCCTCGCCCGGGACCTCGTGACGCAGATCTCGGCGATCTCCGCGAGCCTCTCCTCGGGCCTCGAGTCCCGCTCCGGCGCACCGCTTGCGGCGCCCGGCGCCGGGCCCGCATACGAGTGGCCGCGCGCGCTCCTCGAGAACGCCGGCCGGTTCGTGAGCCCGGTCCTTCCGGCCGAGGCGGCCCTCCGCCCGCTCAAGGCCGCGCTCCTCAGGCTCCTCCGCATCGTCACGCGCGACCAATCGACGTTCAATTCCGCGCTTCTCGAGGCCGTGCGCGGGGCGCTTCTCGAGACGGAGAAGGCCATGCGCGACGTCTCGACGTCGGCCGTCGCCGCCCGCGACGCGTCGCGCCGCGCGGAGGAGGCCGCTGCGCGTGTCGGGTCGGAGGCGGCGGTTCGGCTCTCCGAGGCGACGGCCGCACTCGAGGCTCGCCTCGACGCCGAGGCGGGGGCGATCGTAGGGAACCTCCACGCGGGCCTCGAGAGGATCGACGCGCTCGAGAGGGACCGCGACGTGCGCTTCGAGGTGCTCGCCCGGGAGAGAGAGCGAGAGAACGAGAAGACCGGGGAGATTCTTAGAAAGGTGGAAGAGGCGGGCGAAGGTCTCAGGATGCTGCGCCTCGACTGGTCCTCCCTTCGAAGCAATTTGCAGAACGTCGCCGTCGCCGGGGCGCCACCCGAGGTGAGAGGGTCCGAAGCAATCCGCGCTCATTCCGGCGGCGGCGCTCTCCGCGCCGACGACCCGCTGCGCGCGGGCCTCTACGTGAGCTTCGAGGAGCATTTCCGCGGCAGCGAGGACGAGATCCGCCGCCGGCAGAAGTCCGACGCCGCGCTCTTCCGCGGGGCGCCGGGACCCGTCGCGGACCTGGGATGCGGCCGCGGCGAGTTCCTCGAGGCGCTCGCGGCCGAGGGTGTGAAGGGCATTGGATGCGACGCGAACCCCGTCATGGCCGCGCGCGCGAAGGAGAAGAAGCTCGCCGTGGACGCGGCCGACCTCTTCGCGTGGCTCGCCGCCCGGCCGGACGGCTCGCTCGGCGGGATCACGGCGTTCCAGGTGGTCGAGCACCTTGCGCCGTCGTCGCTTTTCGACCTCGTCGAGCTTTCCGCCCGCAAGCTCGCCGCGGGCGGGCGCGTCCTCTTCGAGACGGTCAACCCGGAGTCGGTCTACGCAATGCGCTGGTTCTGGATGGACCTCACTCACGTGCGGCCCGTGCCGGCGCCATCCCTCGCGCAGCTGCTCACGGCGAGCGGGTTCCGGGACGTCTCCGTCGACTTCAGGTCTCCGGTTCCGGAGAGCGAGGGCCTGACCGCGGAGGCCGCGAAGGACCCGCGTCTCGCACCGATCGCGCGGCTCCTCTTCGCGCCGCAGGACTACGCCGTCACGGGCGTGAAGTAGGTTCGGAAATGGCCCGCATCCTCGTCTGCAACGCGCAGGTGCCGTTCGCCTCGGGCGGCGCCGAGCGGCACGCCGACGGCCTCGTGCGCGAAATCCGCGCGGCCGGGCACGAGGCCGAGCTCGTGAGGTTGCCGTTCAAGTGGTATCCGCGCGAGGAGATCCTGACGTCCGCGCTCGCGTGGCGGCTCCTCGACGTCTCCGAGGCCGACGGCAAGCGCGTCGACCTCGTCATCCCCATGAAGTTCCCGTCGTACCTCGTGAGGCACGAGAACAAGGTCGTCTGGCTCATCCACCAGTTCCGCCAGGCGTACGACCGGTTCGGGACGCCCGAGAGCGACTTCACGGCGTCGCCGGCCGACACGCGCTGGCGCGAGCTGATCGCGGACGCCGACCGCACGGGGCTCGGGGAGGCGCGGAAGATCTTCACGAACGCGAGGAACACCGCCGACCGCCTCGCACGGTTCAACGGGATCGCCGCCGAGGCGCTCTACCACCCGCCGCCGCTCGCGGGGCGGTACCGCGCGGAGCCGTCGCAGGGGTTCGCGCTCGCGGCCGGGCGGCTCGACACGTGGAAGCGGATGGACCTCGCGATCGGCGCCGCGGCGGCGGGGAAGTTCCACCTCGTGATCGCGGGCGACGGGCCCGACCGGGCGCGGCTCGAGACGATCGCGAAGAAGAGCGGCGCGAACGTCCGGTTCGCAGGGCGGGTCTCGGACGAGGAGCTCCTGACCCTCTATGCGACGTCGAGCGCGGTCATCTTCCCGCCGGCCGACGAGGACTACGGCTACATCGCTCTCGAGGCGTTTCTCTCGAAAAAGCCCGTCGTGACCTGCACGGACTCCGGCGGCCCGCTGGAGTTCGTCGTGGACGGCGAGAACGGGCGGGTCGTCCAGCCGGATCCGGCCGCACTTGGCTCCGCTGTCGCCGACCTTTTGGCGAATTCGGAGAAATCCAGGGAATTCGGAGAGAGAGGCTTTGAAAGGGTAAGAGGGATCAGCTGGAGCCATGCGGTCAGGTCCCTGCTCGAGGCGGGCGGAATTCGATGACCCCTCTTTCCGTCGGCTTCATCGGCCCGCTGCCGCCCACGCGCTCCGGCATCGCAGACTACGACTTCGAAATCCTCTCTTCACTTTCAAAGAAATCTTCTCTTTCTCTCGTCTCTTATGAACCCGACCATGCAGAGAAGGCCCTCCGGGCCGCCCACGATGTCCTCCTTTTCCAGGTCGGCAACGACCCGCTGCACGCTCCGTCCGTCGAGGCGCTGTGCGCACCGGGACGCCGGACGCCGGCCGTCGTCGTCCTCCACGACTTCGTCCTCCACCACCTCTTCGCCGCCGCGTATCTCGACCGCGGCCGGGAGGCCGAGTACGCGCGCGCCCTCGAGGCGGCGCACGGCGCGCGCGGACGCGCCCACGCCGAGGAGGGGAGGCGCGGCCCGCGAATCCCGGTTTGGGACCTCGACCCGTGGGCGTTCCCGATGTCGGCGGCGGTCGTCCGCGCGGCGGACGCGGTGATCGCACACTCGGCGCTCGTCCGGGGCGCCGTGCTGCGCGAGAGCCCGAAGACACGGGTGGTCGAGATTCCGCACCACGTGGTCGAGGCGCCCCGCACGCCGCGGGACGAGGCGCGCCGCGCGCTCGGGCTGCCACTCGGCCGGCCGGTCGCGGCGTCGCTGGGCGTCGTGACGCCCGCGAAGAGAGTCGGGAAGATCCTGGAGGCGCTCGCGTCCCTTCCGGCCGGCCGCCGGCCGTTCCTGTTCGTCGGCGGTGCGGTCGGGGAGGACGACCCGCTCCATCGGTACGTCGACGAGCACGGCCTCGAGGGAGACGTCGCCTTCGGCGGCTACCTCTCGGACGACGACTTCTGGCGCGCCGCCTCCGCGGCCGACTTCGGCGTGAATCTCAGGCACCCGACGATGGGGGAGACGTCGGGCGCGGTCTGCCGGCTCGCCGGCTTCGGCCTGCCGCTCATCGTCTCGGACACTGGCTGGTTCCGCGAGCTGCCCGACGCGTTCGCGTCCAGGGTGCCGGTCGGGGGCGACGAGGTGCCAAGGCTGGCGGCCGAGATGGAAGCGCTCGCCTTCGATTCCGAGCGCACGCATGCGCGCTCGGAGGCCGCAGTCGCCTGGGGCGAGGCGCGGCGGCCCGATCGCGTCGCCGAGGCGTACGCCGGCGTCCTGCGAGAGGCCGCGGAAGGCCGAGCGCGCCCGCTCGGCCTCCGGGGCTACGTTGCGCACGCGCTCGCCGAGGTGGGCGTCGGGCGCCCGGGCGCGTTCGGCACCGCGAGCCGCGAGCCCGACGCGGCGCTCGTCGCCGCGGCAGCGGCGCGCCTCGCGCCGCTCCTGCGCTAAAGCCGAATTGCCTTCGCGACCTCGTCCGGCGCGTCGCCCCGCCCGACTCGCTCCGCTGCCTGCCTGATTTCCTTTCTAAGAAAATCCGTATTGATTCCTCCGAAGGCGTTCGCGAAGCGCGCGAGCTTCTCGTCGGCGAGAGTCAGCAGCCGTACCCCGGGCGCGGCGTTGCCGCGCGTGAGGTGGACGCAGGCGGCCGCCACCTGGATGAGCGCCTGGAGGAAGAGCTTCGCGTCGCCCTCCGACGTCATCCAGAGCGACTCCCACTCCTCGTGCGCCTCGAAGAAGCGCCCGGCGCGGAACTCCTCGAGGCCCTTCATGAAGAGCGGATGGCGGGAGGGGTCGCCCGTTGCGTTCAGCCGCTGCCGCCCGCGGTGCGACCGAGCTTCCGAAGGAACGCCTCGACGGGCAGGTAGCCGTCGAAGCGCGCCACGAGCTCCCCGTCGCCGTTCACGACGAGATACGCGGGCAGGCCCGCGACCCGATAGCGATTCGCGACCGCGCGCCCGCTGCTCTTGTCGGTGTCCACCTTGATCGGAACGAAGGCGAGAAGCGCCTTCTGAACGCGCGGTTCGACGAAGACCTCTTCGTCCATCTTCGTGCACCAGGTGCACCAGTCCGCGTACAGGTCGACGAAGACCAGCTTCTTCTCGGCGCGCGCCCGGGCAAGGGCCTCGTCGAAGGAGAGGGCGACAAAGGGGAGAGAGAGGGAGGAAGAGGAAGATTTCTTCGAATGGTCGAGAGGCTCACCCGCCGGCGAAGCACCCTCCTCGCGGCCGCGGCAGCCGGTGGCGGCGACGGCAAAAGCGATCAGCACGCCGGCGAGAACCGTTCCCCTCTTCACCTTCAAAGAATATCCCCGGATCACCGGCTCACGAGCTCAGAAGTTCCCGTCGTGCGAGATCTTCCTCCAGCGTCTTCGAGGACCGGACCACGAACGCGTCGATCCCGAGCGCCCGCGCCGCCTCGACCATCTCGGCGCGGTCGTCCGCGAAGACGGCGTCGCGCGGCGCCGCGTTTGCGAGGGCGAGAGCCGCGGCGAAGTGCGCCGGATCGGGCTTGGCGGCGCCGATCTCGAACGAGAGAGCGCGCCGCGGCAGGAGGCGGGGAATCTCGGGAGCGACGGCGAGAACGCCCTCCCAGTGGAGCGCGTTCGTATTCGACACGAGGACCGGCGTGACGCCCGGCGCAAGCCGCAGAAGCAGCGCGAGGGCGCGCTCGTCTCGGAAGAAGATGTCGCGCCACGCCGGAATCCAGACGTCGTCGGGAAGCCGGGGGAGGGTCGCGGCCGCTTCCACGGCGCGGAAGAACGCGCCCGCGCCGATGCGCCCGAGGTCGAAGTCGCGCTCGAGCGGTCCGAAGACGTGCGGCTTCAGCGTGGCTGCGGAAATGCCCGTGACTTCCTCGAGCCGCGCGAGCGTCAGCCCGTGGTCGAAGCGGACGAGGACGTTGCCGAGGTCGAGAAGGAGGGCGCGCGCCACGCTACGGTCGGGCCGCCTGTCCGGGGATGAGGTACGGGTCGCCCGTCCGGAGGTCCGTGACGGTGGCGTAGCAGAGCACCTTGGCGCCGTTCGAGAGGTCCACGTAGACGTTCAGGCGCCACGGGCCGCCCGGCGGCGGGTTCGAGGAAGCGAAATCCTGGTAGAAGATGTCGTTGAGCTGGGTGAGGGAGTACGGCGGGACGACCTTGACGACCGTCTTGTAGACGTTCCCGACCGAGTCCACGAGTTGGACGCCCGCCTCGAGAGTCGTGCCCGTCGGGTTCATCACGACGGCGTTCGTGCGGTGGTTCGCATCGTTGACGAGCCCCGTGACGTAGAGATCGCCGAAAATCGAGTTGTCGAAACCGAGCGCGTTGCGGAGGGCCTGTCCGGGCGAGAACTGGCCGTACGTGCCGGGCGTCGCTCCCGCGACGTTGAACGTGTTGCTCGTGACGATGAGGGGGAGGCTGCCCCTCACCTCGAGGAGGCCGTAGCTCGAGCTCTTGCCGAAGTAGTCCTTGACGATGTCCGACAGCGTCACCGACTCGCGCGGATCGAGGTCGGGCGTGATGCGGATGCCCGGCGAGGCCGCGCCGTCGCGGTCCGCCTCGGTGTAGTAGAGGTCCACGACGGCCTTGATGTTCGGGTCGGGGTTGAAGATCCAGACGTCGGTGCGGAAGACGCCCGACGCGCCGTTGATGTGGACGGCCGGCAGGAACGAATCCGACGAGACGATCGAATCGAGCGCCGTCCGTCCGGCGGCGTCTCGCGGCGGTGCGGGAACGCTCGCCCGCGGCGCGACGGGCGCCGGCCGGGGATCGGAAGCCGGCTCGGCGGCGGGCGCGGAGGCGGCGGCAAGAAGCGCGAGGAGGGCGAGGGCGGGTACGAAGCGTTTCGTCATGGTCCGTCTCCATCTCCGATCTTCGCAAGGAACCTGCCAGCCTGCCCGGCCCAAAAAAGAGAAACGCCCCGGCGAGCCGGGGCGTCCTCGTGCTCCGTTAAGGGAGCGGTACTTACTTCGTGGCGGGGGCGGACGTCGTCGTGACCGTGGTGGTGGTCGTGGCCGTCGTCGCCGTGGCGGCGTCGGGGGCCGTAGTCGTGGTGGTCGTGGACGTCGTCTTGGTCTCCTCGACGACCTTCGGGGCCTCGGCCTTCACTTCGGGCTTCTTCTCCTCGGGCTTGGAGCAGGCAACGAGCGACGTGGCGAGGGCGACGAGGGCGAGGGTGGACGTGAGCTTCTTCATGTTCTGGGTTCTCCTTTTTCGATTTCGTTCTTGTGGAACGTTGCGCCTTCTGGCGTCTTCTGGAACGAGCGTGTTGAAACCGGGCTTGACGTGCGAAACGGGCGGGAACACTCCAACTCCGACGGAATGCACTCCGCCTCGAGCTTCGGGGAGAGGATACGGGAAACGCCCGTTCTGTCAAGCCTGTCAGTGACTTGGCCCGGAAAGGTCGCCTGATACACTCCGCGCGGCGATGTTCGAGTCCCTCTCCAACCGGCTGCAGCGTGTCTTCAAGGAGCTGCGCGGCGAAGGCCACCTGACCGAGTTCCACGTCGACGAGGCGCTGAAGGAGATCCGCACGGCGCTCCTGGAGGCCGACGTCAACCTGAGCGTCGTCAAGGACTTCACGGCCGCCGTCCGGGAGAAGGCCGTGGGGCAGGAGGTCCTGACTTCCTTCTCGCCCGCCCAGCAGGTCATCAAGATCGTCCGGGACGAGCTGACGGCCATCCTCGGCGGCCAGCAGGCGCCTCTCGCGATCAAGAAGCGGCCGTCCGTGATCCTTCTCGTCGGCCTTCAGGGCTCGGGCAAGACCACGACCGCGGCCAAGCTGGCCCTCCACCTCAAGAAGGGCTTCGGCAAGCAGGTTCTTCTCATTCCGGCCGACGTGCACCGCCCGGCCGCGACCGAGCAGCTCCGGACGCTCGCGAAAGAGAACGGCCTGATGGCGTTCGACCCGAAGGGCGAGATGGACGCCGTGGCCCGGGCGCGGGCGGCCGTGAAGGATGCGAAGCTCTTCGGCTACGACGTGGCGATCGTCGACACCGCGGGCCGGCTCCACGTCGACGAGGTCCTCATGGACGAGGTCGCACGCATCCGGGCCGCCACCGAGCCCGACGAGATCCTCTTCGTCGCGGACGCGATGACCGGCCAGGACGCCGTGCGCTCGGCGGAGGCGTTCGGCGCGAAGCTCCCGCTCACGGGCGTCATCCTGACGAAGACGGACGGCGACGCGCGCGGCGGCGCCGCGCTCTCGCTCGCGAAGGTCGTCGGCAAGCCCCTGAAGTTCACGGGCACCGGCGAGAAGGTCGCGGACCTCGAGCCGTTCCACCCGGACCGCGCCGCATCGCGCCTCCTCGGCCTCGGCGACGTCCTGACCCTCATCGAGAAGGTCTCCGCCGAGACCGACGAGGCCGCGGCCCTCCGCGCGGCGGAGAAGCTCCGGAAGAACACGTTCACGCTGACGGACCTGCGCGAGCAGATGACGCAGCTGAAGAAGATGGGTTCGCTCGGCAGCCTGCTCGGCCACCTCCCGAAGGTCGGGCCGATGAAGCAGCTCCACGACCTCGAGATCCCCGAGAACGCCACAAAGAGCCTCGAGGCGATGATCGACTCGATGACGCCCGCCGAGCGGGAGGATCCGAAGATCCTCGACGCCGGCCGCAAGAAGCGAATCGCGAAGGGCTCGGGGACGAGCGTTCCCGAGGTCAACCAGCTCCTCAAGCAATACCTCTCGATGAAGAAGATGATGAAGGGCGCCGCGCGCATGCGCGGCTGACGTCCAGAAGAAAAGGAAAGAAATGCTCAAGATCCGTCTGCGCCGCGTCGGCGGCACGAACGCCCCGGCCTACCGTATCGTCGTCTCCGACAGCCGCCGCACGCCGACCGCCAAGGTCCTCGAGGAGCTCGGCCACTACGACCCCACGAAGAACCCGCCGCTTCTCAAGCTCGATCGTGAGAAGGCGAAGGCGTGGATCGCGAAGGGCGCCTCCGCCTCCGAGACCGTGCGGAAGCTCATCGCGAAACCCGCCTGACGCGCGAAGCGCCGGCGCGCGAGAACGATCGAGTGACCTCGCCCGAAGACCGGGTCGTGATCGGCAGGGTCGTGAAGCCCCACGGCCTGAAGGGCGAGGTCGTCGTCGAAGTGCTGACGGATTTTCCGGAGAGATTCTCTGAAGGGTTAAGAGTCCGCCTCTCCGGCGGTGCGCACGAGGTGCGAGAGGTCCGCATCGCGGCGGCACGCCCGCATCAGGACCGCGTTCTCCTCACCTTCGAAGGAATTTCGGACGTTTCGGCGGCCGCGACGCTCAGGAACGCGGAGTTGAGCGTGAACGCGCAGGACGTCGCTCCCCGCCCCGATGGCTTCGTCTACCACTGGGAGATCGAGGGGGCGGAGGCCTTCGACGAGAAGGGCAGCCGGCTCGGGCGCGTCAGTTCCCTCGCCGACGCGGGCGGGCGCCCGATCCTCGTCCTCGAGACGGTACGGGGGGAGCGGGAGGTCCCGTTCACGGCCCCCATCGTCGTGTCGGTCGACGTCGCGCGAAAACGCATCGTCCTCAATCCGCCACCAGGTCTCCTCGACTGAGGTCCGCCATGCGCTTCGACGTCGTGACTCTCTTTCCCGGGTACTTCGCCTCGCCCTTCGACGAGTCGCTCGTCGGCCGAGCGGTGGAGGCCGGGCTCCTCGACCTGCGTGTCCTGGACCTGCGCGACTTCAGCGACGACGCCCACCGGAAGGTGGACGACGAACCCTACGGCGGCGGCCCCGGAATGGTCCTCACCGCTCCCGTGATCTTCGCGGCCGTGGACGCGCTGCGGGGCGAGGCGGGCGCTCCGGCGCCGCATGTCGTCTTCCTTTCCCCGCAGGGGCGCCGGTTCGACGCCTCCGTGGCGAAGGAGCTCGCGGCCCGGCCGCGCGTCGCCCTCGTGTGCGGGCGTTACGAAGGCGTCGACGAGCGCACGCGGGAGGCCGGCCTCTTCGACGAGGAGATCTCGCTCGGCGACTTCGTCCTCTCCGGTGGGGAGGTCGCGGCCCTCGCGATCGTCGAGGCCGTCTCGCGCTACGTGCCCGGCGTCGTCGGCGACGCGGGGAGCGTTCGCGCGGACAGCTTCGAGGACGGCCTCCTCGACCACCCCCACTACAGCAGGCCGCGGGAGTTCCGGGGCCTCGCCGTTCCGGACGTCCTTTTCTCGGGCCACCATGAGCTGATCCGCCGCTGGCGGCGCCAGCAGCAGCTCGAGGCCACGTGGAAGCGCCGTCCCGATCTGCTCGAAAGGGCTCCCCTCTCAGCGGAGGAAAGGGCCACCCTTGAGCGACTTGCCGGGCGGCCGCGATCCACGTAGAATCGGCGGCTACGGGCGAACTTTCCGGGGTGCGGATGTACGTGTCCCTGCCTGATTCCCCCCGTCAGTTTCGTGTTGGAGGTTCCGAGATGTCGGACAAGCTTCTGATGGCCGAGAAGGCCGGACTCAGGTCGGATGTTCCCCCGTTCGCTCCCGGCGACACGGTCAAGGTCCACGTCAAGGTCAAGGAAGGCGAAAAGGAACGCATCCAGGTCTTCCAGGGCCTCGTCATCGCCCGCAAGGGCGGCGGCGTGAGGGAGACGTTCACGGTTCGCAAGATCTCCCAGGGTGTCGGCGTCGAGCGCACGTTCCCCGTGCACTCTCCCGTCCTCGAGCGCATCGAAGTGGAGCGCCACGGACAGGTTCGCCGCGCGAAGCTCTACTATCTCCGCGCGCGCCGCGGCAAGGCCGCCCGCATCGCCGAGAAGCGCGACAACTAAGCTCCACACTCTCCGCCGCGGGTCGCCCCGGGGCGGGGTACAGTTGAGGCACGATGGGACCTGGCGCCGGCCGGAATGCATGCGACCTGGGGTCTGAGAGGAAACGTGTCTCTGCATTGTTTCGGATCGAGGACGACGCGCGTGCCGAAGGCCACCGGTTGATCGCCGGCGTCGACGAGGTCGGGCGGGGCTGCCTCGCGGGACCGGTCTACGCGGGCGCGGTCGTGTTCGAGGGGCCGCAGCCGCTCCTCGGCCTCGACGACTCCAAGGCGCTCCTGCCCGAGGTTCGCGAGGACCTCGACGTCCGCATCCGTGCCGCGGCCGCGGGGGCCGCGGTCGGCGCGGCGACCGCCGCGGAGATTGATGCGCTCGGCATTGTGGACGCGACGCTTCTCGCGATGCGCCGGGCCCTCGAGAACCTCGCGCGCGCCGGCGCGACTCCGTCACTCGTGTTCTTCGACGCGGTCCACATGCCCGGCCTCGACGTCCCGCAGCGCGCCTTCATCCGGGGCGACGCGCGGGTCGCGGCGATCGCCGCCGCGTCGATCGTCGCCAAGACCGCGCGCGACGCGCGGATGGACGAGCTCGACGACGTCTTCCCGTTTTACGGCTTCTCGTCGCACCGCGGCTACGGGACGCCGGAGCACCTCGCGGCGCTGAGGCGCCACGGGCCGAGCCCGGAGCACCGCCTCACCTTCGAACGCGTCCTCGTGCGCCGCCGCGCCGGGGCGCCCCGGGCGGCCTGAAGCATGGCCGGAACGAAGAGAGACGCTCTTCTCGCCTCGGCGGAGAAAAGCCTCCAGAAGGGCAAGGTCGACTCGGCTCTCAAGGACTACCTGAAGGTCCTCGAGGAGACGCCGGGCGACATCAACATCCTCAACAAGGTCGGCGACCTATACACGCGCCTCAACCGCAACGAGGAGGCGATCCCGTACCTCACGCGGATCGCCGAGCATTTCGCGCGGGACGGCTTCTTCCTGCGCGGCATCGCGATCTACAAGCGCATCAACCGCCTCGACCCGGCGCGACTCGACGTCTACGAGCGGCTCGCGGAGCTGTACGCCAAGCAGGGGCTCACGACGGACGCCAAGAGCCAGTACCAGGTCCTCGCCGACTACCACGCCCGGAACGACAACGCGATCGGCGCCATCGGCATCTACCAGAAGATGGTGGGAATCGACCCGCAGAACATCCAGCTGCACGTCAAGCTCGCGGACTTCTTCACGCAGGCCCGCCGCAAGCCCGACGCGCTCAAGGAATACACGATCGTCGCCGCGCTCCTCAAGGATCGGGGAGCCCTCGACGAGTCGATCCAGGTCTACGAGAAGGCGCTGCAGATGGCGCCGGACAACGTCGAGGTCCTGCGGTCGTTCGTCCCCCTCCTCGTCTCGGCGTCGCGTTCCCGCGAAGCGCGCCTCTTCGTCAAGCGCGCCCTCGACACGACGCCGCGCTCGTTGCCCCTGTTCCTGCTCGCGGCCGAGGCCGCCCTCCAGGACGGCGACGTGAAGGACGCGCAGGAGTGGCTCGGGAAGGCCCAGGCCATCGAAGCGTCCAGCGAGGAAGTCCTCCAGCTCGCGGTGCGCGTGCAGCAGGCGGGCGGCACCGCCACGCTCACGTTCGAGGCCGCCGCCGCGCTCGCGGACCAGGCCATGCGCCGCGGCGAGGCGAAGAGGGCCCTCGGAATCCTCGTGCCGCTCGCGGAGGCTTCCCTCGACCGCGAGGACGTTCTCTCTCGCGTCATCCACGTGGCCGAAGCCGCGGGCGACCAGGCCGCGGTGATTCACTGGCGTTCGGCGCTCGTGGACCTCCACAGAAAGCAGAACCGGATCGGTGACGCGGCGGAGGGACTGCGCGCCCTCCTGAAGCTCGTTCCCGATTCGCCGGAGTTCCGTAACCGCCTCGCGCAGCTGGACCCGTCGCTCGGGCGCGGAGTGGAACGCAGCGGTTCTCGCGAGCGCCCCGCAATCCCGCCGCCGTCGATGGAGACGAGCGGCCGGCGCGCGCAGCCCGCGCCCGCGGCGCCCGTCCGGCCCGATGCGCCGGCCGACGAAACGCCTCGACCCGGGCCGCCGGCTTCCGAGCCGGCGTCGCTGGAGAAGAGCGCGCCTCTCGACGTGCCGCCGATCGAGGTGACCGGCTCGCGCCGGGCGCCTGCCGCACCCGTTCCTCCCATTCCGCCGCCGCCGTCCTTCTCCGCCGTGCCCGCCGCTACGGCGGCGCCCGAGTCCACGGGTGAGTTCGTGTTCGAGCTCGAGGACGGCGACCTCGTCCACGACCCGGGCTCGACTGGCCCCGTCCCCGCCGCGGTGCGCCGCCTCTCGCAGCCCGGCACCTCCGCGTTCGACCGCTCGGCGTCCGGGAAGCGGCCGACGCCGGCCGCGGCGCCCGCGCCGGCCCTCGGCGCGCTCGAGCAGCTCCCGGAGGTCTCGCCGCTTTCGACCGCGCCGAACTTCGGCCAGGGCGCGGCTCATTCGGACGCGAGCGGTTTCGATTGGGCGGCGTCGCAGCCTCTCCCGGAGGTCGCGTCAGCCGGCCTGCCTGCAGCGATGGAGGCCGAGCCGACCGTCGAGGTGGAAGCGCCGACCGAGCTCGAGGCGGCGACCGAGCTCGAGGCGGCGACGGAGCTCGAGGCGGCGACGGAGCTCGAGGCGGCGACCGAACCCGAGCCCGCGGGCGCTGCCCTTCCCGCCGCGACCGAAGAGGTTCCGGCCAGCCTTTCCTCCGACATCGTGGAAGGCGCTCTCGGCGAGGCGGAGGTCTTCCGCAAGTACGGCCTCTACGACAAGGCGATCGAGCACCTCCGGTCCGTCCTGAAGCACGCCCCCGCGACGCTCGCGCTGCGCGAGAAGGTCTTCGAGCTCGCGCTCGAGGGCGGCCGGAGAAAGGTCGCGCTCGCCGAGGCCGAGAAGCTCAAGGACCTCTACCGGAGCGCCGGCCGCGAGGATCGCGTCTCGGCGCTGGACTCTCTCCTCGTCGAACGGACGTCGGCCGAGATGGGGGAGCCCGCGGAAGCGGAGCGCAGCACGACCGCGCCGGGAGCGCGCGTGCGCGGCGCGAAGCCGCCGTCCTCTCCGGAGCCGCCGCCGTCGGCCGTCGCCACGGCGGACGAGCCGTCGGCCGAGGAGCTCCTCGAGATCGACTTCTGCCTCGAGCAAGGGATGGTCGTCGACGCCTCCGAGCGCCTGCAGGCTCTCGAGCGCAAGTTCCCCGGCCATCCCCAGATCGCCAAGCGACGGTCGCGCCTCGAAGGCGGCGGCGGTGAAGACGCGAGGCCCGCGCTCTCGGACATCCTGTCGGAAGACTTCGAGTCGGTCCTGGACGCGGAGCTCGGCCGGGCCCTCACGGACCAGATGACGAAGGGCGCCGAGGAGCCCGCCCCGCCAGAGGCGCCCGAGGCGCCGGCCGGCGCCCCCGTCCTGACGGACGAGTCCGCGTTGTTCTCCGACGAGCAGGAGTTCTTCAACTTCGCCGGAGAGCTTCAGTCGGAGATGCGGCAGGAGACGCACACGCCGGAGGCGTCCGTGGACGCCTCCGGGCGCGAGATCCCGCTCGAGGAGATCTTCCGCGAGTTCAAGAAGGGCGTCGAGCAGCAGCTCTCGCCCGAGGACTTCGAGACGCACTACAACCTCGGGATCGCCTACAAGGAAATGTCCCTCACGGACGAGGCGATCAGCGAGTTCCAGCGCGCGGCCAAGAGCCCTCTGTACGCGGTGGAGTGCTGCTCGATGCTGGGCCTGTGCTTCCTCGAGAAGGGGATGCCGCAGCTCGCGATCAAGTGGTACCGGAAGGGCCTCGACGCCCCGAACATCCGCGACGACGACCGCCTCGGCCTTCAGTACGACCTCGCGGGCGTCTATGCGGGTCTCGGCGACCGCGACAACGCTTACAAGACCTTCCTCGAGATCTACGGCGCGAACGCTTCGTTCCGGGACGTCGGTGAGCGGCTGAAGGAGCTCTCGCCGGCGTGAGCGCGCCGCCGGCCTCCACCTCGACCCCACTCCTCACCGTCCGCGCCCTCACGATCGCCGTCCCGGGCCTCACGGGCGAGTCGGAGACGGTCGTCGACGGCGTCTCGTTCGAGATCCTCGCGGGGGAGGTCGTGGCGCTCGTGGGCGAATCCGGCTGCGGCAAGAGCCTCACGGGGCTCGCGCTCCTCGACCTCGTTCCGCCTCCGGTGCGCATCGCTTCGGGCGAGGTGATTTTCGAGGGGCGCGACGTGCGCGCGCTGGCGCCGCGCGAGAAGGAGCGGCTGCGCGGCGGCGGGATCGGCCTCGTCTTCCAGGAGCCGGGCAGCGCCCTCGACCCCGTGCGGACGATCGGGTCCGAGCTCGCCGGGGTCCTGCGCCGCCACCGCGGACTCTCGCGCTCCGAGGCGCAAGCCGAGGCCGTGACGTGGCTCCACCGCGTGGCCCTGCCGGACCCGGAGCGGCAGATGGACGCGCTCCCGCACCTCATGTCGGGCGGGATGCGGCAGCGGGCGATGCTCGCGCTCGCCCTCGCGGGCGGACCGCGCCTTCTCGTCGCGGACGAGCCGACGACTGCGCTCGACGTCACGATCCAGGCCCAGATCCTCGCGCTCCTGCTCGACCTGAAGCGCGAGCTCGGCCTCGCGATCCTTCTGGTGACCCACGACCTCGGCGTCGTGGCCGAGACGGCGGACCGCGCGCTCGTGATGTACGCGGGCGAGATCGTCGAGAGCGCCTCGGTCGCCGACCTCTTCGACCGGCCCGCGCACCCGTACACGCGCGGGCTTCTCGCATCGCGCCCCGCTGCCGGAGAGGCCGGAGGGGGGCGGAGGCTGCCGGCTCTCGCGGGAACCGTGCCCGAGCCGGGGCAGCGTCCGCGGGGCTGCGCCTTCGAGCCGCGCTGCCCGGAGGCGTTCGGCCGCTGCCGGGCCGCGCGGCCCACGCTGCTCGGCGTGCCCGGAACGGGCTCGGAGGCCGCGTGCTTTCTCGTCGACGCTCCCGCGGAGATGGCCCGATGAGCGCGCTCCCGCGTCCGGGCGAGGCGGAGCCGCTCCTCTCCGTCCGCGATCTCCACCGGACGTTCGAGCGCCGCGGGGGTTTCTTCGCGCCGCCCGTTCGCGTCGCCGCCGTAAACGGTGTCGCGTTCGACCTGCCGGCCGCGCGGACGCTTGCGCTCGTGGGGGAGTCGGGATCGGGCAAGAGCACGACCGCGCGGCTGATCCTGAGGCTCCTCGCCGCCGACCGTGGGACGGTGTTCTTCGGGGGCGCCGACTGGCTGTCGCTCCCGCTCAAGGAGCTGAACGCCCGCCGGCGCGAGATCGGCGTCGTCTTCCAGGATCCCGCGACTTCGCTCGACCCGCGGCAGTCCGTGGGCGAGATCGTCGGCGAGCCTCTCGTCATCCACCGGATCGGCTCGCGCGTCGAGCGGCGCGAGCGCGTGGCCGGGCTGCTCGCGTCGGTGGGCCTGGCCTCGTCCGCGCTCGGAAAGAAGCCCCACGAGTTCTCCGGAGGTCAGAGGCAGCGGATCGCGATCGCGCGCGCCCTCGCGACGGAGCCCCGCCTCGTCGTTCTCGACGAGCCCGTGTCGTCCCTCGACGTCTCGGTTCGCGCCCAGGTCCTCAACCTGCTCCTCGACCTCCAGCGCGACACCCCGTCGCGGCCGGCGTACCTTTTCATCGGGCACGATCTTTCCGTCGTCCGATGGATCGCGGACCGGACCGCCGTCATGTATCTCGGGCGCATCGTCGAGGAAGCGCCGACGGAGGCTCTCTTTGCCGCGCCTCGCCACCCGTACACCGCGCTTCTCCTCGCCTCCCAGCCGCGCCGGCACCCGGGCGACCCCGCCGCGGCGACCCTCCAGGCGCCCGGCGAGCCGCCGTCGCCCGCCGCGCCGCCTCCGGGGTGTCCCTTCCACCCTCGGTGCCCGTCCGCCCGTCCGGTCTGCTCGCAGGAGGTCCCGCGCTTGCTCGTGGATCCGGCGAACGCCGAGCGCTCGGTGGCCTGTCACGCCCCTCTCTAAAAACTGAAGAAACCCGTTCTGGCGGAAACCTTTCCGCCCGTATGCCGTACTCTGAAACGGTGCCCGTCCACTATCATCGGCTTTCGGTTCGAGGAGGTTTTCGTGAGTCCTGAGCAGAAGCCCGGCAGCCCCGCGCGCGCCGGCCGGCGGGCGGCCGCGGCGGCCCTCGCCCTCGTCCTTTCCGCCGGCGTCGCATTCGCGGACGACTCCGTTTCCGTGCCCATCGGCTCGAAGGCCCGCAAGGCCATCCCCCTCCCCGCGGGAGACAGGATCGAGCTGACCCTCCAGAAGACGATCGAGATGACGCTCCAGAACGTCCTCGACCTCGACGTGTCCGCCTACACGCTGGAGGAGTCCCGCTTCGGCATCCTCTCGGCACGCGGCGCGTTCGACCCGACGTTCGAGCTGGACCTCGGCATCAAAGACACGCAGACGCCCCGGAGCTCGATCTACCAGGCCAACCAGACGAAGACCGGATACGCGAACCCCTACCTGACGGGGCTCCTGCCGTACGGGACGACGTACACCCTCGGCTGGACGAACACGCGCAGCGACGTCGTGGGCGCGGGGACGCTCCTGAACCCCACGTACTCGAGCAACCTCTCGCTCGGCGTCACGCAGCCCCTCCTCCGGAACTTCGGAAAGACGGTGACGGAGCGCTTCGTCGTCCAGGCGAAGATCGGGGAGAACCAGAGCGCCTACGGCTTCGTCATCGCGGTTCAGACGGCGATCCAGACCGCCGAGAACGCGTACTGGGACCTCGTCTACGCGGTCGAGAACCTCAGGGCGAAGCAGGAGGCGCTCGACCGGGCCAAGGACCTGAACCGGATCACGAAGATCAAGATCGACGTGGGCGCGCTCGCGCCGATCGACATCGTCCAGACCGAGGTCACGATCGCCCAGCGCGAGCAGGACATCATCATCGCCGAGGGCCTCATCGGCGACGCGCAGGACCGCCTCCGGCGCCTCCTGAACGTCCAGTCGGTGCCGGATTGGAACCGGCCCATCGTCCCCACCGACCGCCCCACGCGCGAGTCGCTCCGCTCCGGCTTCGTCGCGGACGTGAACCAGGGCTACGAGTCGGCGCTGAAGGTCCGGCCCGAGATCCGGCAGTCCCTCCTGAACATCGAGGCGAAGAAGGTCACGGCCTCGTACCAGCAGAACCAGCTCAGGCCGCGCCTCGACCTTTCCGGCGGCTACGGCCGGGCCGGTCTTGGGGCGAACGGGCTCGGCGTCGACGCCGACGGCAATCCGTACGATCTCTCCTACTCGTCGGCCCTGACCCAGATCGGCCGTGGCGACTACCCCGCGTGGAGCGTCGGCCTCGTCTTCGCGATCCCGATCGGGAACCGCGCCGCGAAGGGCAACGCCGCCATCGCGAACGCCGACCTCGAGCTCGCCCGGACGAGCCTCGCGATCACGAAGGCGAACCTGCAGGTCGAGGTGCGCACCGCCGCGCGCAACATCGACACCGCGTATCGCAGCGTGCAGGCCGCTTCGAAGGCGCGCGAGCTCGCCGAGCGCAACCTCGATGCCGAGAAGAAGAAGTACGAGAACGGGATGACGACGTCGTTCCAGGTCGCGCAGATCCAGAACGACCTCACGACCGCACGCACGATCGAGCTGCAGGCGGTCGCGGGCTACCTCAAGTCCCTCGTCTCGTGGCACAAGGCGATCGGCGACCTCCTCCCTCAGAAGAACGTCGTCCTGAGCGGCCTGAACGTGTCGCTCGACCCGGCGCCGGCGGAGGAAGGGAACGTCCGGTGAGCGACCTCGCGCCCGCGGCCTCCGCCCCCGTCCCGGGCATCGGCCCCGTCGAGGCGGTCGTCGGCACGTTCACGAAGCCGTCCGACACGTTCGGGCGGCTCGTCGCGCGCCCGACGTGGTGGCTGCCGCTCCTCCTCACTCTGCTGGCGACGGCGGGGTCGTTCTGGATCGTGATGCCGAAGATCGACATGGACCGCACGATTCGCGAGTCGATCGAAAAGCGCATGGAGAAGAGTGGCCGCACGGTTTCGCCCGAGGTCGTCCAGCGGCAGGTCGAAGCCGCGAAGAAGATGACGCCCCTCTACCTCGGCATCGGCGTCGTCGCGGCGATCGTCTTCTTCTTCGTGATCGCGCTCGTCCTCTGGGGCGGCGCGAAGGCCATGGGAGCCGAGGCGCGGTACGCGCAGCTCCTCGCGATCTGGGGGCACTCGGGGCTCCCAAGCCTCGTCGGCGTCCTGATCTCGATTCCGATCTTCCTGCAGCTGCCCGACGCCTCCCTCACGCAGGAGGGCGCGCAGCACGTCCTGAAGTCCAACGTCGGCGCGTTCCTCGACGAGTCGACGCCGGTCGCCCTGCGCTCGCTCGCCTCGTCCGTCGACATCTTCTCGATCGCGGTCCTGTGCCTGCTCGTCCTCGGATTCCGCAAGCTCCCGGGTCTCTCGAAGGGCGCCGCCACGTGGACGCCGATCGTCCTGTGGCTCGTCGCGGTGGCCGTCAAGGTCGCGTGGAAGGCGGTCATGGGATGAAGCCGATGCTGATCGGGATGCGCGACATCGAGAAGACGTATTCCGTCGGCGAGGAAAAGGTCCGCGCCCTGCGCGGCGTAACGTTCACGATCGACCGCGGCGAGTACGTCGCGATCATGGGTCCCTCCGGCTCCGGCAAGTCGACGCTCATGAACCTCATCGGCTGCCTCGACACGCCGACCGGCGGCGAGTACCTGCTGAACGGGACGCCCGTCCAGACCCTGACCGACGACGAGCTCGCGCGCATCCGGAACCGCGAGATCGGCTTCGTCTTCCAGACGTTCAACCTCCTCGCACGGACGAGCGCTCTGGCCCAGGTCGAGCTGCCGCTCGTCTACTCGGGCCTCCCGAAGAAGGAGCGCCGCGAGCGGGCCGAGAAGGCGCTCGAGCGCGTCGGCCTCACGGACCGCGCCCACCACAACCCGAACGAGCTCTCGGGCGGCCAGCGCCAGCGTGTCGCGATCGCGCGCGCGCTCGTCACGGGTCCGTCGCTCCTCCTCGCGGACGAGCCGACGGGCAACCTCGACTCGGCGACGGGCGAGGACATCATGCGGCTCTTCCGCGAGCTGAACGAGCAGGGGAACGCGATCATCCTCGTCACTCACGAGGAGGACATCGCGGCGCACGCCCGCCGGATCATCCGCATCCGCGACGGGCGCATTTCCGACGACCGCCCGAACGACTCCAGCCGCGCCGAAGCCGTCGCGCGCGCCAAGCGCGAGGCCCTCGAGGGCGCGGCGCACGAGCCGTCGGCGATCCCCGCGCCTCCGGCCTGAGTCGCGGGCACCGGCTACACTGCGCCGGTGCTCGCCGACGTCCTCGCGCTCGTCCTGCTGCAGCTCGCGGTCGGCGTCCTGTTCTTCACCCTCCTCACTCCTTCGAAGGACCTGTCCGGGGGTTTCTTTGCGTTGCACGGAGGAATTGCGGCCGCCTGCCTTCTGCTGGCACGTCTCGTCTCGGGCAACGGTGGTTTTCTTCTTAGAAGGTGGACAGGGCTGGTCGCGGCTCCCGCGGGCGGGGCGGCGGGAGGCGGCGGCGCCAGCGGGGGATTCGAATCGGTCGTGACCCCGGGGCTTCTCTTTGCTCTGGCCATCGGCGGCGCGCTGGCGGCAACGCTTATCGCGCGCGCGGACGTCACCCCCGCCCTATTACCTTCTAAGAAAATCTTCCTCTTCTCCTCCCTCTTCCTCTCGGTCTTCTCTTCCTTCGTCCTCCTCCTCTCCCGCACCGGCGTGGAGCCGTTCGCCTCGCGCCCCGCGCTCGGCGCGGGGTGGCTCGCGGCGGGCCTCGTGCTCGGCGCGCTCCTCTTCGGCGGCGTCATCTGGGCGATGAACCTCGGGCACTGGTACCTCGTCTCGAAGTCGCTGCCGTTCGGCCTCCTCGTGCGCGCGACGGAGGCGCTCGCGCTCCTCGCGCTCGCGCGTACGGTGCTCGCGCTCGTCGCGCTCGGGTGGCTCGCGCGCACGTCGCGCGGGCCGGCCGGCGACGCGCTCGCCGACCTCGTGGACCCGATGCGCGACGGCTTCTTCTTCGGGTCGCGCGTCCTGTGGGGCCTGGCGGCGCCGCTCGTCCTCGCGCCGTTCGTCGTGAAGACGGCCCGCATGAAGTCCAACCAGGCGGCGACGGGGCTCCTCTACGTCGGCGTCGTGTTCGTCCTCGTCGGCGAGCTCCTCGCCGCGTACCTCACGCTGCGGTCGGGACTGCCCGTCTGAAAACGGAGCGGCCCGGCAGCGTGAGAGCGAGCGCCGCGGCGATCACGGGCAGCGCGGCGATCGGGCCGAAAACCGACGCCACGCCCCAGCGGTCGGCGACGAGGCCGAGAATCGGCACGCCGGCGCCGCCGAGGCCGATCGCGAGGCCCATCGTCACGCCTCCCGCGATCCCCTCGCGGCCCGGCAGGTACTCCTGGCCCATGACGACCGCCACGCTGTAGCTCGCGATCGAGAACGCGCCCGTGAGGGCGAGCGGAACGAGGACCGCGGGCCCCGGCGTCGCGAGGGTGAGGAAGATGAGCGGCGCGAGCGGCAGCAGGGAGCCGACGAGGACGCGGCGGCGCCCGAAGCGGTCCGCCAGCCTCCCGCCGACGAGCGTCGCGGCCGCTCCCGCGAGCAGCATCACGGTGAGGGCGAGCGTCGCGCGCGAGCGCGGCACGCCGCGCGCGCTCACGAGCCACAGGGGCACGAACGCCGCGAGGCCGAACGACATCATCGAGCGGATCGCGATGATCGCGGAGAGGGAGAGGAACGCCCTCCAGCGCGGGGGCTCGGGCGAGACCGCCCGGACGGCCTCGGCGGCCGGACGGAAGGCGGCGAGGCGGGGGAGCTCGCGCGCGAGGAGGAGCGCCGCGAGGACCGCGGGAGCGGCCATCCACGCGACTCCGGGAATGCCGCCGACGGTGGCGAGGAGCGTCACGACCGCGGGCCCTGCCGCGATCCCGAGGTTGCCCCCGACGGAGAAGATGCTCATGCCCGTCGCGCGCCGGTCGCCCGACGCGTAGTTCGCGTGGCGGGCGGCCTCCGGGTGAAAGACGGCGACGCCCGCGCCCGAGAAGACGACCGCGGCCGCCGTGAGCGCGTAGGTCGGGGCGAGGGCGGCGCCCGCGATGCCGGCGCCCGCGATGAGGATCCCGAGGGGCATCAGGAACGGGAGGGCCCTGCGGTCGGAGGCCGCGCCGAGCAGCGGCTGGACGAAGGACGACACGGCCGACGCCGCGAGGACGAGGCCGCCGGCGGCGGCGTACGTGAGGCCCCGGTCGGCCACGAGGAACGGCAGCAGCGCCGGCACGGCGCTCTGGTACGCGTCGTTGACGGCGTGGGCGGCGGCGAGGATCGCGAGGGCGTTGCGGTCGGGGGAGCGGGGCATCGGTCAGTTGGGATCGTATGGTGGGAGGAGAACCGAAGAGAAGATTTTCTTAGAAGGTGGAAGAGGGGAGGGGAATAATCCACCCCAAGTGCGCGTGGCCGTGTATTGCTCCGACTGCATGGAGCGCATCGAGCTCCCGCCGCCCTCGGAGCGCGCATCCGGCGAGGTCTCCTGTTCCTCACCTTCTAAGAAATCCTCAATCGCCTTTTCTCATTCGCCTTCGGTTTGCCGCGCGGAGAGGGTGGATTCGTGCTCTCGTTGCAAATCCACCGCGTTCTACGTCCAGAAGGATTTCGACCAGCGCCTCGGCTGCGCGATTCTCGCGGTTGGGGCGACGCTCGCGCTTCTCGCGGCGTGGAGGCTCGGAGGCGTCTGGCTCGTGCCCGTCCTGCTCGCGTTCGCCGCGATTGATTTCGTCCTCGCGCGGCGCGTGCCGCCCGTCGTCATCTGCTACCGGTGCGATACGGAGTACCGCGACGTGCCGGATGCGGGCTCGTACAGGCCGTACGACCCCCACGTCGCCGAGCGCGACGCCGAGGTCAAGACGGTCCGTGCGATGAACCCGTGAACGATCGGTTATCCTCCGCGCGCCGATGAGACCACTCGGGACCTACCGCGCCGCGCCCGCCCTGCCGCCGGAACTCGCCCCCCTCGCCGACCTCGCCCGCGACATGCGCTGGACGTGGCGTCCCGCGACGCGCGCCCTCTTCCGCGAGCTCGACCCCGAGGAGTGGCATCGCTCGGGGAATCCCGTCCTGCTCCTCAGGTCCGTGGACCCGGCCCGTCTCGCGGCGCTGGCCGGGAACGGGGACTACGTCACCCGCGTCCACGCGGCCGCGGCCGCGTTCGCCGCGGAGGACGCCGCGGCGCCGGGTGTGCCCGGGATCGCGGACCTTGCCGCCGCGGGTGTGCGCGTCGCCTACTTCTGCGCAGAGTTCGGCCTCTCCGAGATGCTGCCGATCTACTCGGGCGGCCTCGGAGTCCTCGCGGGCGACCACCTGAAGTCCTCGAGCGACCTCGGCGTGCCGCTCGTGGGCGTCGGGATCTTCTACCGCGAGGGCTTCTTCCGGCAGACGCTCACGGCGGACGCCCGGCAGAAGGAGAGCTACCCGATCGTCGACCCGCTCGACCTTCCGGTGGAGGTCCTCCCGACGCCCGCGGGCGTCGCGCCGGTCGTCACGGTGAGTATCGGCGACCGCGACGTCCATCTCCTGATCCGGCGCGTGCGCGTGGGGCGGACGCCGCTCCTCCTCCTCGACGCGCACCTGCCCGCGAACCGGCCCGCCGACCGCGAGATCACGAACCGTCTCTACGGCGGCGACACCGACATGCGCATCCGCCAGGAGATCGTCCTCGGGATCGGCGGGATGCGGGCCCTCGAGGTCGCGGGGCTCCGGCCGACGGTGCGCCACGCGAACGAGGGCCATGCGGCGTTCCTCGGGCTCGAGCGGATCCGGCAGCTTCGCGCCGAGCGCGGGCTGAGCTTCGCCGAGGCGCGGGAGATCGCGACGGCCGGCAACGTGTTCACGACGCACACGCCGGTACCCGCCGGAATCGACCTCTTCCCGCGGGACCTCATGCAGCGCACGTTCGACAAGAAGCTCGAGGCCTACGGCATCGGCCTCGACGAGCTCCTCGGCCTCGGCCGGCAGGTCCCGGAGGACCCGAACGAATACTTCTCGATGGCGGTTCTCGGCCTGCGCCTGTCCTCCCGCGTGAACGCCGTGTCCCAGCTCCACGCGAAGGTCTCGCGCCGCCTGTGGCGCGGTGTCTTTCCGGACGCGCCGCTCTCGGAGATCCCGATCAGCGCCGTCACGAACGGCGTCCACGGCCCCTCATGGACCTCGAAAGAGATCGGGGCTCTCAACCCGCGCGAAGGCGACGGCCCCGACCCGGCTGAGCTCTGGCGGCGGCACGAGCACCGCCGGGCGGCTCTCGTCGAGACGGTGCGAATCCGGTCCGCCGCGGCGCGGACGCGCCGGGGCGCTCCGGACGTGGAGGTCGCCGCCGCGTGGCAGCTCCTCGACCCGACGGCCTTCACGATCGGATTCGCGCGCCGCTTCGCGACGTACAAGCGCGCGACGCTCATATTCCAGGATCCCGCGCGGCTCTCCCGCCTGCTCTCGGACCCGAACCGGCCCGTGCAGCTCGTGTTCGCGGGCAAGGCTCACCCGCGCGACCACGCGGGGAAGGACTTCCTGCGGCGCGTCGGCGAGTTCGCGGCGCAGCCGGAGTTCCTGGGGCGCGTCGTCCTCGTCGAGGACTACGACATGCGCCTCGCGCGCCGGCTCGTGCAGGGCGTCGACGTCTGGCTGAACAATCCACGCCGGCCGTTCGAGGCTTCGGGCACGTCCGGGATGAAGGCGGCGATGAACGGCGTCCTGAACCTGTCCGTCCTCGACGGCTGGTGGGACGAGGCGCCGCGCGACGGCGCGGGCTTCACGATCGGTGACGCGACCGAGGGGCGCCCGGACGACGAGATGGCGAACTCCCTCTACGAGCGCCTCGAGACCGAGATCGTCCCGCTCTTCTACGACCGGCCGAACGGCGACCGCTCCGGCGTGCCGGCCGGCTGGGCGGCGCGCATGGCGACGTCGGCGCACCGGCTGGGGCGCATCTTCCACTCGGACCGGATGGTCGGAGAGTACGTGTCGCTCGCATACACGCCCGCCGCAAGCCGTGTCTCGATGCTGTCTGCGGACGGCGATGCGAAGGCGAAGGAGCTCGCCGCGTGGAAGGAAAAGGTCCGCTCCGCGTGGGACGAGGTCGGGTTCGTCTCCGTGACCACGGTGCCCGAGGAGCCGGCGCGCGTCGCGCCCGGGGAGAGCTTCACGGTCGAGGTCCAGATTCGTCTCGGAAGCCTCGAGCCGGGCGATCTCGCGGTGGACTGGTTCGAGGGCGAGCCGGATCACGACGGGGTCGTGGACGCCGGCTTCTCGACGCCGCTGGCGTCGCAGGGCCGTCTCGACGGCACCGCGACGTGGACCGGCACGGTGGGCCGGCCTGCGGAGGACAGCCGCGGGTACTCCGTGCGCGTCCGCCCGTCGCACCCCCTGCTCCTCCACCCGAACGAGACGAACCTCGTCCTCTGGGCGGAGTAGGCGCCGACCTCGGCGGAGTGCGTCTTCAGGCAGCCCCGGTTTGCGGGGACCTCTCCCAGGAGAGCCTCAGGTGTTTCTTGCTCGCGGCACACTCCCGGAGATAGAGATTGATCAGGGACTGGTATGGGATTGCCGTCTCGACCGAGAGGGACCTGAAGTACGTGATCGTAGCCTCGTCCAGGCGAAGCGTGATCTGGCGCTTGAGGCGCCTTGCATAGGGGTTCGGCCGGCCCTTTGAGAAGTCATAGTGCTTTCTCATCTTTTGAATCTCCCGAAATAGTGTTCTCGCTCGCCCTTGTCGGCCTTCCGGGCCGAAATGAGGCGGACGATATCGGCGTGTTGCCGATAACAATGGCAGATGACGAGGAGCCGCAGGCTCGAGGTGAGCCCGAGGAGGACGAAACGCTCCTCCCCGATGGAGTGACCCGGATCGTCGATCAGGATGCCGTTCTCATCGAGGAAGGCCGAGGAGGCCTCCTCGAACGACACTCCGTGACGCCGTACGTTCGCTCGGTTCTTCGCGGCGTCCCATTCGAAACGAAGATCGAACGCCATAACTACATTGTAGTTACAGGGCCAGTCGGACGCAAGGGCTGCCTAACGATATCGAGTTCAGCGGCGAGAAGGAAGGAGCGCAGCGACTGACGCCGAGTCCGCTGCAATGAGGTGTTAGGCGGCGCCCGGTACGCGCTGAAGCCTGTTTAGATGGCCTGCGCCCCAAGAACGTCCATTTCCGGCAAGCGCTGCTCGTCCTCGGCCGTGGCGATGCGCACGGCGCCGCCGTGGCCGTGTCCTGCGGCCAAGATGAAGCGTGAGTCTAGGACAGTGGGTGCCAAAGGAGTGACCCGATGACCTGGCCAGATGCGCCGAAACGGTTGCGAGCGGAAATGGCAAACACGCCGGTGTAGGCATAGGAGGGTGGGTCCGGCCGTTAAAGATGCCGCGGAGGGCTATGTTCTGAGCGCCGGGACGCCACAGGACCGAGACGTCGATGTTGAACGCGATCCGGGATGTTTGGGGTTCCGATCATGTCCCTCCGTGAACAGGCACGGCGCACAGCTGGTTAAGCCGCCTAACTAGTATTCGACGTCAATCGCGGTGGTCATATCTAGGAACTCTTGCCCGAATTCAGGCCCAGGTTCCTATTAGTAGCCACCGGCCGGTGAGCAGATCTAGGAACCGTCATCAAGTACCCCCTACCGCCGCCTGACGGCGAGCTGGAAGGAGAGGTTCTCGAGGAAGAACGTCAGGTCGACGTTGCGCACGAACGTGCCCTCGGTCGGCGGGACCGAGACCGGCGCGAAGTTGAGGAGCGCCGGCACGCCGGCAGCCGCGAGCAGGCGCGCGACCTCGAGGGCGGCCTCGGCCGGAACGGCGAGGACGCCGATGTCGGCCTTCATTTCGCCAGCCTGTTTCGGCAGCTCCGCGATGTCGAGGATCGGAACGCCCGTCCGCGAGCGGCCGCCCACCTTGCGGCCGTCGACGTCGAAGAGCGCCGCGACCTTGAAGCCGTCTACGTTGAAGTTGCGCGAGTCCGCGAGGGCCTGACCGAGGTTGCCCGCCCCCGCGATGACGACGGTGCGCGTCTTCGCGAGGCCCATGAGCTCCTTGAGCTTCGCCTTGAGGTCCGCGACGCGGTAGCCGACGCCGCGCACGCCGAACTCGCCGAACTGCGCGAGATCCTTGCGGATCTGCGCCGGGTTCATCCCGAACCGCTCGGCGAGCTGGTACGAGGAGACCGTGTGGACGCCCTGGGCCTCGAGGGCGCGCAGCCCGCGGAGCACCAGGGACAGACGCTCACTCGTGGGGGCGGCGACCCCGTCGGGACGGTCCCAGGATTTCTCGGACATCGTCAGCGGCCGAGAAGGGCCGCCGCGGCCTGGCGGGCCACATCGAGGAGGGCGCGCGGGAACACGCCCCAGAGGAGCATGAGCGCCGCGGTGAGGAGGAACGCCGCTCCGGAAAGGACGTCGTCCGGCACGAGGGAGACTTCGCGCACCGGTTCCTTCATCCAGAGGTGGTAGACGACGCGCAGGTAGTACCCCACGGACACGAGGCTGCCGAAGACGCCGATGATCGTCAGCGGGACGAGGCCGCCGTCGACCGCGGCGCGGAAGACGAGGAGCTTGCCGATGAACCCGACCGTGGGCGGGAGGCCGGCGAGCGAGAGCATCGAGAGCGTCAGAACCGTGGCGGCGAGCGGCTTGCGCCTCCCGAGGCCCGCGAGATCCGACAGGACCTTCGGCTCGTTCTCGCCGGACGACAGCGCCGCGATGGCGAGGAAGGCCGCCGCGTTCGTCACGAGGTAGCCCGCGAGGAAGACGCCGGCGCCCTCGAGGGCACTCGTCGTGAACGTGGCGAGAGCGATCGTCACGTATCCCATCTGCGCGATGCCCGAATACGCGAGCATGCGCTTCAGGTCGCGCTGCGAGAGAGCCACGATGTTCCCGAAGAGAATCGAAAGCACCGCGAGGATCGCGAGGAGCGGCCGCCACGGGTCGCCGAGCCCGGCGGGGAAGAGCGCGTGGAGGACCCGGGCGAGGACGAGCACCGCGCCCGCCTTCGGAGCCGTCGACAGGAAGGCGACGGCGGGCGTCGTCATGCCCTGGTAGACGTCCGGAGCCCACCCGTGGAACGGGACGAGAGCGATCTTGAAGGCCAACCCGGCGACGACGGCGAGGATGCCGGCCGCGAGCATCGTGTCGAACGCCACGAGCCCGGGCGTCGACGCGAGGCCCTGGATCTTCGCGAACGACGTCGTCCCGAGGCGCCCGTAGATCGTCGCGACGCCGTAGAGGAGGAACGCCGACGCGAGGGCGCCCATGAGGAAGTACTTCATCCCCGCCTCGGTCGCGGCCGGGTTGTCGCGGTACCAGGCGGCGAGGACGTACAGGCAGAGCGACATCAGCTCGAGGCCGATGAAGACGACGAGGAGGTCCCCTCCGCGCACCATGAGGATCAGTCCCGCCGCGGCGAAGAGCAGGAGGGCGTAGAACTCTCCCTGGTCGCGCTTGTCGCGCTCGAGCGCGGCGGCGCCGCCGAGGATGGCGAGCGCCACGGCCCCGAGGGCCACGAGCTCCATGTAGCGCGTGAAGCCGGTGACTTCTACGGCGCCCGAGAAGAACGTCCCCGTCACGTCGCGGCCCGCGAGGTTCGCGATCGCGAGGGACGCGAGGGCGACATACGGCAGGAACGACCGCAGGGGGCGGGCGAAGGCGTCCAGGAGAAGGATGAGCGTCGCCGCGAGGCACAGGACCATCTCGGGCGCGACGGCGGCGAAGTCCGCTCCGGTGACGTGCAGGAAGCCGGTCATCGGGCGGCCTCCGCCGTGGGGACCGCCGACGTCGCGGCGGGCTTCTGCAGCGACCTCACGGAGCCGTCCACGAGGTTCAGGAGCGGCCGCGGGAAGACGCCGAGGAGGACGATCAGGACGATGAGCGGGAAGGCGCCCGCGAGCTCCCAGCCGTTGATGTCCGTCAGGGTTCGGTTCGCGGGGACCGTCTCGGGGCCCCAGAAGACCTTCTGGACGAGCGTGAGGAGGTAGATCGCGCCGAGGACCATTCCGGTGGCGGCGATCGCGGCCCAGACGATGTTGACCTGGAAGACGCCGCCGAGGATCAGGAACTCGCCGATGAAGCCGTTCAGGCCCGGGAGGCCCACGGAGCCGAGCGTGGCAACCACGAACAGCGTCGTGGTCACGGGAACCCGCGCCGCGATGCCGCCGTAGTCGGCCATCTCGCGCGTGTGGCGCCGCTCGTAGAGGACGCCGACGAGGAGGAAGAGGAGGCCCGTCGTGAGGCCGTGGCCGATCATCTGGAAGATCGCCCCGGAGAGCGCGGCGCCCGTCCCGGCGACGATGCCGAGGACGACGAGCGCGAGATGGCTCACCGACGAGTACGCGACGAGCTTCTTCATGTCCTTCTGGGCGGCGGCGACCCACGCGCCGTAGACGATCCCGATGAGGGCGAGGACGGCGATGAACGGTCCGTACCGGGCGGCGGCGTTCGGGAAGAGCGGCCAGGCGAAGCGCAGAAGGCCGTACGTCCCGAGCTTGAGGAGGACGCCGGCGAGGATGATCGAGCCGCCGGTGGGCGCCTCGACGTGCGCGTCGGGCAGCCACGTGTGGAGCGGCCAGAGCGGGACCTTCACGAGGAACGCGAGCGCGAACGCGCCGAAGAGGAGCGCCTCGACGCCCGGTGTGAGGCCCCACGCGCCCGACGACGCGGCACGGGTCCAGTCGAGGAGCGAGAAGCTCTGGACGCCCGTCGTCCGGGTGTGCACGCCGGCGGCGTACAGGATCGCGATGAACATCAGCAGCGAGCCCGCCATCGTGAAGAGGAAGAACTTCATCGTGGCGTAGATGCGCCGCTTGCCGCCCCAGATCCCGATGATGAAATACATCGGGATCAGCATGACTTCCCAGAACACATAGAAGAGGAGGACGTCGAGGGCGACGAGGCTGCCGAGCATGCCCGTCTCGAGGACGAGGAATGCGGCGACGTAGCCCTTGAACCGGTCGATCTTCTGCCCGCACGCCACGAGCAGGACCGAGACCGTGAGGACCGTCGTCAGGAGAATCAGCGCGACGGCGAGCCCGTCGACGCCCATCTGGTAGCGGATGCCGAAGCGTGGGATCCACGGGCGGTCGATCGCGAAGCCCGCGATGCCGGGGGCCGCCGCGTCGAAGCCCCGGAGCATGACGACGCTGACCGCGAACGTGAGGAGCGAGGTCGCGAGGCCGACGACCTTCGCGGCCGTCTTCGACTCCCCGGGCACGAGCGCGAGGACGAGCGCCCCGAGCGACGGGAGGAAGACGAGCGTCGTGAGGAGGTCGGCGCCGAGAGGCTGGAGGTTCATGGCGCTACCTCACCCACACGTACAGAACGAAGACGAGCGCGCCCAGCGAGAAGGCGAGGGCGTAATTGCGGACGTGGCCGGTCGTGAAGAAGCGCATGAGGTCGCCCGCGAGCTCGACGAGGAACGCCGAGGCGTTCGCGATGCCGTCGATGAAGAGGGCGTCGAACCCGCGCCAGAGGAACGTGCCGATCTTCCGGAAGGGATTCAGGACGAGCGCCTCGATGCCCTCGTCCACGTTCCACTTGTTCGCGACGAGGCGGCCGAGCGCGCCGGTCTTCGCGAAGAAGGCAGCGGCCTGCGGGGAAACGGCCTCGACCGGGCCGGAGGCCTTGCGATACCAGGAGAGGGCCAGCCCGATGCCCCCGAACGCAACCGCGAGGGACAACGCCATGAGGCCGATCTCGGCCCCGTGCGACATCTCGTGCATCTCGGGGTGGGCGACGGACGCCTCGAGGAAGCGGCCGATCAGGTCGGAGCCGCCGAGCGCCGCCGGTACGCCGACGAGGCCGGCGACGACGGAGAGGCCGGCGAGGATCCAGAGCGGCACCGTCATCGTGGCCGGGCTTTCGTGGGCGTGCTCGTGGGCGTGGTGGTCGCCGCGCGGCGAGGACCAGAACGTCATCGAGACGAGGCGGAACATGTAGAAGGCCGTCAGGAAGGCCGTGAAGAGCCCGACTGCGAAGAGGCCCCAGTGGCCGGAGGCGGCCGCCGAGCCCAGGATCATGTCCTTCGAGAAGAAGCCCGCGAGCGGCGCGATGCCCGCGATGGCGATCGTCGCGACGAGCATCGTCCGGAACGTCTGCGGAATGCGCGCAGCCAGCCCGCCCATCTTCCGCATGTCCTGCTCGTGATGCATGGACATGATGACCGAGCCGGATCCGAGGAAGAGGCAGGCCTTGAAGAATGCGTGCGTGAAGACGTGGAACATGCCCGCCGAGAACGCGCCGACGCCGCATGCGAGGAACATGTAGCCGAGCTGCGAGACCGTCGAGTAGGCGAGGACCTTCTTGATGTCGTTCTGCGCGAGGCCGATCGTCGCCGCGAAGATCGCCGTGCCCGCGCCGATCCACGCGACGAGCGTCAGGGCGTCGGGCGCGAGGACGAAGACGGCGCTGCAGCGCGCGACGAGGTAGACGCCGGCCGTGACCATCGTGGCGGCGTGGATGAGGGCCGAGACCGGCGTCGGGCCGGCCATGGCGTCCGGCAGCCAGACGTACAGTGGGACCTGCGCGCTCTTGCCGCACGCCCCGAGGAACAGGAGGAGGCAGACGACGTAGACGGAGATGTGCGACCCGGGCGCGAGCGCCGCGCGCTTCGCGAGCTCGACGAACGAGAAGTCGGCCGTCCCGAAGAGGGCGAAGATCCCGAAGATCCCGAGCACCATGCCGAAGTCGCCGATCCGGTTCGCGACGAACGCCTTCTTGCCGGCGGCGGCCGCGAAGTCCTTGTCGTAGTAGTAGCCGATCAGGAGGTACGAGCAGAGGCCGACGCCTTCCCAGCCCACGAAGAGGAGCGGGAGGTTGTCCGCGAGGACGAGCGTGAGCATCGCGAACATGAAGAGGTTCAGGTACGCGAAGAAGCGTCCGTAGCCTTCCTCGTCCTGCATGTACCCGACGCTGTAGACGTGGATGAGCGTCCCGACGAACGTGACGAACGAGAGCATGAGCGCCGAGAGCGCGTCGAGGCGGAACGCGACGTCGACGGAGTAGTCGCCCGCGGCCATCCACGTGTAGACGTGCTGGACGACGGGGGCGAGGCCCTCGTGGCTCTTCAGGGACTCGAGGACGTACGGGACGAGGGCCGCGAACGAGAGGACGGCCGCGAGGCCGACCGAGCCGACGCCGACGACGCCGTGGAACAGGCGCTGGAAGTAGGGGAGGCGGACCTTCGGCTGGTCGGCGCCGCGCTCCGCCTCCGAGCGGGCGCTCGCGAAGAGAAGCGCGACGAGGCCGTTCAGAAGGAATCCCGCGAGGGGGAGGACCGGAATGAGCCAGAGCTGGTTCATGCGCGGCCTACCACTTCAGCAGCGCGATCTTGTCCACGTCCACCGTGCGGCGGGCGCGGAAGAGCGCGACGAAGATCGCGAGCCCGATCGAGGCCTCGGCGGCCGCGATCGCGATCACGAAGAAGACGATCATCTGTCCCGCCATGTCGCCGCGCATGCGCGCGTACGTGAGGAACAGGAGGTTGACGGCGTTCATCATCAGCTCGATCGACAGGAAGATCGAGAGAGCGTTTCGCTTGAGCAGCGCGCCGGCGAGGCCGATCGCGAAAAGCAGGGTTCCGACGACGAGGTACGCGCCGGGGGGCACGGCCATCGGGACGACGCCGGGCAGGACGCCGGTCATTCGAACCTCCTCTTCGAGAGGAGGAGCGCGCCGACCGCGGCCACGAGGAGCAGGAAGGAGAGCGCCTCGAACGCGAGGAGGTAGTCGGAGAAGAGGAGCCGGCCGATCGTCGGGATCTCGTCGGCGAGCGGCGTCAGAGCGGGGGCGGCGCCCTTCGGCATCGGCGCCCGGAGGGCCGCGCCGGACAGGAGGCCGCCGAGGCCGAGCGCGGCCACGAGCCCCAGCCAGCGCTGGACGGGTCGGGTGTCCTCCTCGGTCGCTTCCTGGCTCAGGTTGAGCAGCATGATGACGAAGAGGAAGAGGACGAGGATGGCGCCGGCGTAGACGAAGATCATGAGGACCGCGATGAACGGCGCCGCGAGCTGGATCGAGAAGATCGCGAGGCCCATGAACGTCACGACGAGCGAGAGGACGCTCCTCACGGGCGTCTTCTGGACGACCATCGCGAGGGCGAACCCGATCGCGAGCACGGATGCGATCGTGAAGACGACGAGCTCTCCGCTGAGGGCCGGCATCAGATCACCTTCAGGAGCACGAGCGCCCCCGTCCAGAGGAGGTTGAGGAGCGAGAGCGGCAGCAGGGCCTTCCAGCCGATGTCCATGAGCTGGTCGAACCGGAAGCGGGGAAGGGTCCAGCGGACCCACATGAACAGGAAGATGAAGCACATCGTCTTCGCGAAGAAGACGACGACCGACAGGAGGCCGCCGAGGAGCCCGGCGTGCGGGAGGAACGGGAGAGACCAGCCGCCGAAGTAGAGCGTCGCCATCATCATCGAGGAGGCGACGAGGTTCAGGTACTCGGCCATGAAGAACGCGCCGAACCGGAAGCCCGAGTATTCCGTGTGGTAGCCCGCGACGAGCTCGGCTTCGGCCTCGGGAAGGTCGAAGGGAATGCGGTTCGTCTCGGCGAACGCCGCGATGATGAAGATGATGCAGCCGAGCGGCTGGGTGAAGCAGTTCCAGAGCGGCAGGAACCCCAGGAACGTGCCGCCCGCCTGGTATTCGACGACGCGCGTGAGGCGCAGGGAGCCCGCCGCCATGAGCGTCGCGATCGCGGCGAGGCCCATCGAGAGCTCGTAGCTGATGACCTGCGCGGACGAGCGGATGCCGCCCATGAGCGCGAACTTGTTGTTCGACGCCCAGCCCGCGAGGACGAGGCCGTAGACGCCGACCGAGGTGAGCGCGAAGACGTACAGGATCCCGATGTTCACGTCCGCGACGACGAGCGGAATCTCGCGGCCGAAGAGCGGAATCTTCGAGCCGAAGGGGATGACGGCGAACGTCGCCATAGCCGGAACGAGCAGGATGAACGGCGCGAGCGTGTGCAGGACGCGGTCCGCGTAGAGCGGGACGACGTCCTCCTTCATGAACATTTTCAGGGTGTCCGCGATGGCCTGCAGGAGGCCGAACGGACCGACGCGGTTCGGGCCCGGGCGGTCCTGGATGAGGCCCGCGACGCGGCGCTCCATCCAGATGAGGTTCGGGAGCATGGCCGCGAGGACGACGCCCCAGATGAAGGCGATCTTGCCGGCTCCCTCGAGGGCGGCCGAGAGCGTCGGGCTCACGGCTTGCGATCCGGCGCCGCGACGGACGGGCGCGTGAAGACCTCGACGTCGGCGTCCTTGTTCAGGCCGATGGCGTCGTAGGCGGCGGCGGGAGAGATGGACGGCGGGTTGCCGACGAGGTCGTCGGAATCCCAGTCGAGGCCGGCGTAGCCGGAGACGGACGCCTTCATGCGGTCGAAGACGTCGCGGGCGGTCCACTGCGTGTCGAAGGCGCCGTATTTCGCGCCGAGGTGCAGGAAGATCTCGAGGCTCGTGCGGACGATGGGCGGCGCGAGGATCGCGAGGTCGACGCGCTGCACGCGGCCCTTTGCGTTCACGAACGTGCCCTCCGTCCCGGCGAGCGACGCGACCGGCAGGACGATGTCCGCCGCGTCGGTCAGCGCGTTGCGCTTGCGGGCGTGGACGATGAGGACGGACGCCTGCCGAAGGAGGGAAACAAAAGCAGGGTCGTTCGCCTTCTCCGTGAATTCGGCATCCGTAATGTAGAGAACCGAAGGAGAAGAGGAAGATTTCTTTGAAAGTAGGAGGGACAGGGGCGTCGTCCCGTCTTCTTTGGCGCGCTTCAGGCCGGCCGCTTCGCAGCCTCTGCTGTTGGGGGCCGCCTCGGTTCCGTAGAGCCAGCCGTCCTTCTTGTTCCGGATGCGCCTCCTGGGCCCGATGTCCACGGTGAACTCGGGTGCATTCACCTTCAGAGAATCCTTGCAGAGCGTGGCGAGAAGCCAGGCCTCCTCGGTCGTGAGGAAGGCGGACCCGAGGACTCTTACACTCGAAGAAATCTTCTCTTTGGCTCTCTCTTCTTCCCGTGCCTTCTCGATCGCAGTCTTCACCGCGTCGAGCGCCTCGCCCCAGTTCGTCCGCTTTCTCTCCGTGCCTCCCGCGACCCGGATCTCGGGCTTCGTGAAGTCGAGCTCGTTGAGCTGCTCGGCGCGGAAGCGGCCGTAGTCGCAGAGCCAGTAGTCGTTCACGGCGGGCTGGACGCGGGGCGTGTAGCGGTAGACGACGCCGTCCCGGTGCTCGATCGAGAGGCTGCAGCCGATCTCGCAGCCGTCGCAGATCGAGCGCGTCTTGTCGAGCCACCACACGCGCTTGCGGAACCGGAATTCCTTCGTCGTGAGCGCGCCGACCGGGCAGACGTCCGCGGCGCAGCCCGACAGGTCGTTGTCGAGCGCCTTGCCCTCGTGCGTCCAGACGATCGTGTGGCCGCCGCGCTCGATGAACGTGAGCTCGCCGGTCTCGGTGATCTCCTGGCAGAAGCGGATGCAGCGCGTGCACTGGATGCAGCGCGTCATGTCCGCGATCACGTGGGGGCCGATCTCCGTGCGGTCGTAGCCCGGGAACTGGCGGCGCGGCTCGGACGTGCGCGAGACCGGCAGGCCGCCGGCGACGGCGTTGTCCTGCAGCTTGCACTCGCCGGCCTGGTCGCAGATGGGGCAGTCGAGCGGGTGGTTGATGAGGAGGAACTCCATCGTGGCGTTGCGCGCCGCGAGGGCCTTCTCCGTCGAGGCCTTGATGACCATCCCGTCGCGCACGGGCACCGTGCACGAGGCCTGGATCTTCGGCACGCCCTCGACCTCGACCATGCACATGCGGCACTGGCCGACGATCGAGAGCGCCGGGTGGTAGCAGAAGTGGGGGATGTCGACGCCGGCGGCGCGACACGCCTCGAGGGCGTTCGCGTCGTTCGGGACTTCGACGGTCTTCCCGTCGACGGTTACTTTCGCCATCAGGAATGCATTCCTGCGGCCGTGCGGTCCGCGATGGCCGCGGTGATGTCGGAAGAGGCGGCGGTTTCGAATCCCGGCTTTGTCGATTTCTCGATGTACGCCTCGAACTCTCCGCGGAACTTCGTGATTCCCGAGATCACCGGCGCGATGGCGGCGTCGGCGAAGACGCAGATCGTCATGCCGTTGCCCATCTGGTTCGAGATCTGGAGGAGGAGGTCGAGGTCGGTCTTCTTGCCCTCGCCGTTCACGATGCGCCGGAGCATCTTGAGGAGCCACGGCGTGCCCTCGCGGCAGGGCGTGCACTGGCCGCAGGACTCGTGCGCGTAGAACTTCGCGATGTTCGTGACGGCCTTCGGGATGTCGGTCGTCTCGTCCATCACGATGATGGCGGCCGACCCGAACATCGACTTCGCGGCCGCGATGCCGTCGAAGTCCATCGGGATTCCCGCGATCTCGGCGGCCGTGAGCATCGGCGCCGACGAGCCGCCGGGGATGACGGCTTTCAGTTTCCGCCCGCCGCGCACGCCGCCCGCCATCGCGAGGAGCTGCTCCCACGGGATCCCGATCGGAGCCTCGTAGACGCCGGGTTTCTCGACGTGGCCCGAGACGGCATAGAGCTTCGGCCCGGTGTTCTTCTCGTTGCGCCCGACGCCCTTGAACCAGTCCGCGCCGCGGTCGACGATGTGCTTGACGCAGCAGAGCGTCTCGACGTTGTTGACGACCGTCGGGCAGCCCCACACGCCGGACACGGCGGGGAAGGGAGGCTTGATGCGCGGGTGGCCACGCTTGCCCTCGAGGCTCTCGATGAGCGCCGTCTCTTCGCCGCAGATGTACGCGCCCGCGCCGCGGTGGACGGTGATCGTGAGGTCGACGCCGGAGCCGAGAATGTCCGTCCCGAGGAAGCCCTTCGCGTGCGCCTCCGCGATCGCCGCGTTGAGGTACTCGGCGCCGTGGACCATCTCGCCGCGGATGTAGATGTACGCGTGCTTCACGTCGAGGGCGAAGCTCGCGAGCATCATCCCCTCGAGGATCTGGTGCGGGTCCTGCTCGATCAGGAGCCGGTCCTTGAACGTGCCGGGCTCGGACTCGTCCGCGTTGCAGAGAAGGTAGACGGGCTTTTCGCCGCGTTTCTCCTTCGTCGGCACGAACGTCCACTTCAGGCCGCACGGGAAGCCGGCGCCGCCGCGGCCGCGGAGGCCCGAGGCCTTGACCATGTCCGTCAGCTTCGCGGGCGTCCACTCGCCGGACTTCGCGCCGGCGAGGACGTTTTTCCAGGAGGCGTAGCCGCCGTCGGCGACGTAGCCGTCGATCGCGCGCGAGTCCGGCTTGCCGAGGCGGGCGAGAAGGACGGGAGGAATCGTGTCGAGTCCGCTCATCGCCTCAGCCCAGACCCTTCAGGAACGCGTCGAGGTTGTCCTTCGTGATCACCGCGTAGTCGTCGTCGTTGACCATCACGGCCGGCGCCTTGTCGCACTGGGCGAGGCACTCGACCTCGATCACCGTGTACTTGCCGTCCTTCGACGTCTCGCCGGTCTTCAGGCCGCCGAGCCGCTTCTTGCACTCGTGGAACACCTCTTCGGCGCCGTTCAGGTGACACGAGATGGACGTGCAGACCTGGATGAGGTGCTTGCCGACGGGCGCGCGGTTGTACATCGTGTAGAAGGTCACGACTCCCCACACGAACGCGGGCGCGAGGCCGAGCAGTGAGGCGACGGCGTCCACGGCCTCGCGCGAGATCCAGCCCCATTCCTTCTGGGCGAGCCAGAGGGTCGGGAGGAGCGCGGCCTGCTTCGTCGGATAGCGGGTGAGGAGGCGGTCGAGCTCGGCGCGCGCTTCCTTCGAGAAGGAGAGGGCCTTTCCGCAGGAAAGGGCGCCGTGCTCGCCCGTGCGGGGGAGTCCGGCCTGCTCGGCTACGGGGACGTTCGCTCCGCCGCTCACATCATTTCCAATCGAAGGCGCCCTTCTTCCAGAGGTAGCCGAAGCCGAGGAAGAGCACGACGACGAAGACGAGCATCTCCACGAAGACGGCCATGCCGCCCTCGCGGAACACGACCGCCCACGGGTAGAGGAACGCGGCCTCCACGTCGAACAGGATGAAGATCATCGCGACGATGAAGAACTTCACGCTGATCCGCTTGTGGCTGTCGTCGAGGAGGGGCATGCCGCTCTCGTAGGGGGAGAGCTTGCGTTTCGTCCTCACTTTGCGGCCGAGGACGTAGTTCAGGCCGAGGAGCAAGGCTCCGACGCCCATGGCGCCCACGAGCATCATCAGGATCGGAAGGAAGGCCAGCGGGCTGCCCATTCGTCGCTCGTGATACTTTTCACAAACAGGGCTCTCCCGTCAATCCCCAACCGTGATGTTCGACAAGATTTCCGGAGAGTTTCGCCCCGCCGCGCTCGTGCCCGCCTTCCGCTGCGCCTCGACGGTTGGCGGCGTGGTCGCGGGGCTGAAGAGCGTCGTCCCGGAGGTCCTGGTCGTGGACGACGGGAGCGGCGACGGCACCGCCGACGCGGCCCGCGCCGCTGGAGCCCGCGTCCTCGTCCGACCCGCGAACGGGGGGAAGGGTTCGGCCCTGAGAGACGGACTCGCCGTGCTCCTGAACGAGCCCGTGTCGCACGTCGCGTTCGTGGATGCGGACGGCCAGCACGATCCGGCCGACTTGCCGGCCCTCCTTTCGGCCGCGAAGGGCGGGGCGGACTTCGTCATCGGGTCGCGCCTGAAAGACACGGCGACGATGCCCGCGAAGAACTACTGGGCGAACACCATCGGCGACAAGGTGCTGGGCCGCATGACGGGCCTGCCCGTCGAGGACGGCCAGTCGGGCTACCGCGTGATTACGGCGGATCTCCTCCGGACGCTCAACCTCCGCGCCGAGCGGTATTCAATCGAGAACGAGATCCTCATCAAGGCCGCGCCTCGCGTCCGCCGCTTCGCCGCGGTGCCCGTGAAGACGATCTACGGCGTGCGCTCGCACTACCGTCCGTTCCGCGACACGTGGATCACGTCCTGGCTTTCCGTGTATTACAAGACGCTCGATTCCGACGCGTCATAATCCGGGCGTGCCCGTCTCCCCGATCCTGACCGTCGACGTGGAGGACTGGTTCCACGTGTGCGGGCACGCCGCCTACTCCGACCCCGCGACGTGGGCCGCGCGCGAGAAGCGCGTGCACGTCGGGACGGACCGGATCCTCGACATTCTCGCCGGGACGGCGTCGAGGGCGACGTTCTTCGTCCTCGGCTGGGTGGCCCGCCAGAGCCCGGCGCTCGTGAAGCGGATCGCCGCGGCCGGGCACGAGATCGGCTGCCACGGCGACACGCACCGCCGCGTCTTCGAGATAACGCCCGCGGAGTTTCGCGACGAGATCCGGCGGAGCCGCGACACGCTCCAGGAGATCGTCGGCAAGCCCGTCACCGCCTTCCGCGCCCCGGAGTGGTCGATGCTGAAGGCCGACAATCCGGCGCTCGCCGTCCTCGTCGAGGAAGGCTTCACGGTCGACTCGTCCCTGACGACGGCGCCGCCCGTCGGAGACCCGGCGAACCCGGCGCGCCCGACGGTTCTCGAGACGCCCGCAGGGCCCATCCTCGAAGTCCCACCCCTGATGGGGACGTTCTTCGGGCAGCGCGCGCTGTGGGGCGGCGGCGTGTGCTCGCGTCTGACGCGCGAGAGCCGCGTCGAGGAGGCGATCGAGCAGTCGCTTTCGGCGGGGATTCCGCCCGTCCTCTACGCGCATCCGTGGGAATTCGACCCCGAGCATCCGGAGATGCCGGGCCTCTCGACCGTCCAGCGCCTCGTCCACTTCGCCGGGCGCGGGCGGACGGAAGCGCGCTGGGGGCGCTGGCTGAAGCGTTGGACGTTCGCGCCCATCTCGTCCGCGAGAGTCGAAGAGGAAGAAAAGAAAGAAAAGATTTCTTTGAAAGTGAAGAGAGAAGAGAGAAGAGGAGCCGCCGCATGACCGCGGCTCGCGTTTCCGGGGAGGGCCACGCCTTCCACGGCGCCACGTTCGGCGCGCTGTTCCCCGGCCAGCTCAGCGAGAAGCCGGGGATGGGCGAGGCGCTGGCGGCGCGCTTTGAATATGTCTCTTCACTATTCGAAGAGATCTCTCTTCGGTCCGGAATCTCCATCGGCGCGACGTTCTTCGGCGCGGGGTCCGACTCACTTCACGACGACAAGCCCGCCCAGGTCGGCGTCTTCGCCGCTTCCCTGGCTGCGCTCGAGGTCCTTCGGCGCGAGCACGGTCTCGTGCCGGATGCGTCCTGCGGGTACAGCCTCGGAACGTACGCGGCGTTCGTCGCCGCCGGCTGCCTCTCGCGCGAGGCGGCCCTCGACGTCCTGCTCGAAGCCGAGCGGCTCCTGTCCGAGGCGCGCGCGAGCGGCGACGCGGACGGGACGATGGGCTTCGTGATCGGCCTCGGGCGGCCCGATGTCGAGGCGGCCCTCGCGGGCGTCTGCCCGGACCTCTCCCGGCTCGCCATCGCGACGGAGAACGCGGCGGCGCAGTTCGTCCTGACGGGGGAGCGGGATCTGGTCGAAGAGGCCCTCGACCTCCTGCGGCCGCGGGCGCTGAAAGCGGAAATGCTCAGCATCGGCTTCCCGATGCACTCGAGAAGCCTCGAATCCGTAACCGAGAGATTGAAGAACTTCTTAGAAGGTGGTGTGAGGGTGGGGCAGCCCCGCGCTGCTCTCTATGCCCCCATGCTGGGGCGGCGGGTGGCCGACGGCGCGGAGGCTGCATATGTTCTTTCTAAGCAAATCTCTCTTCCATCTCTGTTTTCTCCGACTCTTTCGTCGATGAGGGCGGCCGGCATCCACCGCTTCGCCGAAGTCGGCCCCGGTGACGTGCTGACGCGTCTCGTCCGCTGGACGCTGCGCGACGCGATCGTCGCGCGGCCGTCGCTCGAGCGGCCGGAGGACGTGCACGTCTTCGCCGCCACCGTCGTGCCTGCCGGCCCGCATCGGGTGCCGGCCCCGGTGATCCCGTGACGGACGCCCCGCGCGCCCGCGTTGCGCTCGTGACCGGCGCCTCGAGGGGCATTGGCCGCGCCGTCGGCGAGCGCCTCGCGGCCGACGGGTACCACGCCGTCCTCACGTACCGCGCGGACGCCGCTGGCGCCGAGGCGGCCGTCGAGGCGATCCGCGCCGCGGGCGGCAGCGGGGAAGCCGTGAAGTGCGACGTGACGTCCGCCGCGGACATCACGGCGCTCGCGGACCGCCTCGACAAGGAACGCGAGGGGATCGACGTCCTCGTGAATAACGCGGCCGTCCTGAAGAACGGCCTCTTTGCTCTCATGCCGGACGCGAACTGGAACCTCGTGATG
Organism: Acidobacteriota bacterium; assembly: GCA_016716715.1. Classification (NCBI taxonomy): domain Bacteria; kingdom Pseudomonadati; phylum Acidobacteriota; species Acidobacteriota bacterium. The sequence continues at coordinate 85,511 of JADJVE010000004.1, read as the reverse complement.
GACACGGCCCTCGGCGGGACGTACCGCACGACGAAGGCGTTCGTGCGCGGCATGCTGAGGCGACGCTGGGGGCGCATCGTGAACGTCTCGTCCCTCGCGGCCTTTTCGGGCAGCGCGGGCCAGACGAACTACTCGGCGGCCAAGGGCGCGCTCGTCGCGTTCACGAAGTCGCTCGCGGCCGAGGTCGGGCCGTTCGGCGTCACCGTCAACGCCATCGCCCCGGGCTTCGTCGAGACCGAGATGATCTCCTTCCTCGGGAAGGAAGCCCGCGAGGACTTCCTGAAGCGCGTCCCGGTCCAGCGCTTCGGCCGCCCGGAGGACATCGCGCCCTTCGTCTCGTTCCTGTGCACGGACGGCGCCGCTTACCTCACGGGGCAGACCGTCCGGATCGACGGCGGCTTCGTCGGCTGAGCCTGATATTCTCGAAGATCCGGTTTCCACCGGCACGGGAGAAGAGACGTTGTCATCAGAGGACTTGAAGCCACGCGTGAAGGAATTGATCGTCCGGCAGCTGAAGCTGGACGTGGACCCGGCCTCCATCAAGGACGACACCCCCCTCTTCGGGGACGCCGACGGCGGACTCGGCCTCGACTCCATCGACGCGCTCGAGCTCGTGCTCGGCGTGGAGAAGGAGTTCGGGATCAAGGTGCAGGACGAAGAGGTCGGCGTGAAGGCGTTCGCCTCCGTGAACGCCCTCTGCGAGTTCATCCGCGCGAAGGCCGCATGACGTTCCAGCCCCTCCCGCACGTCTTTCCGTTCCGCTTCGCCGACGCGGTCGTCGCGTCCTCGGGCCGGGCGGAGGGCCGCGTGCGGGTCATGGTGACGGCGGGGGCGCAGGCGTCGCAGGGCGGGCCGCTCGCGGCGACGCTCTACGGCGAGCTCATCGCGCAGTCGGCGCTCCTCCTCGAGGGCGGAGACGCGGACCTCGGCCGCCGGGGATTCCTCGCCGGGATCTCGGACCTCGTCGCCGTCCGGCAGGCCGTCCCGGGAGACGTTTTCGACGTGGACGTGGCTGTCGCGGGCCGCTTCGGCGACTCGGTGAAGTTCGACGGACGGATCTCCGACGCCGCGGGCGCCGAGATCGCGCGCGGCTCGATCGTGGTGCGGCACGGGAGTGCGGCGTGACCCCCGACTCCGGCACGTTCCCGCGCGATTCGGGCCTCTTCGCGAAGAAGAAAGTGCTTCTCGCGGGCCCGCCCGCGGGCCTCCTCCGGGGCGGAGCGTCGGTCCTCTCGCTCGCGGGCTACGCCGTGCGCGTCGCCGAGAGCGTCGAGGAGCTCGAGGCGCTCGTGCCCGAGAAGATCCCCGACCTCGTCATCTTCGACGCCTCGTTCCCTCCGGACGGCGGCGTCGGGGCCTGCCGGCGGCTGCGTGAGAAGGCGCACTGGCGCGCCGTCTCGATGATGCTCGTCGTGCCGGCCGGGATGCCGCACCTCGAGGAGGCGCTCGTCCCCGGCATCAACGACTTCATGCTCGCCCCGTTCCCGGCCGACGAGCTCCTCGACAAGGCGAGCCGCCTCACGCTCATCCCGGCCCGGCGCGAGGTCAACACGATCGCCCGCGTCACGAGCGAGGGCTCGCTGAAGCTCGGAAAGATGCTGAACGTTTCGTCCAACGGCGTCCTCGTCGAGATCGAGACGCCCATCCCGATCGGCCGCGCCGTCACGCTCGAGTTCTTCCTGCCCGACGACCCCAAGCCCCTGAGGGCCTCGGGCAAAGTGGTGAGGCGCACGAACGACCTCGATCATTTCCACCCCGCGTTCGGGATCCGCTTCACGGAGATCGGCGAGGTCGACCAGGTCCGCATCGACGGCTACGTCGCCGAGCGCGAGCGGGCCGGCTTCCGGCGCTAGGGAATTGACGGGGCCTTCGGGCCCGCTTATTCTCCTCGCCCGCGCGAAAGTGGCGGAATTGGTAGACGCGCAAGGCTCAGGACCTTGTAGCCCTTACCGGCTGTGGGGGTTCGAGTCCCCCCTTTCGCACCAGCCTGAACGAACGGCCCCGCCTCACCGGCGGGGCTTTTCGTTGCGCAACCTGCCCCCCGGCGCCCGGGGCAGGAGAAGGGCGGGTCCCCCGGACCTCAGTCGGGGAGCATGACGACGAGGAAACGCTCGCCTCTCCAGAACGCCTCGGCGTCGGCGACCTCGAGCTTCGACGTCTTCGCGTCCGCATCGACGATCCGGTAGCTCTCCTTCGGCTGCGCCGTCACGACGCGGATGCTCTTCGCGGGCGCCGGGATCTCGACGAAGAGGTCCCGCGTCACGTCCACCTCGCGGAAGACGTCCGGGTCGAAACGGCCTGTCTGCGTCCACGCCCCGCCGAGGCCCGCGCGTGCGACGACGCCCTTCTGCGCGAGCGTGCGCTTCGAAGCGACCGCGACCCAGGCCGTGTTCGCTTCCTTCGTCTTGCGGGCGAGCCGCGCCTCGCCGTCGCGCAGGGCGGCGTCCTTCTCCTTCAGGCTCGCCGCCTGCGTCTTCACGGCGAGGGAGAGGTCGCGGACGCGCGCGTCGAGGTCCTTCACGAGGGCGTCCTTCGCCTCGAGTGACCGGCGCAGCTCTCCCGTCTGCCTCTCTAGAGTCGCGGTCTTGAGGCCGCTCTCGGCGCTCTGCGCCTCCAGCCGGGCGAGCTTCGCGAGGTTCTCGCGGACGGCATCCCGGATCGTCCGGACCTCGGTCCGCAGCTCCTCGCGCAGGGTCGCCGAGGCCCGGCCCTCCCTGGCGACGCGGATCGACGTGCGGACCGCGGCGAGCTCCTGGCCGCGAATCTCCTGGAGGCCGTTCTGAACCTCGAGGAGCGCCACCTCGAGCTCGCGCGTCTGGACGTTCTTCGCCTCGAGGGCGTCGGAGACACGGCGGTTCTCCGTCGCCAGGTATTTCTTCTCCGAGACGAGCTGTGCGTGCTCCGTTCTGGAGCCGCAGCCGCCGGCGACGAACGCGGCGGCCGCCGTGACGGCGATCGTTGCGGCGCCCAACATCCTGATGGGGCTGGAGATGTCGTTGGGTTTTCTCATGGCGTCCTCCTCGTGCAACCCCGGAATCGCAAAGGGTGTACCGGCCTTGAGGCGGGTTTGTCCGTCTCCGTGGTAGCCTTGTCCCGGTTGAGCGCGGCATCGGGCATCCCGCCCGGAATCGCCAGCTCGACCAGAAATTCCCTGCCCAGAGTCATTTAGGCTTGAAACGGCCGGGTTCGAGACCCTCTTCATGAACCCCAATCAGATCCGTGAAGCGGCCCTTTCGGCTCTCAAGCCGAGGGGCCAGCGCGTCCTTCCCTTCAACGACCTTGCCCGCAAGGTCTTCGGCCTCGCTCCCACCGCGGCAGACGAGGACGATCTGCGCGCCGTCGTCGCCGACCTCGAGCGGCGCGGCGAGATCGTGCGCGTGCGCGGCGAGAAGCTCTCCCTCATCGAGTTCACCGACTTTCAGGCCGGAACGCTCGCCGTACGCGGCGAGGGCCGCGCGTTCCTCCTCTCCGGAGTGCCCGGAGTTCCGGACACACCGGTGACCGGACTCGCCAGCGCCCTCGACGGGGACGTCGTCCTCGTCCGCGTCGAGGCGGCCAAGGCCGCGCCGAAGTCGAAGGGCGGCCGCGCGCCGCGGTTCGACCCGCGCCCGACCGGGACGGTCGTCAAGGTGCTCGTCCGCCGGCGCGAGACGGTCGTCGGCAAGCTCGTCCGCGGGCCGGAGGGGACGTTCGTCGTCCCGTTCGACCGGAAGATCGACGCGCGCCTCGCGGTGCCGGACGGCAAGGACCTGAACGCGCCCGACGGGATCTTCGTCGAGGCCCGGATCATCGCGTGGCCCGACGACAAGCGCCTCGCGCTCGCCGAGGTGACCGACACGATCGGCTTCGAGGGCGACGCCGGCGTGGACGTCGAGGTAGTGGCCCGCAAGTGGGGGATCCCGCGGAAGTACCCCGAAACCGTGATCGCGGAGGCCGAGGCCTCCGTGCGCGAGGTGGGCGAGGGCGAGCGGCGCGAACGCACGGACTTCACGGCCCGCACGATCGTGACGATCGACGGCGAGACCGCGCGCGACTTCGACGACGCGATCGAGGCCGAGCAGCTGCCGAACGGCGGCTTCCGCATCGGCATCCACATCGCGGACGTTTCGCACTACGTCCCGGTCGGGAGCGCGCTCGACGCCGAGGCGTACGAGCGCGGCACATCCGTCTACTTCCCGGACCGCGCGATCGCCATGCTCCCCGAGCGCCTTTCGAACGACCTCTGCTCGCTGCGCCCCGACGAGGAGCGCCGCACGGTGTCGGCGGTCCTCACGCTGGACAAGCACGGGGAGACGGTGAAGAGCGAGTTCTACCGCTCGCTCATCAAGTCACGCGCGAGGCTTACATACAACGAAGTCGGGGATTTCCTAGAAAAGGAAGAGGGGCAGAGGCGCGACGGCGCGCCAGCCTTCCCTCCTCAAGAAGTTTCTTCTCCCTTCCCGAGTGGGGTCGCGCAGCGCGCGGCGCATGCGCTGCAGTCGCGGCGCGTGCGCCGCGGGTCTCTGGACTTCGACCTGCCGGACTCGGACGTCATCCTCGGCGAGGAAGGCGAGGCCGTCGCGATCCTCAAGGCCGTGCGGAACGAGGCGCACCGGCTCATCGAGGAGTTCATGCTCGCGGCCAACGAGGCCGTGGCGCGTCACCTCGTGTTCGTGCCGACACCCGCGCTCTACCGCGTCCACGACCGCCCCGACGAGACGCGCCTCGCGGCGCTGCGCGTCGTCCTCGGCCCCCTCGGCTACGACCTGCCGGAGGATGAGGAGGAGGTCACGCCCGCGACGTTCCAGGCCATCCTCGACCAGGCGCAGGGCAAGCCCGAGGAGCGCTTCGTGGACGACCTCGTCCTGCGCTCGCAGAAGAAGGCCCTCTACTCCGAAGACTGCCGCGGGCACTACGCGCTCGCGGCCACGTACTACGCGCACTTCACGTCCCCGATCCGGCGCTACCCGGACCTTCTCGTCCACCGCGCGCTCGTGGAGTGGATCGCGGCCCGCCGCGCCCCGCGGCCCGAAGAGGCCGAGGGCCGCACGCGCTGGTTCAAGGAAGCCGCGCTGCACTGCTCGTCGCGCGAGCGGCGCGCCGAGTCCGCCGAGCGCGAAGCGATCTCGTGGAAGAAGTTCGTCTTCCTGAGCAAGCGCGTGGGCGACGAGTTCTGGGCGTACGTCTCGGCCGTCGTCGGCTTCGGTCTCTTCGTGACGCTCGAGGACATTTACGTCGACGGCCTCATCCCGATCTCGTCGCTCCAGGACGACTTCTACCGGTTCGAGGACGTCGAGCACCGCCTCGTCGGCGCCTCGACGGGGCGCGTCTTCCGCCTCGGCGACCGGCTGCGCGTCAAGCTCGTGAAGGCCGACTCCGAGAAGCGCGGCCTCGACTTCGTCCCGGTGGGGGCGAGCGCGGGCCCGAAGAGCGCGAGCCGCGTCGAAGCGCTCCAGCACCACGCGCGCAAGCCGGCTCCGCGCCGCGGCGCCTCGCCAAGGCGGGGCCCCGCCCCGCGCAGGCGGCGCTGATGGCCGCCTTCAAGGTCGTCCTCGTCGGGCGCCCGAACGTCGGGAAGTCCGCGCTTTTCAACCGCCTCGCCGGCGAGCGGCGGGCGCTCGTCCACGACCAGCCGGGGATGACGCGCGACGCGCTCGCGGTCGTCGCGAAGACGCCGAGCGGCCGCGCCTACGAGCTCGTCGACACGGGCGGGCTGGACCTCGACGCCGCGGGCGGGTTCGCGGCGTGGACCAGCGACCGGACGCTCTCGACCGTCGTCGACGCCGACCTCCTGATCTTCGTCCTCGACGGCGTATCGGGCCGGCTGCCGGAAGACGAGAGAATCGCCCAGCGGCTGCATGCGCTCGGCAAGCCGGTTCTGGTGGCCTGGAACAAGATCGACGCGAAGTCCGCTGCGAACTCGACGGCGGACGGGTACCAGCTCGGCTTCCCGCAGGTCGTGGGGGTCTCGGCGCTGCACGGCACGGGCGCCGACGAGATCTTCGACGCCATCGAGGCCGCCGTCCCGCCCGACCTCGACCCCGACACCCGCACCGAACCGCTGCCGATCGCGATCGTGGGCCGCCCGAACGTGGGAAAGTCGTCCATCGTGAACGCGCTCCTCGGCCGCGACCGCGTGATGGTGTCCGAGATCGCCGGAACCACCCGGGACGCGATCGACTGCCGGCTGTCCGTCAACGGCCGCGAGTACGTCCTCGTCGACACGGCCGGAATCCGCAAGAAGGGCCGCACGACCGACGCCCCCGAGGTGCTCTCGGTCGTGGCGGCGCGCAAGTCGATGGAGCGCGCCCGGCTCGTCGTCATCGTCTTCGACGCCGGCGACGGCATCACGGCGCAGGACGCCCACATCGCGGGCTACGCCGAAGAAGCGGGCCGCGGCCTCCTCCTCGTCGCGAACAAGTGGGACCTCGTCGAGAAGGACCACGAGAAGGTCCGCGAGATGAAGCAGGACGTCGTGAGGCGGTTCGTGTTCCTGCGCAACGCGCCGTTCCTCCCGATCTCCGCCCTGACGGGGAAGGGCGTGGGGCGGATCCTGACCGAGGCGGACGCGCTCGCGAAGCGCTTCGCGACGCGCATGTCCACCGGCGAGCTGAACCGCGTCCTTCAGAAGGCGTTCCAGCGCGAGCTGCCCAAGGGGCGCTCGGGCCGGGAGCTCCGGATCCGCTACGCCGTACAGGTCGCCTCCGAGCCGCCGCTCGTGCGGCTCTTCGCGGACCGGGCCGAGGCGCTGCACTTCTCGTTCGAGCGCTTCCTGCAGAACCGGATCCGCGAGCACTGGAAGCTGGACGGCGTCCCCGTGAAGTTCATCGTCAAGCCCGGGGACGAAAAGCGAGAGGGAAAGAAAGAGAAATAATCCGAAAATCCGTGCTAAAAACGGATTGCAGATGGCCGAAGCGAACGGTTCCGGCGGCGAAACTCGTTACAAGATCGGGGATGTCTGCCGCATCGCGGACGTTCAGCCCTACGTGCTCCGCTACTGGGAGTCCGAGTTCCCGGTCCTCGCACCCGACAAGTCCATTCCCGGCCCCCGCACGTACAGCGCGCGCGAGCTGAAGCTCATCGAGCAGATCAAGCGTCTGCTCTACGACGAGGGCTACACGATCGCCGGCGCCAAGAAGCGCCTCGAGAGCGAGGGGAGCGGGAAGGCCGAGTCGAAGGACGCCGGCGCGGACACGAATCCCGCGGTCGCGCCGATTCCCGAGGCGCCGAAGCCCGCGAAGGCCGAAAAACCACGCCCGCCCCGTCCCCCGAAGGCCGCCGCGCCGACGTTCACCGAAGCCTCGGCCGTCGAGCTGCCCGCGCCGGAAACCACGCAGCCCATCGAAGTTCCCGCGGCCGTTCCGCTGGCCCCGGCGGACGACCGGGTGCCGCGCGCCGTGGCCGAGCTGCAGGAAATCCTCGCCCTTCTCTCGCGGTCCGAGCCCTGACCGCGCCCCCCTGAGACGGGGCGTTTTCCCGCTCAACCTGCCTCTCCATGAGGCAGATGAACTATGGCTGCGCGGCGCCCGCCTCCCGATCCTTGCGCCATGGGCGCACAAGCGGTCCTTCCCCCCCTCGGAAGCGTGAAGCCGCAATGATGACCATAACGGTAATGTTATTTGCGGCCGGAATCTCCATGGGGATCGCCGGCGCGCTCGCGTGGGCGTGGGGCGTCCGCAGCGGACAGTTCCGCGACCTCGAGAAAACCAAGGAACAGCTTTTCTGGCCCGATCTCGCCGACGACGGCGGCGACGGGAAAGGTCCGAACACCGAACCGCGGAGGCGGACATGACGAAGCCGACCGAGGCCAAGCCGAGCATGACGATGAGCCGCCGGAGAGCGCTGACGATCACGAGCGTCGTCTCCCTCTTCGGCGCGAACGCGGTCGCCGTGTTCTCGAACCTGCTCTTCTTCAAGCCGCGCGTCACGTACGGCGAGCCCTCGCGCTTTCGCATCGGGAAGCCCGAGGCCTATCCGCCCGGGACGCGCCTCCCGATGACGCGCCAGCGCGTCACGATCGTGCGGACCGAGGCCGGCATGTGCGCGATCTCGAACACGTGCACGCACCTCGGCTGCGTGATTGCGACGACCGAGATCGGCTTCGACTGCCCCTGCCACGGCAGCCGGTTCGACGCCGAGGGGACCGTGCTCGGCGGCCCGGCGCCGCGGCCCCTGCCTTGGTTCCGCATTGCGCTCTCGCCGAACGGCGAGCTCGAGGTCGACACGGCCGAGGCCGTGCCCGCCGGAACGTTCCTGAAGGTCTGAGGCGCACGCGATGAAATCCGAAAGCGGCTTTCTCGGCACCCTCCGCTCGTTCCCGGCGAACGTCTGGAACTCGATCTTCCGCAACCCGCTCCCGTCGTCGGACCTCGGCCGGTCCCAGACGACGTTCAGCAACTTCTTCCTCCACATCCACCCGGTCAAGACCCACACGAACTCGCTCAGGGCCACCTACACGCTGGGCCTCGGCGTCATGTCGTTCAGCCTGTTCCTGATCCTTCTCGTGACCGGGATCCTGCTCATGTTCTATTACGTCCCGTCGGTCGAGCAGGCCCACAACCGCATGCTCGACCTCTCGGGCACGGTCGCGTTCGGCGTGCTGCTCCGGAACATGCACCGGTGGGCGGCGCACGGAATGGTCGCCGTCGTCCTCCTGCACCTCTGCCGCGTGTTCTTCACCGGCAGCTACAAGAAGCCGCGCGAGTTCAACTGGGTCGTCGGAGTGATCCTGCTCCTCCTGACGCTCTTCGCCTCCTTCACGGGCTATCTCCTCCCGTGGGACCAGCTCGCCTTCTGGGCGATCACGGTCGGCACGGCGATCGCGGGGTACGCGCCGGTCGTCGGCGAGCAAGTGCGGTTCCTCCTCCTCGGCGACCGCGTCGTCGGGCAGGAGGCGCTGATCCGCTTCTACGTCCTCCACGTAGCGGTCCTCCCGTTCTTCATGACGGTTCTGATCGGCGTCCACTTCTGGAGGATCCGCAAGGACGGCGGCCTCTCGCGCCCCGAAGGCTCGGATCTGCCCGAGGCGGGCGAGAAGAACGCGCTCGCGCTCCAGGCCAAGCTCGAGGGACTCGCTCCAAAGGCGAAGCTCGCGAAGAACAAGACGTTCGGCGTCATGGGCATCGTGCGCGGGCCGTTCCCGAAGGTCGGGAACGTGCCCGACAACACCGTCTCGTCGTGGCCGTACCTGTTCATCGCGGAGCTGTTCGTCTTCGCGGTGACGCTCCTCGTGATCCTCGTCCTCGCGGTCGTCCTGAACGCGCCGCTGGAGGCGCCGGCCGACCCGACGCATCCGCCGAACCCGTCGAAGGCCCCGTGGTACTTCCTCGGCCTCCAGGAGATGGTCTCCTACTCGGCGTTCTGGGGCGGCGTCGGCATCCCGACGATCTTCGTCCTCCTGCTCCTCCTCCTTCCGTACCTCGACCGGAGCCCGAAGGGCGTCGGCGTGTGGTTCTCGCGGCACCGCCTGCTCGCGACGACGACGTTCACGACGCTCCTCCTCGTCAACCTCGTCCTCGTCGTGGTCGGGACGTTCTTCCGGGGTCCGAACTGGGCGTTCGTCAGCCCGTTCGACAAGCCTGCCGCCTCCGAGCACGCGCCGCCGCCAAGGCTCCGGCCGCACCCGCGCCTTCCACGGCCCCGGCGGGGAGGTAGCCCATGCGCGCCGCACTCGCGTTCATCTCCGTCGTCGTCCTCGCCCTCCACGCCTACGTCTTCAACAACCAGTTCTTCGCGCGCTGGCAGGACCACCAGAAGAAGTACTTCAAGGACGCCGCCGCCGCGTCCACGAACGACGCGGTCAAGGCGACTCTCGTCGCGCGCCGGCCGGCGATCGAGCAGACGATCGTCCGCAGCTTCGGGTCCGAGCGCGTCGACCGCTGTCAGACCTGCCACATCGCCGCGGACGACCCGCGCTTCACGAAGGCCGACCAGCCGCTGCGCACGCACCCGCCGGTCCCCGGCCACCGGTTCGAGACGTTCGGCTGCACGATCTGCCACGACGGGCAGGGCCGTGCCGTGGACGCCGAGCAGGCCCACGGCGGGGAAGAGTGGCCGTGGCCGGTACTCCCGAAGGCGCTCATCCAGTCCAACTGCGTCCAGTGCCACACGCAGAGCGAGTGGCCGGGAGCGCCGCTCGTGAACGCCGGCCGCCGCCTCTTCTTCGAGCGCGCCTGCTACACGTGCCACACGATCGCGGGCCTCTCCTACGGCTCGATCGGCCCCGAGCTCTCCGAGGTCGGCCGCCGCCGCCGCTGGGAATTCGTGAAGGCCAAGATCGAGAACCCGCGCTGGAACAACCCGACTTCCACGATGCCCGGCCAGGACCTCACGGACGAGCAGCGCATGCAGCTCGTCGCCTTCCTGAAGGCCCAGCAGGGCGCGAACGTCTCTCGCGCGCCGCTCGCGCGGTTCCAGGCCGCCCAGGCCGAGCGCCCGAAGTGGCTGCCGCTGGGGCTCATCGTCGGCCACGACGCCGAGGTCGCCCTCGCGACGCAGACGCCCGCACGTCGCGGAGAAGCCCTTCTCCAGCGCGTCGGCTGCCTGTCCTGCCACAAGCTCGACGGCCACGACGGACGCGTGGGCCCCGAGCTCGCCTTCACGGCGGGCCAGCGCGACGAGACGTGGATGCTCGCGCACTTCCGCGATCCGAAGAGCGTCGTGCCCGGCTCCCTCATGCCGCCGTACCCGCTCCCCGACGACATCTTCGAGTCGCTTTCGGCCTATCTCCTCTCGCGCCGCGTGCCGGACGTGCCGCCCGAGCCCGGGAAGCGCTACGAGGCGCTCTGCGCGCGCTGCCACGGCGAGAAGGGGCAGGGCAACGGCCTGATCGCCGAGTACCTCGACCCGAAGCCGCGCGACCTCACGAAGGCGGCGTTCATGCGGACGAAGACGCGCGAGCGCCTCGTCGCGAGCCTCGTGAACGGCGTGCCCGGCACGAGCATGGCGCCGTGGGGCAGGGTTCTCGGCGGCGAGGCCGGGGCAACCGCGCTCGTCGACTACGTTCTCGCGACGTGGTCGAAGAACTCGACCGCCCAGGTCCCGAAGGGCCGCCAGATCCCGGCGGCGAACCCCGTGGCGTATTCGAAGGAGAGCGTCGTCCGCGGCGAGGAGATCTTCCTGAACCGCTGCTGGGGCTGCCACGGCAAGAAGGCCGACGGCCACGGCCCGAACGCCGAGGACATCGTCCCGCGCCCGCGCAACCTCCGGAACGCGCCGTTCGTCGCGTCGGTTTCGTACACGCGGCTCCACGAGAGCATCAAGTACGGCGTCCAGGGGACGGCGATGCCGGCTGCCGGCTTCGACTTCTCGCTCGACGACAAGGCGATCGGAGACCTCATCAACTACATCACGAGCCTGACCCGGCCCGCTCCGAGGAGCGAGCCGGCGAAGGTCGCCGAAATCCGCAATACGTCAGGGAGGTAAAGCGCATGAGCAGCGTCCCGGCCGCGGCCAGACCAGGCAGCGCGGCCCCGGTTCTCGAGCACGAAGACAAGGCCGCATTCGGCTTCATCCTCGTGGCCTCGCTCTTCTTCGTGATCTCGGGCCTCGTGGCCCTGATCGTCGCCGGCAAGCTCAACATGCCGACGCTCCTCGGAAACATCTCGTGGCTGCAGTACGGGCGCCTCCGGCCCCTGCACGTCAACGGGATGCTCTTCGGCTGGCTCCTCGCCGCCGACATGGGGCTGTCCTTCTACCTGATCCCGCGCCTCTGCGGCGTCCGGCTCTGGAGCGAGAAGCTCGGGATGGCGACGCTGTACCTCTGGGTCGCGATCGTTCTCGGCGCCGTCGGCACGCTCCTCGCGGGCATGACGCAGGGCCTCGAGTACGCCGAGCTCCCGTTCGTTCTCGACGTCCTCGTCACGATCGCCTGGGTGATGTTCGGCCTGAACATCGTCATGACCGTCGTGACGCGCAAGTACCAGCAGATGTACGTCGCGATCTGGTACATCGTGGGCGGCATCCTCTGGACGGCCGTCGTCTACATCGTCGGGAACTTCGCGACGATGTTCACGTCGGGCACGAACCAGGCGAACCTGAACTGGTTCTACGTCCACAACGCGGTCGGCCTCATCTTCACGCCGCTCGGCCTCGGGATCGGTTACTACTTCATCCCGAAGGCCTCCGAGACGCCGCTCTACTCGCACCGGCTCTCGATGGTCGGCTTCTGGTCGCTCGCCTTCGTCTACGTGTGGACGGGCGCGCACCACATGCTCCACGGGCCCATCAGCCAGTGGCTGCAGACGGTCGCGATCCTCTTCTCGGTCATGCTCATGATCCCGGTCTGGAGCCTCGTCTGGAACTTCCTCGCGACGATGAAGGGCCAATGGCACCAGCTGAAGGACAACGTCCCGATCAAGTTCCTGATGACGGGCACGATCTTCTACCTCCTGACCTGCTTCCAGGGCCCGATGCACTCCCTGCGCAGCGTCAACGCGATCGTCTCGAAGACGGACTGGATCGTCGGGCACGCCCACATGGCCGTCCTCGGCGCGTTCTCGTTCTTCGCGATCGGCGCGGCGTACTACGCGATCCCGCGGATGCTCAAGACGTCCCTCCACTCCGACAAGCTCGCGAACGCGACGTTCTGGCTGTGGCTCATCGGCGGGCTCTCGTTCTTCGTGTCGCTCTGGATCGGCGGGTTCCTCCAGGGCCTGCAGTGGAACGACGTCACGATCCCGTTCATCGACACGGTGAAGTTCATGAGGCCGTACTGGCTCGTCCGCCTCGTGGGCGGGACGCTCATGTTCACCGGCATCCTGATCTTCTTCTGGAACCTCCTCATGACGTGGACGGGACGGCGCGACCGCGCGGCCGTCGCCGCCGCGTAAGGAGCACGCGATGAGCAAGATCGACAAATCGAGCGGTCTCTTCATCGGAGCCGCCGTCGGATTCTTCGCGATCGGCGCGATCCTCACGACGTTCGCGCCGCCGTTCTTCGACGCGAGCTGGACGAAGCCCGTCCCCGGGCTGAAGAACTACCCTGCGATGGCGAAGGCCGGCGACCCCGAAGCGAAGCTCGTCATGCAGGGCCGTGCGATCTACGTGCGCGAGGGCTGCTGGTACTGCCACACGCAGCAGACGCGCACGATCGAGGCCGACACGGTTCGCTACGGCTGGCGCGGCGTGAAGAGCCCCGTCTCCACGCCGGACGAGTTCGTCTACGACGCCCCGCACATGTTCGGGACCCGGCGCGTCGGGCCGGATCTCTCGCGCGTCGGCGGCAAGTACGACCGCCAGTGGCACGTCACGCACTTCAAAGACCCGCGCGCCCTCGTGCCCGGCTCCGTCATGCCGCCCTTCCCGTGGATCGCGAACGACGCGAAGGAGCTCGACGCACTCGTCGCCTACATCCAGTCGCTCGGCCGCCAGAAGGACTGGCGCCCGGCTCACGACTACGAGCAGTGAACATGACGCTCGCCGTCTGGGATCCGATCTTCGGCGTGTACGCCCTCATGGCGTCCTTCGTCGCCTCGGCGCTCTGCCTGCTCGTGTGGGCGGTGAGGACCGGCGCGATGAAGGACGACGAGACCCCGAAGTACCGGATGCTGGACGACGACGACGGAGGAAATGGAAATGGCTGACAAGCCGAAAGACGAAAAGATTCACGAGCTGGCGGGGGGCTGGATCACGGAGCGCGCCGGGACGCCGATCCCGACGTTCCTGAAGTTCACCTACGTCGGCTTCTGCCTCTTCGCCCTCTGGTACCTCTTCACGTACTGGGCCGGCGAAACGACGCACGCCACGCGCGGGACGCTCGTCCAGGAGGCCAACCGGATCATGCAGGTCCCCGGCACGGGCTGGCACGCCGTCATCGGCGTGATCCTGCTGACGTTCATCGTGGGCCTGCTGGTCTTCGCGTTCAGGTCGCGAGAGGACGGCGAGTAGGGCTCCATGAGCACGGCGATCTCCTCCGCGTACCGGCGGCTCCGGATCCCGGACGCCGAGCGGTACTGGGTCGAGCAGGTCAAGTGCCGCGTCGGGTGTCCGGTGTTCACCGACGCCTGCGGGTACGTGACGGCGGTGGCCGAAGGCCGGGACGAGGACGCGTATGCGGCGGCGCGCGCGACGAACCCCTTCGTCTCGATCTGCGGCCGCATCTGCGGCGCGCCCTGCGAGGCGGCCTGCCGCCGCGGAAGCGTGGACGCTCCCGTCGCGATCCGCGCGATCAAGCGCTGGGCCTGCGAGCTGCACGGGACCGACACCGGCAGCTTCGAGAAGTACCACCGCTACGCGGACGAGCGGATGCTCGTCCCGAAGGGAAACTACGCGGAAAAGATCGCCGTGATCGGCTCGGGCGTGGGCGGCCTCACCGTCGCCCACGACCTCGCGCGGGCCGGTTACGCCGTGACTGTTTTCGAGGCAAACCCGGTTCCTGGGGCATGCTGACGCTCGGCGTCCCCCTCTACCGCCTGCCCCGCGAGCTCGTGAAGGCCGAGATCGACGCGATCCTGTCGCTCGGCGTCGAGCTGCGCCTCAACGCGCGGGTCGGGTCTCCGGGCCTGACGATCTCCGACCTCAGGGCGCAGGGCTACAAGGCCTTCTTCATCGGCGCGGGCCTGCAGGGCAGTCGGCGCCTCAAGATCCCGGGCGCCGACCTGCCGGGCGTCGTGAACGGCCTCGAGTTCCTGAAGCTCGTGAACCTCGGCCAGAAGATCGACATCGGACCGCGCGTCCTCGTCATCGGCGGCGGCAACGTCGCGTTCGACGTCGCGCGCTCGGCGCTCCGCAACGACGCGAACGAGAGCGAGGACTTCCGCGTGACCGCCGACGTCGCCCGCACGGCGGCGCGCCGGGCCGGCGTCACCGAGGTCCACATCGTCTGCCTCGAGTCCCGGGAAGAGATGCCGGCGGACGCCGTCGAGATCGAGGAGGGCCTCCACGAGGGCCTCCAGCTCCACACGTCGCTCGGGCCGCGCGCCGTCCTCGGGGACGGCAAGGTCGCGGGCGTCGAGTTCGCGTCCTGCCTCTCCGTGTTCGACTCCGAGAAGCGGTTCAACCCGAAGTTCGACGAGTCCATGAAGGAGACGATCGAGGTCGACACCGTCATCTTCGCGATCGGCCAGAGCGCCGAATTCAACTTCCTGACGCCCGAGGACGGCATCGAGCTGACGGACCGCGGCCTCATCAAGGTCGACAGCGAGACGCTGCAGACGTCCCGTCCGGACGTCTTCGCCGGCGGCGACGTCGTCCTCGGCCCGCGCCTCTTCATCGACGCGATCGCGTCGGCCCAGGTAGCGGCCCGCAGCATCCACGACTACCTCCGCAAGTCGACGACGAGCGTCGTCCTGAACTACGAGTGGTCGCCGGCGGCGTACACGATGGGTCAGGACTGGGAAGTCGAGGAGCGGCGCCTGCCGCCCTCCGACGCCCCGACGGCCGAAGAGCTCCCGACGGCCGCCGACCGGATGGTCGAGCGGAACTACCCGGAGGCCGAGGCGCGCCGGCAGGCCGAGCGCTGCCTGCGCTGCGACGTCCAGACGTACTTCGAGGGCCAGCACTGCATCGCGTGCAACGGCTGCGTCGACGTCTGCCCGGACGACTGCCTCCACCTCGTAGGGCTCTCGCAGGTCGCCTCCGACCCGCGCCTCCTCGCGATGGCGGGGGAGCAGCTCGGGATCACGAAGGAGACGCTCGCCGCGTTCGAGCCCTCGGAGCTCGACGCCCTCGGCGGGGTCATGCTGAAGGACGAAACCGCCTGCATCCGCTGCTCGATGTGCGCCACGCGCTGCCCGACGAGAGCGTTCACGATGCAGCGGTACGCGTTCCACCGGGAGCTCCAGGTCGAGCTGGTCCCGAACGCGCGATTGAAGTACTGACCATGGCACTTCCGGGGTGGACGGGACGGTTCACAAAGCAGCGGAGACTCATCCAGCTGGGGTTCCTCGTCGTCTTCGCGCTGCTTCCGCTCTTCGACCTCTTCCGGTTCGACTTCACGATCAGCCGCTTCTATTTCTTCCGGAACGAGATCTGGCTGGACGAGTGGACGCTGATCTGGCTCGCGCTCATGTTCGCGATGTGGCTCGTCGGGGCCGCGTCGCTCATCCTCGGGCGCGTCTACTGCGCGTACGCGTGCCCGCAGATGGTCTTCTCCGAGTTCGCGAACGACCTCGACGCGCTCGCGAAGAGGATTGCCCGGAAGATCTCTGCGAATGGAAGAGGGGCCGCGGTGCGCGTCGTGTCGCTCGGGCTGCTGGCGCCCGTCTCGGTCCTCTTCTCCGTCCTTTTCATGGCATATTTCGCGCCGCTGCCCGAGGTCGTCCGGCGGCTCGCGCGCTTCGACGTCGGTCCGTGGGTCGGTCTCCTGGGGGTTCTCACCGCCGTCTTCTTCTTCCTCGACTTCGCGTTCCTGCGCGAGGGTTTCTGCCGGTCCGCGTGCCCGTACGGCCTGCTGCAGGGCATCCTCGAGGACGGCCGGAGCCTCCACGTGACGTTCGACGAGACGACGGGCCCGTGCATCCAGTGCAACCTCTGCGCGAAGGTCTGCCCGATGGAGATCGACATCCGCAACGGCCCGTACCAGATCGAGTGCACGCGCTGCGGCAACTGCATCGACTCCTGCAACCTGATCCTTGGCAAGAAGAAACGCCCAGGCCTCCTCGCGTTCGACTTCGGGAGCGCGAGCCTGAAGCATTGGGACGCCAAGCGCGTCCTCGTCGCGGTGTCGACCGTCGGCTTCGGCGTCGCGCTCGTCCTCGCGATCGCGCTCCGTCAGGACGTCTCCTTCCGTCTCTCGCCGGTCTACATGGAGCAGGCCGCCGGGCCCTCCGAGTTCGCGGAGTCGCGGTTCCTCCTTCGCGCCACGAACAAGGGGAAGACCCCGGTGGCCCTGAGCGTGACGTCCGAGGGCCTGCCGAAGGACGTCGCCCTCGACGGGATGCAGGATCCGAGCGTCCCGGCGGGCACGGAGAAGAGGTTCACGATCACGGTGCGCGTGCCGCGGGCGGAAGTTGCGTCGAGCGTCGTTCCGTTCACGTTGACCGTCAAGGCGAAGGACCGTTCGGAGACGTTTCCCGCCGCGCTGTTCGTCGCGGGGAGGAAGGGCTGATGAAGACGCCGAAGGCCTCGTTTCACCCGAGCGAGGGGCGCGTCCTCTACGCGCTCCTCTGGATCGTCTCGTTCGCCGCGATCGCGGGCCTGATCTGGGTCTGGCTCGGCGCGCGCAAGGCAAACCCCGTCCTCCTCAACCTCGAGACGGGCCAGCCCGTCGCGACCCCGGCGCCCCGGCGTTGAGCGCGGTCGCGGCCGTCGCGGCGTCCAGCCAGACGCTTCCGCCGCTGCCGCTCTGCGCGCACTGCGGTCTCCCGGTCGCGGGCCTCTTCCGTCTCCCGAGCGGCCCCTGCTACTGCTGCGGCGGCTGCGCCCTCGCGCACCGGCTGACGGGCGGCGCCTCCGGGCACGGGCAGGTCTCGGGCCTCCTCATGGCGGTCGGCGTCGGCGCGTTTCTCGCCATGAACGTCATGATGTGCAGCTTCGTCCTCTACACGCGCGGCGCCGAGACGGACCGCGCCGCGGGCGAGGCGTGGGTCCGGTGGGCGCTCCTCGTCCTCGCGACGCCGGCGCTGTTTCTCCTCGGCCTGCCGTTCCTGAACCGCGGACTCAAGCGCCTGAAGGACCGGAGCCTCGACACCGACGCGCTCATCGTGATCGGCGTCGCCGCCGCCTTCGCGCTCTCGGTCCGCTCCGTCCTGTCGGGCGGCGGCCCGATCTACCTCGACACGGCCATGGGAATTCTCCTCTTCGTCACGATCGGGCGATACCTGGAGGCCTCCTCGCGCGCCCGAACGACCGACGCGCTCGTCGCGCTCGTCCAGGAGCTCCCGTCGGAGGCGTCGCGGGTCGTGAATGGCCTCGAGGAACGCGTCAGCGTGGACGCGCTGCGCCCCGGCGACGTCATCCGCGTCCGCCCCGGCGAGCGCATCGCCGTGGACGGCACGATCGTGGACGGGACGGCGAGCGTCTCCGAGGCCGAGATCACCGGGGAGAGCGTCCCCGCCTCGCGCGGCCCGGGCGACCACGTGGCGGCCGGCACGCTGAACCAGGACGGGAGCCTTCTGATCGAAGCCCGGCGCACCGGGCCCGAGACGACCGTCGCGCGCCTCGTGAAGCTCGTCGCCGAGTCGCGCGCGGGCCGCTACACGCTCGCGCCGCTCGTCGACCGGCTCTCCGCCGCGTTCGTGCCGTTCGTCCTCCTCGTCGCGGCCGGCACGCTCGCGTACTGGACGCATCGCGCCGGCCCCGGCGAAGGCCTCATGAACGCGCTCTCGGTCCTCCTCATCGCCTGCCCGTGCGCGATCGGCATCGCGACGCCTCTCGCCTCGACGGCCGCCGTCGGGCGGGCCGCGGCGGCAGGCGTTCTCGTGCGCTCGGGGGCGGTGTTCGAGGCGCTGGCGCGGGCGAAGCGCGTCTTCCTCGACAAGACAGGCACGCTCACGACCGGCATCCTCTCCCTCGCGGACGTGCGCCCTGCTCAAGGGTTCGACCGCGACGGCCTCCTCGCTCTCGCGGCGGCTCTCGAGCACGGCAGCGAACATCCCGTGGGCCGTGCGATCTGCTCGGCCGCGGGCGCCGGAGAAAAGAAAAGAGAAGAGAAGATTTCTTTGAAGGTGGATGAATTCAGGGCGCGGCCGGGGCAAGGCGTGGAGGGGCGAATCGGCGGCGAGGTCGTTCGCGTGGGAACCGCCGCGTTTGCAGGCGCTCCCGACGCGTCGGCGCCCCCGGGTTTCGCAGCGGCCTATGTCTCGTGCTCGGGCACTTTCGCAGGAACTCTTCTCTTCTCCGATCGCACCCGTCCCGAATCCGCCGAGGCCGTCGCCGCGCTCCGGGGACGCGGACTCTCCATCGAGGTTCTCTCCGGAGATCTTCCTTCCCGCGTCACGTCCTTCGCGGCGGACTTTCCGGGCCTTCGCGCGGCCGGCGGCCTCTCGCCGGAGGGGAAGCTGGACGTGATCCGTTCCTCGGTGCGGGCAGGGGAGTCGCCCGTGATGGTGGGCGACGGGATCAACGACGCGCCGGCCCTCGGCGTCGCGTCGGCGGGCGTCACTCTGGAGTCCGGCACGGACCTCGCGCGCGAGGTCGCGGACGTGACGATCCTCGGCGGCGACCTCCGAAAGCTGCCCTGGACGATCGACCTCGCGCACCGGACGGTCCGGACCGCGCACTTGAACCTCTTCTGGGCCTTCTTCTACAACGGCATCGGGATCACGCTCGCCGTCTGCGGCCTCCTGCACCCGCTCTTCGGGGCGGTCGCGATGATCGCGTCGAGCCTTCTCGTCGTCGTCCACTCGCAGCGGTTGACCCGCTTCCCGCTGCCGGGAGTCTCCGCGTGAACGAGTTCGCCGTCGCCGCCGCCCTCACGTTCGCCGCGTCCGCGCATTGCGTCGGGATGTGCGGCGGGTTTGCCGCCGCCGCGTCGGCGGGCGCGCGCAGCTGGAGGCTCCTCGCCAGCCAGCTCCTCCTTCAGCTCGGCAAGGCCACGTCGTACATGTTCCTGGGCGCGCTCGCCGGAGCCCTCGGCGGCGCGATCGTGAAGAGCGCGGCGCTCTCGATGGGCGGACGTATCGTGACGGTGGCCGCGGGTCTCGCGCTTCTCTTCGCGGGCCTCGCCCTCCTCGGCCTCCTCGGGCGCGGCGACGACGCGCTGTCGCGCTGGCTCGCGCCGCACTGGGCGCGCGTGATGGGCCCGCTCCTCCAGCAGCGGCCCGCGGGATTCCCGCTCGTGGTCGGGATGGCGATGGGATTCTTCCCGTGCCCGCTCGTCTACGCGGGCGTCGGCGCGGCGGCGGCGACGGGCAGCCCGCTCAAGGGCGCGCTCACGATGGCGGGCGTGGGGCTCGGGACGGTGCCGGCGCTGCTCCTCTCGGCCGCGTTCGGGTCGATGCTGTCGGCCGTGTGGAGGAGGAACGTCGCGCGGATCGCCGGCGTCCTCCTCGTCGCGTTCGCGGCGCTCACGATCGCGCGTGGCTTCGGCGTCCCGGTCATGCGCTACCTGCACATGGGCGGGGCCGCGCCGGCGTCGGCGGACGCGCCCTGCCACTGACCTGCAACGGGCTCGGCAGCGTGGTATAAACCGCTACCCCCGAAGGGCTTTACGGCCTTTCGACGCGTGTCTCCGGTCGGGACGTGGCGCAGCCTGGTAGCGTACTTGAATGGGGTTCAAGGGGTCGTGGGTTCGAATCCCACCGTCCCGACCATTTCCTCTCGTCACCGCGAGCAATTCCCCTGGAGTGGCTCATTCGCCGGGCCGGGACTATGTTCGGGGCACGCGAATCGAGCTGCTGGGCCGCCTCGTGCTTGGCTTCCGGAGTCGATGGGATCCCGACGGGATCGCCGCCCGGAAACGTGAGATCGCGCTCGCGCTGCCCGGGATCCCCTGCGTCCACGGCGTCGCCGGCGCATGGGTAAGGCCTCTCGCCTGCCCTGAGTGCAGCGCTCTCATCGAGGCCTCCCGCGTCGCGGCCGAGGCCCGGGTGCGCGCGGCGCTCGAGGCGCAGTTCGTCCGGGAGGTCCGGGAGGAGCTCGGGAGACGCGAGGCGGTGCGGCGCAGCAGGCCGGCACGCGAAGCGCGGTCCGACGGCTCCTCCTGTTAAACCTTCGCCCCCCGCCTGCGTAGGATCCCTCGACGAACATACTGCCGGTTCGCATGGAGGATCCATGTACGGTCGCGGACTTGTCCTGGCCTCGTGTCTCTGGATTTCCGCAGCGGCGGCGGCGCCCCCCGCGGTCCCTCCGGCCGCTTCGACGGCGCACCGCCTCGACACACCGAGTGGTCTCGAAGTCGTCGGCGGAGCCGCCGAGGTCGTAACGTATCGGGGAAGGCGCGCGGTGCACCTGGCGCCTTCGGCCGCGCCGGGCTCCGCGGACAAGGCCGTGGTCGCGATCGTGACCGGGGCGGACTTCGGGGATGGCACCATCGAGGTCGACGTCGCGGGCGCGCCGCGCGCCGGCGCGCCCGCCGACTCGAGGGGCTTCATCGGCGTCGAGTTCCGGCTCTCGGAGAGCGGCGCGCGCGGGGAGATCGTCTACCTGCGCCCCACGAACGGCCGCGCGGACGACCAGCTGAGACGCAACCGTTCCGTGCAGTACGAGTCGCTGCCGGATTTCCCCTGGCACCGGCTGCGGAAAGAGAGCCCGGGCGTTTACGAGGCGTACGCCGACCTCGAGACGGGCGCCTGGACGTCGATGAAGATCGTCGTGTCGGGGACCACGGCGCGTCTCTACGTGAACGGGGCCGCAAACCCCGCGCTCGTCGTGAAGGACCTCAAGCTCGGCGCCGCCCAGGGCGCGGTCGCGCTCTGGTCCCACGCGTCGACCGACGGATACTTCTCGAACCTGAGGGTGGAATCCTCGAGCGGGGCCCGACCGCGCCCGGGGCCGCCTCCGCTCCCGCGAAGAAGCGCTTCTCGGTCGACGACTTCGAGAAGATCGTCCGGCTGTCGTCGCCGCGGATCTCGCCGGACGGCAAGTCGATCGCCGTCGTCGTGACGCGCGCGGACCCCGCGAAGAACAAGTGGCTGCCCGAGCTGAATCTCGTGGACGCCGCGACGGGCGCGATGCGCGCCCTCACGCACGACCGCAAGGGCGTCTCCCACCCGCGCTGGTCGCCGTCCGGCGACCGCCTCGCGTTCCTCGCGGCCGACGGGGCGGGGAAGGACGCGAAGCCGCAGGTCTTCGTCCTGCCGATGGCGGGCGGCGAGGCCCGGAAGGTGACGAGCGCGCCGGCGGGCGTCCAGCACTTCGCGTGGCGGCCCGACGGCAAGGCGTTCGCCTTCGCCGCCGAGGACGAGCGGCCGAACAAGGCCGAGATCGAGAAGGGCAACGACCTGTTCGAGGTCGGCAGCGACAGCCTCTACGTGTCCGAGCCGCCGATGCCGGTGCACGTCTGGCTCGTTCCGGCCGAGGGCGGCGAGGCGAAGCGGCTGACGTCGGGCGCGTGGAGCCTGCCCGCGGCTCTTCCTCCCAGCCCGCCGTCCTCGCCCCTGTCGTGGTCGCCGGACGGGAAGTCCCTCGCGTTCGTCCGCGTCGAGACGCCGCACTCGGGCGACAACGACGCCGCCACGGTCCGGATCCTCGACGTCGAGTCCGGCGCGATCCGCGCGCTGACGGGCAAGACGCACTTCGAGGGGTTCCCGGTCTTCTCGCCCGACGGGTCGAGGGTCTCGTACTGGTGCCCGCGCGACCGCGACCCGAACAACGTGAACGACATTCACGTGACGTCGGCGGCCGGCGGCGAGGGAGTAAACCTCACGAAGCCGATAGACCGGTGCCTCTACGCGTCCGTCTGGACGCCCGACGGGAAGGCCCTGATCGTCGGGGGCAACGACGGGACGCACATCTCGCTCTGGCTGGCGCCGCTGGACGGCCCCGCGAAGAGGCTCGAGCTCGGCGACGTCAATCCCGCATGGTCGTTCTTCGTCGACCCGTCCGTCGGCCCGAACGGCTCGATCGCGTTCGTCGGGAGCGAGCCCGGGCGCCCCGGGGAGCTGTGGTGGATGGCGTCGGCCGCGTCCGCGCCGAAGCGCCTCACCGACCTGAACGCCGAGATCGCCGGCCGCGACCTCGGAAAGGTCGAGACGTTCACGTGGAAGGGGCCGGACGGCTTCGAGGAGGACGGCGTCGTCGTCCTGCCGCCGGGCCTCGCGCCGGGCGCGAAGGTCCCGCTCGTCCTCTACATCCACGGCGGTCCGCAGGCCGCGTCGACGCGCGCGTTCCCGGCCCCGGCCCATCTGTTCGCCGCGCAGGGCTGGGCGGTGTTCATGCCCAACTACCGCGGGAGCGACAACCGCGGGAACGCCTACCAGCGCGCGATCTTCAACGACGCGGGCGACGGCCCCGGCCGGGACGTTCTCGCGGGCGTCGACGCCCTCGTGAAGAAGGGCTTCGTCGACCCGGCGCGCATCGCGGTGTCGGGGTGGTCCTACGGCGGGTACATGACGAGCTGGCTCATCGGACACGACACGCGCTGGAAGGCGGCGGTCGCGGGCGCCCCCGTGACGGACCTCGCGGACCAGTACTCCTTCGCGGACTTCAACGTCCAGATGCGGTACGCGATGAAGGGGAATGCGACGCCGTTCTCGGCCGGAGGCGACGCGCTCTACCGCGCGCAGTCGCCGATCACGTACGCGACGCGGGCGAAGACGCCGACGCTCATCCTTTCGGACACCGGCGACTTCCGCGTCCCGTACACGCAGGCGTTCAAGCTCTTCCGGGCGCTGAAGGAAGCCGGCGTCGAGACGTCGTTCGTCGCGATCCCGGTCGAGGGCCATTTCCCGGGCGACCCCGTGCGCACCCGGGAAGTCTTCCGCCGGTGGGTCGACTGGCTGGCGCCGCGGCTGAAATAGGCCTGCGATTCCGGCGATACGGCCTCAGTTCCTGCGCGCGAGCGTGTGAAGCTCGGTGTGGAGGTAGTCCACGCGCCCGTCCGGCCCGCGCGTGACGGCGAGGACGAGCACGGAATCGGTGAAGAGGCCGTCCGACCGCCGATTGAGGGGTGCCCGCATGAAGCCCCGCTTGAGGTGCAGAACGCCCCGGGTGTAGAGCTCCACTTTCAACGGCATGGGGCACTCGAACGTCCCTTCGAAGGGCGCGGCGTCGTTCCGGAACGGCTTCGAGGTCGCCTGCGGCGCCGCGGGACCCTGCGCGACGAACGCGGCGGTCGCGGCGTCGGCGGTCCGGCCCATCACGGCTGACGTCCGATTCGCGAGGACGACCACGGCGAACTTCTCGTCCGGGACCATTCGGAGGATCGAGCCGTAGCCCGCCCGGCCTCCGGTGTGAAAGACGTGGCGGGCGCCCCGCCGCGTTTCGAAGAGGAGGCCGTAACCGTAGCGGCCTCCGGGCCTTTCGGGCACGTCGACGCGGGACGTGAGAAGGGCGGTGACGACGTCCGCGGGGAGGACCTGGCGGCCGTCGAGGCGGCCGCCGTTCATGAGGGCGATCGGCAGGCGCGCCATCTCCCGCGCGCTCGAATAGAGCGATCCGGAGGGCAGAGTGCCTGCGTGATTGGGAGCAGGCACGATCTCCCGGCGGCGGCCGTCGAACGGCGACGCGAGGGGGAGACGGGCCGCGGCCTCCGGGCGGAACGTCGAGTGCGCCATGCCGAGAGGCCTGAGGACGAGGCGCTCCATCGCATCGGCAAACGGCTCTTTTGCGACGGTCTCGATCACGTGCCCGACGAGCCAGTAGCCGGGGTTCGAGTAGGAGAGGAATCGGCCGGGCGGGAGGAAGACCCTTTCGTCGGTCCACGTCCGCACTTCACGCCCGAGAGCGCCGTCGTCCCCGGCGCCCTCCATGGGCGCGTCGTCGAAGAGGCCCGCCGTGTGGGTCAGGAGCTGGTTCGTCGTGAGGCGCCCGACCTTCGGGGCGAGGCCGGAGACGTATTCGGACACCGGCCTGTCGAGATCGAGACGCCCGTCGTGCGCGAGGAGGAGGGCCGCCGTCGCGACGAACACCTTCGTCGTGGAACCAATGCGGAAGAACGTCCCCGCGGTGACGGGATGGAGATTCTGCGGGTCGGAATCGCCGAGGCCCGTTTCGAAGACGACGGCGTCGCCGTGCACGACCGCGACGGCGGCTCCGCGGATCCGCTTCGCCTCCATCTCCGATCGGAGGGCCTGCTCGACGCCGCCAAAGTCCCCGGCGAGCGTCGAGAGGGCGGGGAGAGCAAGGCAGAGGGCGAGGGCGGCACGGAGAGGTCGGACGCTCATGCCGTTGTCAAACGGGAGGAGCGGGAAAAGGTTCACGAGGCCCGGCTGGCGTGCGCGCGGCGGCCTAGAACCAGGGCAGCTTCCAGCCGTGCTCGGCGAGCCACTCCCAGAAACGGTCGCCGTAGAAGTACGCGACCGCCGCGAGGGCCACGGCCGGGACGACGAAGGTCCACGGGGGGAATCCGTCGAGGACGACCCACGCCGCGCCCACGGCGAGTCCGAGCAAGAGGCCGCACCCGAGGCCGACGGGCCCGCCGCGTTCCGGTTCGGCGCTGTTCATTTCGGCGAACCCCCTAGAACAGTCCCGCGAGGCTCAGGATCGCCCCTCGGCCCGGCGCGAGGACGTTGTTCTCGTCCGCGGAGTCGGCGTACGCCTTGTCGAAGACGTTTCGGACCGAGACGTTGATCGTCAGGAAGTCGGAGAGGCGGTAACCGGCAGACAGGTCTAGCCGCCCGTAGCCCGCGATCGGGACCTCGGCAAGGCCGGGCCGGTCGTCGCGCGCCATCGCGAGGAACCGGGCCCGCCAGGTGAGCCCGTCGATCGGCTCGTGCTCGACGATGAGCTGGGCCGTGGGCGGGAGGATGTCGGTCGCCCAGGAGCCATCGTCGAGGATGTTTCCCTGCGAGAGCGAACCGGTGACACGCACGACGAGCCGCCTCGACACCTGCCAGTCGGCCTGGAGCTCGACGCCCTCGATCCGGGCTTCGCCCCGATTCCGGAAGAGGTTGTCCGTCCCCGACGGGTATCGCTCCACGAGATCTGCGATCTGGTAGACGTAGCCGAAGAGACCGACTCCCACCGGTCCGAGACGACCGCGCACGGCGAGGTCCCACTGGTTCGAGGTCTCGGCGGTGAGATCCGGGTTGCCTATCACGAACCCGCGGCCCGAGACGCCGCGGAAGTAGCGGTCCGAGAGCGACGGGTCACGGAAGCCGTGCGAGTACTGAGCGGCGATCTTCCAGTCCCGGGCCACGTCGAAGGAAAGCGTCGCGAAGCCGGAGAAGGCCCCGTCCGAGGTCGAACGGTCGCCGTAGTAGCCCCCCGTGTTCCGAGTCGAGACCAGGTCGCCCCGCAGCCCGGCGGTGAGCGTCAGCCGGTCGGCGACGAGAGGCACGTCGCCCTCGACGAAGGCGCCCCAGTCCGTCCGCCGGGCGTCCTCGATGGCGACCTCCATGGTGGTCGTTGTGGGATTCCCCGCGGCGTCGAAGTTCCCGGTGATGTTGAGGGCGCTGAGGCCGAAGCGCCCGTTGACGTCGACACCTACGCGGAGCCCCGCGGGTCCGGCCGCCCGCCGTCCGAGGAGCCGCACGGAGAAGTCCTTCGCGTCGACGTCGGACATCGTGTTGCGGAGCGGCGTCGTCCCGACGGGACGCCTCTGACGGTTCGTCACGATCCGGTAGTCGCCGCCGAAGGCGCGGAGCTCGACCGACGAGAAGCCGAGGACGTCCTGGGTGTCGAGCCCCAGCGTGAACCGCGACGAATCCTCGAGCGGATAGAAGGTGCGCGTCGTGGGCAGGTCTGCCTGGGGCTTGCCCATCTCGCGCACCTGGTCGATCTGGTAGCCGACCCAGAGGCGCGTCGCGCCCGCGGGGACAAGCCAGCGGGCCGACAAGCCCCGGTCCCGCATGGCCGAGTTGTCCTGCGTCCCGGCCGGGGACTCGTAGTCGCTCTGGGCCCGCTGGTAGAAGCTGAGCCCGAATGCGGTCGTCCCGACCGGAACGTTGAGGCCGACGCCGCCGGTCGTCTCCGGGGTGCCGCCGGTTCCCGCGGTGAAGCTGTAGCGGAGGCCGAAGTCGCCGGGAGTGGGCATCGGCGTTTTCGCGTGGACGATGCCGCCGAGCGCGTCCGAGCCGTACGCCACCGTGCCGGGCCCGCGCACGACTTCGACGTTCTCGAGGGCGAACGGGTTCAGGTACGAGGCCGACGGCCCGACGCGGCGCTCGGCGGTGACCCGGCCGTCGTCGAGCATCACGAGTGTTCGCCCGCGATCGAGTCCGCGGATGACCGGCACCGAGCTCGTGCTCTCGTCGCTCTTGCTGACCCCGGGCAGCGTCTCGATGATCTCGGTCAGCCGGTTCGGGTTCCGCTGCTCCCATTCGCGCCGCGGGATGAGCGAGACCGCGTCGGCCGGCGGCGCGAGGAGCGACGGCGTGGTCGGAGCCGACACGACTACCTCGATGCGTCGCGCGTCGGGAAGGGCCAGATCTTGGATCGAGCCTTCGGACGGCAGGCGCTCGACGCGAACGCTGCCGAGCCATGCGCCGCTCGGCGCGAAGACGCCGAGCTCGAAGGGCGGCGTCGGCTCGGAAACGAGCGTCAGCTCTCCCTGCGGGCCAGCCGCGACGGAATCCGCGCGTCCGAGGATCGAGACACGGGCGGCCGGCACGGGTTTTCCGTTCGAGTCGACGACGCGATACCGCGCGGCCCAGACGGGCGACCCGCAGCAGAGCAGGAGGAGGAGCAGGCCGGCCAAAAGGACGAGTCGTCGACCGAACATCCCGATCGAGGATAGAGCACGAGCCCCACGAAACATGCTGGAGCCTCGAACGCGGCTGAGAAGATTTCTCGCCCGGCGTGTCGATTTCGGGGGGCCTCCGTCGTCGTAGGGATGGAGGCGGGGACATCCCGGCCGAAGGGAGGCGACGAAAATGCGATTCATGGTGATGGTCAAGGCGACGAAGGACAGCGAGGCGGGCGTCATGCCGAGCGAGCAGGCGTTCGCCGACATGGGCAAGTTCAACGAGGAGCTCGTCAAGAACGGGATCCTGCTGGCGGCCGAGGGCCTGCAGCCCAGTTCCAAGGGCGTCCGCGTGCGCTTCTCCGGGACGAAGCGGACGGTCGTCGACGGGCCGTTCACAGAGACGAAGGAGCTCGTCGCGGGCTTCTGGCTCTGGCAGGTGAAGTCGAAGGAAGAGGCCATCGAGTGGGTGAAGCGCTGCCCGAACCCGATGCCGGGCGACTCGGAGATCGAGATCCGCCAGGTCATGGAATGGGAGGACTTCGGCCTCGAGGTCCCCCCGGAACGCCAGGAGCGGAAGGCGCAGCTGCGCGCGCAGTTCGAAAAGCAGTCGAAGTCGTGATGCACCGCGGACACGAGGGGACGATGCTCTAATCCTCCCCCGTGTCCGCTCCCGAGGCCCATCGCGCGATCGACGCGATCTGGCGCATCGAGTCCTCGCGGCTCATCGCGGCACTCGCGCGCATGACGGGAGACGTCGGCCTCGCGGAGGACTTCGCGCAGGATGCGCTCGTCGCGGCGCTCCAGCGCTGGCCCGAGACGGGCGTGCCGGACAACCCGGCGGCCTGGCTCATGGCGGCCGCGAAGAATCGGGCGATCGACCACCTTCGCCGCGGGCGGCGCGTCGAGCGCGCGCACGGGGAGATCGGCCGCGACCTCGAGGCGGAGCGCGAGAGGGCAGTGGCCGACCTCGACGCGGCGCTGGACGACGACATCGGCGACGACCTCCTGAGGCTCGTCTTCACGTCCTGCCATCCCGTCCTCTCCCGCGAGGCGCGCGTGGCGCTGACGCTGCGCCTCCTCGGTGGGCTCTCCACCGCGGAGATCGCGAGGGCCTACCTCGTGCCGGAGGCCACGATCGCCCAGCGCCTCGTGCGCGCGAAGCGGACGCTCGCGGACGCCCGCGTACCGTTCGAGGTGCCGCGCGGTCCGGACCGCGACGCGCGCCTCTCCTCGGTCCTCGAGGTCCTGTACCTGATCTTCAACGAAGGGTATGCGGCGACCGCGGGCGACGACTGGATGCGCCCGCAGCTCTGCGAGGAGGCGCTCCGTCTCGGCCGGATCCTGGCGACCCTCGCGCCTTCGGAGCGCGAGGTCCACGGGCTCGTCGCGCTCATGGAGATCCAGGCTTCGCGGACGAAGGCGCGGATCGGGCCCCGGGGAGAGCCCGTCCTGTTCCTCGACCAGGACCGCGGCCGATGGGATCACCTCCTCATCGGGCGCGGGCTCGCGGCTCTCGCGCGTGCCGAGGCGCTCGGCGGCCGCGGGCCGTACGCGCTTCAGGCCGCGATCGCCGCGTGTCACGCGCAGTCGCGCACGGCGGGGGAGACCGACTGGGCGCGGATCGCGGCGCTGTACGGCGACCTCGCGGTGGCGGCGCCGTCCCCCGTCGTCGAGCTGAACCGCGCGGTCGCGGTCGCGATGGCGGACGGACCGGCCGCGGGCCTCGCGCTCGTCGACGCGCTCGCGGGGGAGCCCGCGCTCGCGGACTACCACCTCCTGCCGAGCGTGCGTGGCGACCTCCTCGCGAGGCTCGGCCGCCCGGACGAGGCGCGGGAGGAGTTCGAGAGGGCCGCGGCCCTCGCCGCGAACCGCAGGGAGCGCGAGCTGCTCCTCGCCCGCGCCGCGGCGTGCAATCCGGGTTGAAGAATTTCCTTGACGTCGAGACTCCGTCGCCATAACTTAACCATGTGGTTAAGTACGCCACACGGATCATGACGCCCTCGCCTGACGCCCTCAGCTCCACGTTCTCCGCGCTCGCGGATCCCACCCGGCGCGCCATCCTCGCGCGCCTCGCCGCGGGGGAGGCCGGAGTCACGGAGCTCGCGAAGCCGTTCGACATGAGCCTGCCGGCCGTCTCCAAGCACCTGAAAGTGCTCGAGCGCGCCGGACTCATCGCGCGCGGCCGGGAGGCGCAGCGGCGTCCGTGCCGCCTCGAGGCGGGCCGCCTGCGCGAGGTCGCGGACTGGGTGGAGCACTACCGCCGATTCTGGGAAGAGAGCCTCGACCGCCTCGACGACTACCTGCGCGAGCTGAAGGCGCGGGACGAAAAAGCCGCCAAGAAGGAGACCCGCCATGGCCGTAAAACCCGCCGCCCCTGAAGGCGCGCCCGGGGCGCTCGAAGTCGTCGTCATCTCTCGCCTCTTCGACGCGCCGCGCGCGCTCGTGTGGGAGGCGTGGTCCTCGCACGCGCACCTCGCGCGCTGGTGGGGGCCGATGGGCTTCACGGCGCCGCGCGGCGAGGTCGCGCTGCGCCCCGGCGGGCCGTTCTCGCTCGTCATGCGCGCGCCGGACGGGACCGAGTACCCGTTGGACGGCTTCGTCCGCGAGGTGGAGGCGCCTTCGCGCCTCGTCTGGTCGGCGCTCGACCACGACGAAATCCGAGTCGAGACGACCGTGACGTTCGAGGAAGAGGGCGGGAAGACACGCCTCACGGTGCGACAGACCATCCCGAGCGATCCGATGATGGCCCGTGGCCAGAAGCCGGGCTGGTCTCAGTCTCTCGAGCGCCTCGCGACGGCTCTCGTGGAATCGAACGCGGCCGGCGCGTCGTCGAGCCCGACCGCCGACCGCGAGATCGCGACGACGCGCGTCTTCGACGCGCCGCGCGACCTCGTCTGGCAGGCGTGGACGGACCCGAAACACCTGGCGCGCTGGTACGGGCCGAACGGCTTCACGGTCACGACGCACGAGATGGACGTGAGGCCCGGCGGCGTCTGGCGCCTCACCATGCACGGCCCGGACGGGACCGACTACCCGAACCTCACCCGGTACGTGGAGGTCGTCCGCCCCGAGCGCCTCGTCTACGAGCACGGCTCGGCCGACCGCGACGAGGACCGGTTCGACGTGACCCTCACGTTCACGGACGAGGGCAGCGGAAAGACGCGCGTCTCGATGCGGATGGTCTGCGCGACGCGGGAGAGTCGCGACCGCTTCGTGAACGTTTTCGGGGCGCTCCAGGGCAACCGCCAGACGATGGACCGACTCGAGAATCACCTCGCGGCGCTCGCGGGCGGGCCGAAGCTCGTCCTGACACGCACGTTCGACGCGCCGCGCGATCTCTGGAAGGCGTGGACCGAAGCCCCGCGGCTGTCCTGCTGGTGGGGCCGAAGGGGTTCGCGTGGGCGGGTGGGACGATGGACCTCAGGCCCGGCGGCATCTTCCATTACGGCCAGACCGCCCCGGACGGCAAGGCGTCGATGTGGGGCCGGTTCGTCTACCGGGAGGTCGTCGAGCCCTCGCGCCTCGCCTTCGTCGTGTCCTTCTCCGACGAGAACGGCGGCGTGACGCGCCACCCGATGGCGGCCGACTGGCCGCTGGAGGTCCTGAACGTCCTCACGTTCGAGGAGGCGGGCGGGAAGACGACGCTCACGCTGGAGGGGTACCCGTTCCACGCCGCGGAGGCCGAGCGCAAGGCCTTCGAAGGCGGCATCGGGTCGATGGAGAAGGGCTTCGGCGGGACGATGGACCAGCTCGTGGCGTACCTGGCGAAGGGCTGAAACCCCGGCAGTCGAGACTCCGTATCAAGAGGAAATCGCAGGAGGTGCGCACATGGCCGAGGTTTCGACTCACGCCCCCGGAGCGTTCTGCTGGATCGAGCTGGCGACGACGGACCAGAAGGCGGCAAAGGAGTTCTACGGAAAGCTCTTCGGCTGGTCGCCCGCGGACAACGACATGGGTCCCGGCATGACCTACACGATCTTCAAGCTGAAGGGGCGCGACGCGGCCGCCTGCTACACGCTGGACGCCGCGAAGATGCCCGGCGTGCCGCCGCACTGGATGCTCTACATCGCGTCGGCGAACGCCGAAGCTTCGGCCGGCCGCGCGGCCGAGCTGGGCGGAAAGATCACCGCTCCGGCGTTCGAGGTCGGGAGCTTCGGGAAGATGGCGGTCCTCGCCGACCCGACGGGCGCGAACTTCTGCGTCTGGGAGGCGAAGGAGAACAGGGGCATCGGCATCCACAACGAGCCCGGCGGCTTCTGCTGGGGCCAGCTCAATACGAACGAAACGGCGAAGGCCGAGGCGTTCTACACGGCGCTCTTCGGCTGGAAGGCGAAGACGGGCACGGGCGGCGGCATGACGTACACGGAGGATGTTGGGCGAGCGGCCGATCGGCGGAATGATGGCGCCTCCGGACGGCGTGCGCGTGCCGCGCACTGGCTGCCGTACTTCGCCGTCGCCGACTGCGACGCGGCGGCGGCGCTGGCCGCATCGCTCGGCGCGAGAACGTACGTGCCACCGCCGACCATCGAGGGGACGGGCCGCTTCGCCGTCTGGCCGATCCGCAGGGTGCGGCGTTCGCGATCTACCGCGAGTAGGATGCGGCCGGCGGAGGATGCCGGGATGGCGATGGCGGACATCAGACCAGACTGGGTGGGGCGCGCGGTCTCGGTCCTCGCGAGCCTCCTGTTCCTGTTCAGCGCGATCCTGAAGCTCAAGGGCGGGCCGGACCTCGAGAAGGGATTCGCGCACTCGGGCTCCCGATCTCGATCGCGGCGCCGCTCGACATCCTCGAGGCCGCGTGCGTCGTGCTCTACCTCGTGCCGGCGTCGTCGATCCTCGGGGCCATCCTCCTCTCCGGCTACGTCGGCGGCGCGATCTGCACGCACTGGCGAGTCGGCGACCCGATCTGGGTCCAGATCGTCCTCGGCGTTTTCCGTGGCTGGGCGTGTATCTGCAAGAGCCCCGTCTGAAGAACCTCATCCCGCTGCGAAGGAGTTGAACCATGGCCACGAAGAAGAAGGCGAAGAAGACCGCCGCGAAGTCCTCCCCGAAGAAAGCGAAGGCCGCGAAGAAGACTCCCGCGAAACGGCGCGCGCCGGCCGCGAAGCCGGGATGGAAGCTCGACAGCGTGGCGCCGGGCATCACGGCGAACGACCTCGAGAAGAGCCTCGTCTGGTACCGCGACGTCGTCGGGTTCGTCGTCGAGGAGACGTGGATGCACGACGGGAAGGTGGCGGGCGCCCAGCTTCGGGCGGGCAGTGTCGTCTTCATGCTCGGCCAGGACGACTGGAAGAAGGGCCGCGACCGCAAGAAGGGCGAGGGCTTCCGTCTCTACTGCATGGCGACGGGGGACATCGACGCGATGGCGAAGGGCATCGTGGCCCGCGGCGGCACGCTCGACCAGCCGCCGACGGACCAGCCATGGGGCATGCGCGACTTCTCCCTCACCGACCCGGACGGCTTCAAGATCACGATCGCGAAGGTGACGAAGAAGCGCTAGTGCGGCCCGGGCGGGTGCAGGAGCATTTTCGCGTTCACGCCCTCCAGCATCTTCTGCACTTCCGGCGGGACCTTGGATTCGGGGACTTCGTTCCGGAGCGGCGGAATCGACTGCAGGTATGCGTAGACCGCGCGGAGGTCCGAGTCGGGAAGGATCCGGACCATGTCCCACGGCATGGGCGGCAGGAGGACGCGGCCGTCCGGATGGCGAGCCGTTCGGAAGATCTTCAGGAACTTCTCCTCGGTCCAGCCTCCGCTCCCGGTCTCGACGTCCGGCGTGAGGTTTTTCGAGTACACGGTGCCGAAGGCCAGCTGGAAGCTCGTGAACGTCGGCCCGATGAGCGCGATGTCCTGCGGGCCGGGCTTGCCCTGCGGATCGGGCGCGCCCTCGGGGTGTCCTGAGAGCATCCGCGACCAGTCGGGCGCGGGAGCGCCCAGCACCGGGTCGTAAACCCATGGCGTGTGGCAGTGGTTGCATGCGCCCGCCATCACGATGATCTTGCCCCTCGCGACCAGCTCGGCTGAATAGGATCGTTTCGGCGCCTTGCCGCGAACGATCGGCTTGAGGGCGAGGGGGGGAGGCGGCGGCGGCCCGTTCTTCGGGGCCTCGAGCTTCACCTTCGGGTTCGCCTGCAGGGCGATGACCTTGTCGTTCAGCTCGATGATGGCGCCTTCAACCGGAGGCGGAACCTTCTCGGTGGGCGGCAGGTTGCGCAGCGGCGGGATGGACCTGAGGTAGGCGAACATCGCCCTGAGGTCCTCGTCCGACCGGTTCCGGTACGAATCCCAGGGCATCGGCGGATAGACGGGCCTGCCGTCGCCTCCGAGGTGCCGGCCTTTCCGGAAGACGTCGATGAACATCTTCTCGGTCCAGGACCCCGTTCCCGTGTCGATGTCGGGCGTCAGGTTCGGCGAGTACGTGATGCCGAAGGGCAGCTTGAAGCTCGTGAACGTCGGGCCGATGATGCCGATGTCGGCCGGGCCGACCTCGCCTTGCGGGTCCGGCCCGCCCTCGGGATGTCCGGAGAGCATGCGGGTCCAGTCGGGGGCGGGCACTCCCAGCTCCGGGTTGAAGACCCAGGGCGTGTGGCAGTCGTTGCAGCCGCTGGAAACGACGAGGAGCTTTCCGCGTGCAATCAGCTTCTTCGAATACGGGTTCGGCGGGGCCTGCCCGGGCCGGACCGGCTTGAGCGTCGGCGCAGGCGGCGCGGCCTGCGACTGTGCCTTCAGGGCGCTGGCAGAGCCGATACCCAGCACGAAGAGAATCCGTAGAAGAAGCACGGAGCGTAGGACTCCCCGCGGAGCCGGCGTTTCTCTCATAGGCTTTTTCCTCTAGGATTGAGATGCTATCGCAAGGAGACTCACCATGGCAGACAGGAAGATCATCGCCGTCGTCGGCGCCACCGGCGCGCAGGGCAGCGGACTCGTCCGGGCGATCCTCGCGGACCCCAGCGGCGGTTTCGCCGCCCGGGCCATCACACGCGACGTCAATTCCGACAAGGCGAAGGAGCTCGCGAAGCTCGGCGCCGAAGTCGTCGCGGGGGACGTGGACGACGCGGAGAGCCTGAAGAAAGCGTTCACGGGCGCATACGGCGCGTACTGCGTCACGTTCTTCTGGGCTCACTTCTCCCCGGAGAAGGAGATGGCCCACGCGGCGGCGATGGCGAAGGCGGCGAAGGACGCCGGCGTGAAGCATGCGATCTGGTCCACGCTGGAAGACTCGCGGAAGTGGATCCCGCTTTCGGACAACCGCATGCCGACGCTTCAGGGCAAGTACAAGGTCCCGCATTTCGACGCGAAGGGCGAATCCAACCACTTCTTCACCGACCTCGGCGTCCCGACGACGTTCCTGTACACGTCGTTCTACTGGGACAACTTCATCTTCTTCGGGGCGGGCCCGAAGAAGGGCCCCGACGGCTCGCTCGCCATCGCGATGCCCATGGGCGACAAGAAGCTCCCCGGCATCGCCGCGGAGGACATCGGCGCGTGCGCCTACGCGATCTTCAAGGCCGGCCCGATGTACATCGGGAAGAGCGTCGGGATCGCCGGGCAGCACCTGACGGGTGCCGAGCTGGCCGCCGGGCTCACGAAGGCGCTCGGCCGCGAGGTGGGCTACAACGCCGTGTCCCCCGACGTCTACCGCGGCTTCGGATTCCCCGGCGCCGACGACATGGGCAACATGTTCCAGTTCAACCGGGACTTCAGCGACGAGTTCTGCGCGGCCCGGAGCGTCGAATTCTCGAGAAGCCTTTTCCCGGGACTCCAGACCTACGAGCAGTGGCTCTCGCGTAACGCGAAGCGCATCCCGCTCGAGTAGGGCCCGACGGTTTAAGCTCCGGGGCGTATGGCCATTCGAAATACGCCCCGGCGCTTCCCGCTCCTCGCTGCTCTTCTCCTCCCGCTCGCGCTCGCCCCGGGTGTTGCGCGCGCCGGGAGCCCGGCCGCATTCGCCGAGATTGCGAAGAAGAAGGCCGACGTCACGATCGTCGTCACGGACTCCGGCCTCGGCGGCCTCTCGGTCGCGGCAGACCTTGCGGCGCGCCTGCCCGCGAGCGGGATCGTGAAGTCCGCGCGCATCGTCTTCGTGAACGCCGAGCCGGACCCTGCCTTCGGCTACAACGATCTGAGAAACGACGCGGACAAGGTCCGCATCTTCGACGGCGCACTCACGGCCATGGAGGCGCGCTTCAAGCCCGACCTCATCCTGATCGCGTGCAACACGCTGTCCGTGGTCTGGCCGCGCACGGAGCACGCGAAGACGGGCGGTGTCGAGACCGTCGAGATCGTCGGCCTCGGCGCCGGCCTCATCCGCAAGGAACTTGCGTCGAAGCCCGATGCGACGGCTCTCGTCTTCGCGACGAAGACGACGATCGAGTCGGAGGCCCACAAGAAGCTGCTCGTCGCCCAGGGCGTCGCGCCGGATCACGTCGTGGGCGAAGCGTGTCCGAAGCTGGCGGGCGCCATCGAGCGCGGATCGGACAGCGCCGAGACGGTCGGCTACGTGAAGAAGTTCGTCGCCGAGGCGCTGGAGAAGAAAACGACGAAGGGCGGCCCCCTCGTCGTGAGCCTCA
This sequence comes from Acidobacteriota bacterium, assembly GCA_016716715.1. Classification (NCBI taxonomy): domain Bacteria; kingdom Pseudomonadati; phylum Acidobacteriota; species Acidobacteriota bacterium. The sequence goes on along the minus strand of JADJVE010000004.1, from coordinate 49,796 downwards.
ACTGCACTCATTACGGCTACGTGAAGCCCCTCTGGGAGCAGGCGTTCGCGGCGGCCGGCCATCCGGGCGTGAAGGTCCTGGACCCGAATCCCCTCATGGCGGACGTCGTCCTCAAGGAAGGCGGCGGGAAGCGGTTCCCGAAGACGGCCGTCACCGTCGAGGCCGTGTCGAAAGTCCCTGTGGACGAGGGGGCGCGCGCGAACCTTGCGGCGCTGCTCCGCAAGACGTCTCCGGAGACGGCCGACGCCCTCCTCAACATCCGCCGCGACTCCGCGCTCTTTCCGGCGGTGGTCGAGGCCGGGGGCGTCATCCCGCGCTGAGCCATCTGCATGGCTTGCGGTCGCGAAAGGGGCCACCTACCTTGGAGAAAACCCTCTTCAAGGAGATTTCGATGCAGCTTCGAACGACATCCGCCCTGATCGCGGCAGCTCTTCTGCTTCCAGCCGCTTCGGGGGGCGCCGCCGACGTTCCGAAAACCGCGGTCCGCGTCTCGCCCGACGTGCAGGCGCGGTTCAAGGCGTTCTCGGGCCAGGAGTCGCAGCGGGTTCTGAGCCAGGAGACCGCGAGGAAGACGGCCCGCGCGCAGTCCCTCAAGGCCTCGTTCACGGCGCTCAAATCGGCGGCTGTTTCGAAGGCGGCGCTCGACAAGACCGCCTGCCTGGCGAGCCTTCGCATCGACGCGGTGACGCCGAACGTCTTCCAGCCGGGCGACCCGGTTCTCGTGACGGGGTGCGGCTTCAGGGACGCAAGGGGAATGCTCCTCCTGTCGGACGGGAACACGCAGATGTCGATCGGGTCGTGGTCGGACACCTCGATCGAATCCGTCGTGCCCGACCTGCAGGGCTTCGCGGACCCGAAGAGCGTGACCCTCAAGGTCGTGACGGTCGAGGCTGGAAAGTCCGCCCCCTCGAAGCCGCTCACGCTCCAGCCGTCGCTCGACCTCAAGGAGATCGTGGCGACCGCGGCGGACCTGCAGGGCTGCACGAAGTTTCTGGAGTGGGGAATCGTGCACCACGGCGCGGACTCGAGCTCGAGCTGCCCGAAGGCGGGAACGGATACGCTGAAGTTCGCGCGCACGCTCAAGAACCACTGGGCTTTTCACTCCCTCTCGTTCGACACGATCTGTCCAGGCCCGTGCGGCGCCCTGAATGGCACGCAGCCCGACAAGTCGGGCTTCCAGCTCGGCAAGAGCGTGCTGCCCGATCTCCACGTCGCGTGGTGGGGCACGATGTCGTACTACGCGTCCGTCTGGGTCATGGGGCCGAAGGGCACCGCCTACTGAAGGCTTGCCCTTACACCGGGATCGCGGCGCCGTTCACGAGCTTCGCCTCGTCGCTGCAAAGGAAAAGGACGACGCGGGCGATCTCCTCGGGCTTCGGCCATTTCGAGAAGTCGGCATCCGGCATCGACGTGCGGTTCGCCGGCGTGTCGATGATCGACGGGAGGATGGTGTTCGCCCTCACGCCCGTGCCCTTGAGGTCCGCAGCGAGCGACGCGAGGAGCGCGATCGCGGCCGCCTTCGACGCCGTGTAGGCGCCGAGGCCGGCTGGGGGAGCGAGGGCCGCCTGCGCGGCGACGTTCACGATCGCGCCGTGGCCCTGGGCAATCATCACCGGCGCCGCCGCGCGGGTCAGCGCCCAGCCCGAGCGCAGATTCAGCGCGAGCATCTTGTCGAGGGTGTCGGCGTTCGCCTCCCAGAGCGGCTTGCCTCCCGTGAAACCCCCGACGGCGTTCACGAGGACGTCCAGACGTCCCTGCCTCTTCCGGACTTCGTCGACGAGCTTCCGGGCAGCCTGCTCGTCCGTCACGTCGGACTCGTGGCCTTCGAGGCGGGCCGCGCCTGCACCGGCCCCACGCTGCAGTTCGCCGAGCTCGGCGGGATTGCGAAGGGTGACGGAGACGCGAGCGCCCTCCGCGAGGAAGGCGAGCGCGATGGCGCGGCCGAGACCGCCCGTTCCGCCCGCCACGAGGACCGAGGCGCCTTCGAACGACGGCATGGACCCTCCGGCCGCCGCAACGCTACCAGAACTCCGGGCGGCAGGGCCCCGTAAGAAGGGGGTGACGTCCGCCACTGCGAAAGCCTGGGCGCTTCCGGCGTCCGTGTGTCTCGTCGGCGTCTCGTGGGGATACTCCGCGTACACGCACCTCCTCAAGCCCGGCGGCAACTCGGCGCCGCCGAGTGTCAGGAGCATCGCGGGCTTCGTCGCGATCAAGGCCATTCTGGTGCTCGCGGTCGTCCTCTTCTTCCTTCGCGCGAACGGCGAGTCGCTCGAGGACCTCGGCGTGACGGGCGGGGCGCTTCGGAGCGCGGCCGTGCGCGGGCTCGCGGTCGCGATCGGCGTGTTCCTCTTCGTGAACGTCCTTCTCGGCAGTCTCCTGAAGGCCCTCGGATTGCCGGCGGCGGAGGGGCGGCTCGGCGCGCTCTTCCGCGACCCGCGCGAGGCGCTCTTCTGGGTCTTCGCGGGGATCGTCGGCGGCGGTTTCGCCGAGGAGCTCGTTCGCGCCTTCGTCCTCACGCGTTTCGAGAGAGCCTTCGGGCGCCCCGGTCTCGTCTTCGCCGTCGTGGCGGATACGGCGGTCTTCTCGCTCGGCCATCTGTATCAGGGCGTCCTGGGAGCGGTCCAGGCGGGCGTCTCCGGCCTCGCCTTCGCCCTCGTGTTCCTCTGGCGGCGGAAGGCGGCGGACTCGATGGTCGTCCACGCGGTCTTCGACCTCCTGGGCATCGCGGCCGCGTACGCGTTGTACGCCGGGAGGGCCTGAGGGAGCCGGGAGGCCCAGGGCGTGTAAGGTTGGGGCGCCATGGCGGAGCCCCTTTCCCGCGACGAGATCGCCCGCTACTCGCGCCACCTGCTCCTGCCGGAGGTGGGGAAACAAGGCCAGGAACGGCTGAGCGCGGGGCGCTTCCTCATCGTGGGTGCCGGGGGCCTCGGCTCGCCGGCGGCGCTTTACCTCGCGGCCGCGGGCGTCGGGAAGATCGGCCTCGCGGACTTCGACGCGGTGGACGTCTCGAACCTCCAGCGGCAGGTCCTCTACGACACGGCCGACGTCGGCCGCCCTAAGGTCGACCGGGCGCGCGAGCGGCTCGCCGCCCTCAACCCGCACGTGGACGTCGCCGTCTTCCCGGAGCGCCTCACGCGGGACAACGCGCGGAGCGTATTCGAGGGCTTCGACGTCGTCCTCGACGGCACGGACAACTTCGCGACGCGGTACCTGACGAACGACGCCTGCTTTCTCCTCGGCAAGCCGAACGTCTACGGATCGATCTACCGGTTCGAGGGGCAGGTGAGCGTCTTCCAGCGCGGCGCGGGGCCGTGCTACCGCTGCCTCTACCCGTCGCCGCCGGAGCCCGGCCTCGTCCCGAGCTGCGCCGAGGGTGGAGTGCTGGGCGTCCTGCCCGGCGTCGTCGGGGCCCTGCAGGCGACGGAAGCGCTGAAGCTCCTGCTCGGCATAGGCCGATCGCTCGCGGGCCGCCTGCTTCTCTACGACGCTCTTGCGCTCTCATTCCGGGAGATCGCCGTGCCGCGGGATCCCGCCTGCCCCCTCTGCGGCGACAATCCGACGATCACGGACCTCGTCGACTACGACGCGCTCTGCGGCGCAGGCGCCCCCGTCCTGCCGGAGGGCGCGGAGATGGCGCCGGCCGACGTGCGGGCGTGGCAGGAGAGAGGGGAGCCCTTCCAGCTTCTCGACGTGCGCGAGCCGGCTGAGGCCGCGCTCGCGGCGATCGCCGGTGCGGTCCTCGTGCCGCTCGGCTCGCTGCCGGCCCGTCTCCACGAGGTGGACCGGACGCGCCCCGTCGTCGTGTACTGCCGCTCGGGCGTCCGCTCGGCGCGGGCCGTCGTGCTCCTGCGCGGGGCCGGACTCAGTCGCACGTACAATCTCGCCGGCGGGATCCTCGCCTGGGCGCGCGACGTCGACCCGGGCCTCTCGCTTTGAACTCGATGCGCTTTTTCGAAGACATTCTCGCAACGGTGGGCGACACGCCGCTCGTCCGCCTGAACTCCGTCACGAAGGGCCTGAAACCCCTCGTCCTCGCGAAGCTCGAGTCCTTCAATCCCGGCAAGAGCAACAAGGACCGCGTCGGGATCCACATCGTGGAGATGGCCGAGAAGGACGGCACGCTGAAGCCGGGCGGGACGATCGTGGAGGCGACGTCCGGCAACACGGGCCTCGGCCTCGCGCTCGCGGCCGTCGTCAAGGGTTACAAGTGCATCTGCGTGATGCCGGACAAGGTGGGGCAGGAGAAGCGCGACCTCCTCAAGTCGCACGGCGCGCGCGTGGTGATCACGCCGACGAGCGCGCCTCCCGGCTCACCCGAGCGGTACACCGAGGTGGCGAAGAGAATCGCGGCCGAGACTCCCGGCGGGTTCCTCGCGAACCAGTACTTCAACCCGCACAACCGCGGGATTCACTACCTCACGACAGGCCCGGAGATCTGGCGCGACACGGAAGGCCGCGTGACCTGCTACGTCGCCTCGCTCGGCACGGGCGGCTCGACGAGCGGCGCGGGGCGCTACCTCAAGGAGCAGAACCCCGCCGTCCGCGTCGTCGGCGTCGAGCCCGTCGGGTCGATCCTCGGAGAGTTCCAGCGGACCGGGAAGATGATCGACTCGGCCCCGTACCTCGTGGAGGGAATCGGTCAGGAGATCATTCCGGGCAACGTCGAATTCCAGTACATCGACGAGATCCTGACCGTCACGGACCGCGAGTCGTTCCATCTCATGCGGCGCCTCTCGCGCGAAGAGGGGATCTTCGTCGGCGGCTCGTCGGGAACCGCGCTCGCGGGAGCGCTGAAGGTCGCCGAGCGGATGACGAAGGACGACGTCGTCGTCGTGATGCTCCCCGACACGGGCGAACGCTACCTGAGCAAGTTCCACAGCGACGGCTGGCTCGCCGACCACGGGATGCTCGACGCCGCGGAGATGCGCGTGGGCGACCTGCTGCGCCAGAAAGCGGCCGGAGGCGACCTGCCGGCTCTCCTGACGCTGAAGCCGGAAGACCCCGTGCGCGCGGCGCTCGCGCTCATCCGCAAGCACCACGTCTCGCAGCTGCCGGTGATGTCCGCTTCGGGTGAGGTCGTCGGCACGGTCGTCGAGCCGCATCTCTTCGAGGCCGTTCTCGAGGGCCGCGCGACTCCCGACGCCGCCGTTTCGTCCGCCATGGAGGCGCCGCTGCCGCGGCTCTCCGCCGACGAGCCCGTGGCCGCCGCGACGCGGATGCTGACGTCCGCGCACGCGCTGCTCGTGGAGGAGAGGGGCCGGCCCGTGGGCATCCTGACGCGGATCGACGTCATCGGCTTCGCGGCGCGCTGAGCCACGAAGACCGTCGCGGGGACGCTGACAATTTTCTGAGGAGTCCCCGAGGATTCCCTGCCGCGCCGCACCTACCTTGAATGCGGAGGTGCGTATGAGATTCAGTCGCGGCCATACCCTCGTCCTCGCGTGTCTTCTCCCGGCTTCCGTGGCGCTTGCGGACAGCCCGGGATCCGCCGCCAGCGGGCGGATCCGCCTCGCGGGCCAGACCGCCACGATTTCGGTCTTCGCAACCGGGCTGAACAACCCGCGTGGACTCAAGTTCGGACCGGACGGGCTTCTCTACGTCGCCGAGGGCGGAACCGGCGGCACGAACCCCGCGCCGTCGGGATGCGCCGCGGTCATCCCGCCCATCGGGCCGTATCTCGGCAGCCAGACGGGCGCCCGGATTTCGAGAATCGACCGCACCGGCGCGCGCACGACGGTCGTCGGGAACCTCCCGTCCAGCCAGACGTCCGAGGGCAGCCTCGTGAGCGGCGTCGCCGATGTGGCGTTCGTGGGCGACACGCTGTACGCGCTGATCGCGGGCGCTGGCTGCTCCCACGGCGTGACGAACTTCCCGAACGGGATCATCCGCGTGCGCCACGACGGGACGTGGGAAATGGTGGCCGACCTGAGCGCCTTCCTGCGGGCTCACCCGGTCGCGCACCCGGAAGAGGACGACTTCGAGCCCGACGGAAGCTGGTACGGCCTCGTCGAGGCACAGGGGGCGCTCTACGCCGTCGAGCCGAATCACGGCGAGATCGACGTGGTTTCGCCGCAGAACGGAGCGATCCGCCGGCTGATCGACGTCTCCGCGAGCCAGGGCCACGTCGTGCCGTCGGCGATCGCGTACCACGACGGCGCCTTCTACGTCGGCAACCTGAACCCGTTCCCGATCGTCCAGGGCTCGTCGAAGATCTACCGGGTCGGGATGGACGGCTCGATCTCCATCGTGGTCGAAGGCCTGACCACGGTTCTCGGAGTCGCCTTCGACGCCCAGGGGCGGATGTACGTCCTGGAGAACACGACCGGCAACGCGTTCCCGACGCCGGAGACCGGGCGGGTGGTGCGCGTGAAGGCGTCGGGGGAGCTCGAGGTCGTCGCGACGGGGCTCTTCCTGCCGACCGGCATGACGTTCGGGCCCGACGGGGCGCTCTATGTGTCGAACGTCGGGTTCGGCCCTCCGCCGGTGGGGCTCGGCCAGGTCGTGAAGATTCAGCTGGGCGACTCCTCGTGGGTCCTCCCGACGAGCGCGAGCCTCGTGTCGGGTGCGTCGGGCGTGCGCTACACGACCGACGTGACCGTCGGGAATCCCGGCAACGCCGAAGCCGCATACACGCTGCGCTACCTCGGGCACGACGCCGACGGCCGGTCCGGACCCGCGAAGAGCTTCACGCTGGGGGCCGGGAAGTCGGCCACTTACCACGACGTTCTGTCGTCGGTCTTCGGCCTGACGGACGCGTGGGGCGCCATCCTCGTCACCGCCTCGACTCCGGAACTCGCGGTCTACGGCGAGGTCCTGGCCGCGACGGCGGCGGGACACCTGGGCCAGGGCCTTCCGGCCTTTTCGGACTCGAGCCTCGTGCGACCGGGCCAGGCCCGTTCTCTCCTCGCGATCCGCGAGGACGCCGGCGCCCGGACGAACCTCGTCCTCGCGAACGCGACGTCGGCGAGCCTCGACGTGACCCTCACGCTCGTCTCCGAAGCGGGAGCGGCGCTGGGGTCCGCGACCGTCACTCTTCCGCCGCTCGGGATGAAGCAGCTCAACGGGGTCGCCCGGATGCTCGGAGCCTCCGGCGCGCTCACGGGAGGCCGCGTCGTCGTCTCGACGCCGACGACGGACGGCGCGTTCGCCGCCGTGGCGTCGGTGATCGAGAACGACTCGGGCGACGCGCGCACGATCCTGCCGCGCTGAGCCCCCGGCTCGCTTTGCCCGCGCCGGTCCGCCACGACCGGCGCGGGTCTTCCCGCGGCCCGATTCGGGAGGCGGCGCCGCCCCTGATGCAGGCGCTTCATGCCGCATGACGCGCCGATTCAATAGCGTCGGGGCGTGCCGGGGGATGTCCTGACCCTTCTCTGCGGGCGGTGCCGCTCCGTGAAGCGCATCGACTTCGCCGTGCTCGAGCGCGTCCCGTTCTGGCTTTCGCAGCTCGTCGAGGCCTTCGGGCAGGCGGACGTCCGTGCAATCAAGGTGCAGACGTGCGACGTGTGCATGGAAATGCCCGCTCCGCGCGACCCGCTGGCTGTTCTCGAGGAGTTCAAGCGGAGGATCGAAGGGCGCTGAGCCCCGGCGCTAGACTCGCTGCATGGGCGGAAAGCTGCGCGTCGCGATCCTCGGCGCCGGCGGCGTCGGCGGCTACTACGGCGGCGCCCTCGCGCGGGCCGGCCATCCGGTCGCCCTTCTCGCGCGGGGCGCGCATCTCGAGGTGATCCGCGCGCGCGGGCTCGAGGTCCGGACGCCCGAGGGGTCGTTCACCGTGGCGGTGGAGGCGTCGGACGACGTCACCGCCCTCGGTCCCGCCGACCTCGCGATCGTGGCGGTGAAAACGTATTCCCTCGCGGACGTCCTGCCCGCGGCACGGCTCCTGGCGAAGACGGGAGCGGTCGTTCTCCCGCTTCTGAACGGAGTCGAGGCCGCGGACCGGCTCGTCGCGGGCGGCGTGCCGAAGGCGAGCGTCCTCGGCGGCCTGACGCAGATCAGCGTCGCGAAAGCGGCTCCGGGCATCGTCGAGAGGAAGAGCCCGTTCCAGAACGTTGCGGTGGGGGAGCTCGGAGGCGGGCCGTCCGCGCGGGCGGAGCAGATCGCGCAGGCGTTCCGGGACGCGGGAGCCCAGGCCCGGGTGTCGGAGGACATCATGGCCGACCTCTGGCGAAAGTTCGCGTTCATCGCGCCGATGGCGGCCGCCTGCGGGCTGGCTCGAACCTCGATCGGCCCCGTGCGCGACGCCCTCTACGGAAAGCTGCTCCTCGAGCGTGCCGTCCGCGAGGTCCTCTCGGTGGCGCGGGCGCGCGGCGTCGCGCTGGCCGACGACGAGGAGGCGAAGATCCTCCTGTTCATGGACGGCCTCGGCGCCGGGATGAAGCCCAGCTTTCTCCTCGACCTCGAGTCCGGCGGCCCGAACGAGCTGGACGACCTGAGCGGCGCGGTCTCGCGCCTCGGGCGCGAGGCCGGCGTCGAGACGCCTGTTCACGACACGGCGGTCGCGGCTCTCGGCGCCGGGTCGCGGCGCCGGGAGCCATCGGGCTAGAGGGCCCTAGAAGACGTAGATTCCGTTCAGCAACACGGTCGCCTGGTTTCCCTTGAAGGCGCCGTCGTTCTTGACGAAGACGTCGGCGTTGGACCAGTCGACTCGCAGGTCCGCGCGGAAGATGAGATGGGGCGTCGCCTTCCACTCGGGCGTGACGGTCACCTCGGTCAGCTTCTGGGCCGCCCCCGTCCGGGCGCCGTCCGCGTCGTCGAAGTACTCGGCCCGCAAACAGAACGCGAAGGAATCACTGAGCCCGAGGCGGGCGTAGCCGGCGATCGCCCACCAGCTGGCCGTTTCGCCCGGCGCCACGGCGCCCTTCTCGCTGGCGTACAGGGCGTCGACGGTGAAAACGGTCAGGTCGCTCAGCTTCCACTGGGCCACGACGTCGAAGAGGTTGCGCGGATCGGAGTTGACGTTCGCCCTTTCGGGGCCCGTCATGAAGTTCCCGAACACGGTCACGGACTTCGACGGCGTCCAGGTGAGCTGGACGCCGATGCTCTTCGAGGTGTTGTTGTCGCGCGCGACGTCCCAGCCGTTCACGATCTCGAGCATCCCGGCCAGCTGATCGCTGAATGCGTACGACGCCTTCAGGCCCGTGTGCGCGGACGGCATCCCGAAGCCGAACTCGAACGAACGGGTCGCGTTGTCGTTCCAGCCGTCGTATCCCTCGATCACCTCGTACCCGAAGTGCGTGACGAATTTCCCGAGGTCGAGACGCAGGCCGCTCCCGACCGGCGCGATCCAGCTCACGAACGCCTGCTGGAGGTCGACGTCCTGTCCCTGGAGGAGGCCGTACGACGACGAGACGCGCGGGATCGAGGAGCCCGCCACGAAGTCCACGCGGAACCCGGCCTCGCCCGGCTTGCTCACGGCCTTCTGGAGGACGATCTCGGCGACGTCCACCTTGAAGGTGTTGTCGTCGAAATCGAAAACCCGGAGCTGATTCGTCCCGGTGGCCGGGCGGTTGAAGTTGTACGAGTAGCTGGCGGAGACGAAGGCGTTGACCGAGAGCTCTTCGTACCAGGCCTTGACCGGCGGCGGCGCCGGGGCCGCCGGAGCAGCCGCGACGGGCGTCGGCGTAGGCGGAGGAGCCTGCGCGTTCGCGGCCAGAGCGGACAGAAGGGACAGGGCTCCCGCGAGTGCGGCCCGAAGGCCGCGCGAAAAGGGCGTTTTCATGGCGTCTCCCTAGGTTTTCGCGCTTACGGTGACGGGCGTCAGTGCCTCGACGTCGGCTTCACCGGTGCGAATTCTCACGACGTGATCGAGTTGCTGGACGAAGATCTTCCCGTCGCCCACCTGGCCGGTCCTTGCCGCGTCGGCGATGGCCTTGACCGTGAGCTGCACGAACGGCTCGGAGACGGCGATGTCGAGCCGCACCTTGTCGTGGAACTCGTAGAGGAGCGGATGGCCGCGGTAGCTCTCCATGACGGCCTTCTCTCCGCCGTGGCCGGAGACCTGCTGAATCGTGAGTCCTTCGACCTCGGCAGCGAAGAGCGCGATCTTGACGTCTTCGAGCTTCTCGGGGCGGATGATGGCGGTGATCAGTTTCATAACGGCGCTCCCTTCACTTCCCGCCGGCCGGGGCCGGCTTCAGGACGGCGACGGCCGCGGCTGCCGGCCGGGACACGACGACCGGCGTGTTCACGGACGGACGGTCCCCGGGGTACGCAGGGGCGGAGACCTCGTTGAAGTCGAGGCCCTGGATCTCCTGCTCGGGGGTGACGCGCATCCCGACCGTGGCGTCGAGGATCTTGAAGAGCACGAGGCTCGACAGGCCGACCCAGACCAGGTTCGCGCCGATCCCGATCAACTGGGCGACGAGTTGTTTGCCGTCCCCGTAGAAGAGGCCCGCGACCCCGGCCTCGGGCCCGCCGTTCAGTCCGCCGCCGTACGTTCCGTCGGCGAAGAGGCCGAGGGCGATCAGGCCCCAGGCGCCGTTGAAGCCGTGGACCGCGATCGCGCCGACCGGATCGTCGATCTTGAGCGTGTTCTCGATGTAGAGCGCGGCGTAGACGACGAGGACGCCGGAGATCGCGCCGATCAGTACGGAAACCGGGGCGTTGACGAACGCGCACGGTGCGGTGATGGCGACGAGGCCCGCGAGCATCCCGTTCGCGCTCATCGACGGGTCGGGCCGCCCGTACTTCTTCCAGGTCACGAGAAACGCGAGGAGGGCACCAGAGGCGGATGCCAGCATCGTGTTCGTCGCGACGACCGAAATCCTCAGGTCGGTGCCCGCGAGCGTCGAGCCCGCGTTGAATCCGAACCAGCCGAACGCGAGGATGAAGCAGCCGAGAAGCGCCATCGGGAGGTTGTGGCCGGGAATCGCCCGGACCTCGCCCTTGACGTACTTGCCGATGCGCGGCCCGAGGATCTTCGCGCCGACGAACGCCATGACGCCGCCGGTCAGGTGGACGACGCCCGAGCCCGCGAAGTCGACGTAGCCGTGGCCGAGGCCGGTGTACTTGCCGAGCGTCGAGAGCCAGCCGCCGCCCCACGCCCAGTTCGCGAACAGGGGATAGATCACCGCGGACGCGACGAAGGCGTAGATCACGAACGCCGAGAGCTTCCACCGCTCGGCCATCGAGCCCGTCGGGATCGTCAGGGCCGTGTCCATGAAGACCATCTGGAAGAGGAAGATCGCGAACGCGGCGACGTCGTACGAGACGCCGCTCAGGAAGAACCCGGTTCCGCCGAAGAGGCCCCACAGGTTGCCGCCGATCGTCGGACCGATCAGCTTGCCCATCTCGGCGGGGACCGAGAGCGCCGCGCCCATCGCGGCGCCGGAGCCCCCCATCTGTAGGGCGAAGCCCGCGATCCAGAAGCCGAGGATCCCGATGCCGTAGACCATGAAGTTCATCGTCATCGTGTGGGCGGCGTTCTTCGCGCGCGTGAAGCCGGTCTCCGCGAGCGCGAAGCCGGCCTGCATGAACATGACGAGGAAGCCCGCCACCAGGACCCAGACGAAATTGAGAGCGACCCGCGTCTGGCCGACGGCGGCCCCCACTTCCTCGAGCGTGGGCTTGCCGGCCACCTTGGACGGCACGTTCGAGATGCCGCCGGTGTTCGCTCCCGACGGATCGGCGGCCAGGAGCGCCCACGAGGTCGCCACCAGCCCGACCAGGAAAAGGACCGTCACCAGTTTCTTCTTCATCGTCGCCCTCCCGATGCGCAGCGCCCTCGCACGGGGCGTGCCGGGGGAACGGGGAGGAAGAGATTCTTTGAAAGTGATTGACGGGGAGTGGCTTAGGCGGCGACGGCGCCGTCTCGATGCGCCTCCGCGATGGTTACGAGATTGTCAGAAATTAGAAGAAGCGTTACGAGAGTGTATCAAACAGCATCATGTGAAGGCGGAGTTGGCCGAAGAGGCCGCGCGACAGGAGCGGTTCTTCGGGGCGGGTGCGGGTTCCGAGCCGATTGCGGCAACGAATCTGTCGGCGCCCTTGGCAAGTCCTACACATTCGTAGGAATCTATTCTCTTCTTCTCTTTCCTCTTCCGTTCTTCAGGGCCGGAAGCGGGAGGCGTCGATGCCGAGCTTTCGGATCTTGTAGTTGAGGATCCTCTCCGTCGTCCGGAGGAGCCTCGCGGCCTTGGCCCGGTTGCCGCGCGCGATCTTCAGCCCGTCGAGGATCAGGTCCTTCTCGAACCCCGAGACCGCGTCCGCGAGCGCCTGCCCGGGGAGCGTGTTGGAGACCTCCGCCGTCTGGAGTGTGGGAGGGAGGTGGTGGGCGTGGATCACGCCGCCCTCGCAGATGAGCACGGCGCGCTCGATGCAATTCTCGAGCTCCCGCACGTTGCCCGGCCAGTGGTAGCTCATGAGCATGTCGATCGCCGAAGTGGAGATCCTCCGGACGCTCTTTCCGTGGGCCGCGGCGTACTTCTCGACGAAGTGGTCGGCGAGGAGAAGGATGTCCGACCGGCGCTCGCGGAGCGGCGGCACGAAGAGTCCGAAGACGTTCAACCGGTAGTAGAGGTCTTCCCGGAAACGGCCTTCCTTCATCGCCGAGTCGAGGTCGATGTTCGTGGCGGTGATCAGCCGGACGTCGACCCGGACCGGCTTGACGCCGCCGAGCCTCTCGAACTCCCGTTCCTGCAGGACGCGGAGGAGCTTCACCTGCGTCGAGGCAGGCAGGTCGCCCACCTCGTCGAGAAAAAGGGTTCCGCCGTGCGCCAGCTCGAACCGCCCCTTCTTCTGCCTCTCGGCGCCCGTGAAGGCGCCCGGCTCGTACCCGAAGAGCTCGGACTCGATCAGGCTCTCCGGCAACGCCGCGCAGCTGACCTTGATGAACGGCTTGCCCGCGCGCGGGGAGTTGTAGTGGATCGCATGGGCGACCAGCTCCTTGCCGGTCCCCGATTCGCCCCGGATCAGGACGGTCGTGTTCGCGGGGGCCGCCTGCGCGACCTCCTCGAAGAGCTTCTGCATCGGGTGGCTCGTCCCGACGAGGTTTCCGACGTCGTACCGCTCGCGGAGCTTCTCCTTGAGCTGCCGGTTCTCCTCCATGAGCCGATCGCGCTTGCCCTCCAGGAGGCGGTGCACGCGCACCGCCTGCCCCAGCATCGAGGCGGCGATCCCGAGCACTTTCACGAGGTGCCCGAGGTCGCGGTTCTTGTCGTAGACGAAGGCGACGGCGAGGGCGCCGGCGCTCTTGCCGTCGATCCGGATCGGGACCGAGGTGTACGACAGGTCGTCCTTTGACGTCGTCCTCGACGCGAGAAGGCCGAGCTGGTCCCGGAACAGCGGCTCCTGGCTCGCGTGCGGCACCGCGATCGGCTTGCCCGTCTTGACCACGCGCGTCGAGATGCCTTCGCCGAGCCGGTAGCGCGCCTTCCGGGCGGCCGCGTCGTGCCGGCCCGTGACGGCCTCCACCTTGAGTTCCCCGGTCTCGGCCTCGAAGAGCGCGACCATCCCGAAGACCGCCCTCAGGTCGGTCTCGAGGATCTCGAGGGCCCGCGCGAACGACGCCCGGAGGTTCAGCGGCGACCCAAGCGCTTCGCTCAGGTCCAGCAGCATGGTCAGCTCGCTCGGATGGAGGGACGGCATCGGCATTCCTGCGCCGGAAGCCTACTCCGCGGACCCGTTGATATCGTGTCGCAGGAACTCGAGGAACGCCGATCCGTCAGGGCGTGTGCTGGCGGATGATCTCTTCGATTTCCGGCATCGAAAACGGGTTGAGCTGGACAATCTTCGCCTGGGACCGGAACGCCGGAGGCAGGATGCCCCGGGCGGCGTCCTTGCCGTCGACCTCCACCACGATCCACGACCTGTGGTCCCCGTCCCGGCATCCCCAGTCGGCGTGAGTCAGGTAGTGGGACCCGGACTTGAGGAACACCTCAACGGCCCGGGCGCAGGCCAGGGTGCTCGCTTCGTGCGGAACCTCGATCAGGAACCTCGGCATCGTCAGCGATCTCCTTCACCGAAGAATGCCCGAAGCCCGGTCGAACGGGAAGTGGCGGGAGCCGCTACTTCTTCTTCGGCGTGTATTTGAACTTCTGCCCGCCGACGGCGGCCTGGTACATCAGCCCGCCCTTGGCGACCGTGAAGACCGCGATTCCCTTGTGGTAGCCGCCGGCCGTCGTCGCGTCGTGTTTCCCGCCGCTGGCGCCCGCCTTCGAGCCGCCGCTGCCGGCCGAGGCAGACGCGCCTGCCGTGATCGCCACGGCCGACACTTCCGCGCCGAACTCGAAGCTGCCGCTCGTGAACTCGTCGAAGGCGCGCTTGTCCTCGAAGAAAATGATCTCGCTGTAGGACTGCCCGCCGAGCTGGGCGCCGATCGAGACCTGGTTCATCTTGACGTCGCCCACGACCTTGCCCTTCTCGTAGACGCGGCCCGTGCCGTGCGCCGCCCCGACGCCGAGGCCGCCCTTGCCGACGTTCGCGAAGACGGCATAGCCATAGCTCTTGTCGAAGAACTGGCCGCTCTCGCCGGCGTCCTTGAACACCTTGATGGTCTCCGCGTCGGTCGCGGCGAGGACCCGGGCGGCGGGGAAGGCCGCGAGAGCGAGGAGAACGGAGAAGACGAGTGCGCGACGCAACGAAAGATTCATGGGTCGCCTCCTATTGGCTGCAGGTGCACTCCTTGAGTGCTCTTGTGGCGATGTACGTGAGGTTGTTCGTGACCGTCGACGTGGGGCTCTTCCGGTAGTAAAGCCGGAGAACGCAGCCCTCCGACGTGTGGTGGATCGCGAAGCCGTACTGGCATCCCGAGGGAGAGTCGGCGAAGAAGCTAACGGGGCTGAGGGCGCCCGTGCTCAGGTCGCCGGTGAGGCCGTTCGCGAGGTCGTCCGCGATGAGCCGCGATTCTCCCTGTTCGAAGATGACGTCGCCGAGCTGCCGGGCGAGGTCGTCCCCGCAGCGCGGCGACGACAGGTCGACCCGCCCCACCGTGGCGCAACCCGCGAGACAGATCGCGAGGGCCGCGGCGCAGAGGATCGGAACCGTCCGCATGTCCTATTTTATGTAGTAGCCCGAAACCCTCCAGGCGCCGTCCTTTTCATGCATGGGTGTGACCGTCTCGATCGCGGCCGCCTTGTTCTCGAACTGCGATTCGAACTGAATGACGACGTACTCTCCATCCGGCGCGCCCGGAAGAGTGCGCGTGAAGGTGGCCGACTTGACCTTTCGGGCCTTCATGGCGCCGAGTGGCGAGCGGCCGCCCTTGATGGCCTTCTCCCAGTCTGCCCTTGTGACGGCGCTCTTGGAGAAGGACGACGCGTTGTCCCAGCTCTCGCCGTACTTCCCGCTATCCGTGAGGGCAAGCCAGCTCCTCGCTGCAACCTGGGCCTGAGCGACGGCAGCGCTGTCATCCGCTGAGGTCGAGAAGCCGACGAGAAAAAGGGTCGCGGCAGCAACGGATACCAACGTTTTCATGGCGTCTCCTGTCCGTCGGTGGTGCGCTCCTACGCGAACATCGCGTCGCCGAGCCTCTTGAGCATCGGGATGCCGCGGATCTCCGTCTCGTAGAGCGGCACGATCGCCCGGACGCTGCCGTCGAACTTCTGCCAGACGGTCTTCATGTGCTCGTCCTGCATCGCGACGCGGTTCTTCACGAAGTCGGCCGCTCCGGCGTCGAGGGACTTCTTGTCGATCAGCATGTTCACGAGGACGCCGCCGACCGGGATCCCGAAGTCGTGGAACCACTGGATGAACCGCGTGATGACAGCGATCGGGAGCGCCTCGGGGAGCGTGACGAAGAAGAACGACGTCTTCTCGGGGTCCGTGAGGAGGACGCGGCCGTGCTCCATCCGCTCGCGGAAGGAGATGAGGTAGGCCATGAGCGGGTCCACCTCCTTCTTCTTCGTGAACGAAAGCAGCTCGCGCAGAGTCTTCGCTTCCTCACGGCTCTTGAGCATCTTGTTGACCCACAGCCCGTACACCTTCGACATCCCGAGCAGCCGCCGCGCGTTTGCGGTGGGCGCGGTGTCGAAGACGTAGACGTCGTACTCGTCCTTGAACATGAGGTCGATCATGTTCTCGAACATCGCCGACTCCTCGAAGGCGGGGTTCATCGTCGCGGACTCGACGAAGTCCTCGGCCTTGGTCGAGATGTCGGCGAACTTCAGGAACCACTGGATCTTTTCGCGGATCTCGACCTTGCTGCGCTCGATCGTCTCCTTCGTCTCGATCTCGTACGCCCAGAGGTTCGGGACGCCGTCGACCGGCGTGTGCTTGCCAAGGACGTTCTGGCCGAGGAGGCTCGAGAGGCTGTGCACGGGGTTCGTGGACGCGAGGATCGTCCGGCGGCCCAGCTGGGCGTTGTGCACCGCGGTCGCGGCGGCGAACACCGTCTTGCCGACGCCGCCCTTGCCGCCGAAGAAGATGTACTTCAGGCCGGCGTGCTCCTTGATGTAGGCGCTCATGGAGGTCTGGATTTCGGGCATGGCGCTTCCTCTCAGCCGAGCTTCTGGTCGCCGTACATGATCTTCGCGAGCTTCTCGATCATCGGAAGGCCCGTGACGTCGCGCTCGAGCTCCGGGACGTAGGCGAGCACGTCCTTGCCGAACGTCGTCTTGATGTTCCCGATGTACTTGTCCTGCATCTGGATCCGGTTGCGCAGGTAGTCGGGGATGTTCTGGTCGATCAGCTCGTGCGGGATGACGCGGTTGACGACGTAGCCGCCGATCGGGACGTCGAACTGGGCGAAGAGCTTCGCGGCCTTCTCCGTGTCCCGGATGATCATGTCCTCGGGCGTCACGACGAAGAAGAACGCCGTCATGTCCTTGTCCGTGAGGATCTTCGAGGACGCGTTGATCCGCCCCTTGATGTAGATGAGCTCCTTGAGGATCTCGTCCTGCTCGGTCTCCTTCTCGCGCTTCAGGCGGCTGACCATCTCCTCGTACTCGCGCATGTCCTCGCGGAGCTTCGTGACCTTGTTGATCCACTCGTCGTAGACCTTGGCCATCGAGAGGTAGTAGAGGGCGTGGCCGAGCGGCACGAGGTCGTAGATGTAGTAGTCGTAGTCCTTCTGGACGACGACGTCCACGACGGCGTCGAAGATCGCGCTCTCCTCCATGGCGGGCTCGGCGCTCGCGGCCTGGATGTAGCTCTCGATCTCCTCGGGCACCTCCGCGAGGCCGTACATGTCGCGGATCTTCTTGCGGATCTCGTCCTGGTAGGCCTTGATGTGGCTGTCGGCGTCGATCTCCTGCGCCCACAGGTTCTCCATGATCTTGACCGGGCCCTTCCCGAAGATGTCCTTCTGGAAGATGTCCGTCAGGGAGGCCTGCGGGTCGACGGAGAAGACGAGGACTTTCTTCCCCTGGGACGCGAGCCAGTAAGCCGTCGCGGCCGAAAACGTGGTCTTTCCGAGCCCGCCCTTTCCGCCGAACATGATGTAGCGGCGGCCGGGGTTCTGGTCGAAGACTTCCTTCATGCCCATGGTGCCTCCCGTTCAGATCGCCTGAAGGACGAGACCAGGCTCAGAACATCGCGTCCGAGACGTCCTTCTCGCGCAGCATCCGGCGCTTCCACGTCGCGATCTGGGGGACCACGTGCGGAAGGAGCCGGAGGCTGTAGTACGGCGGGAGGATCGGGATCCCGAGAAGGTCGCCCATCGTGATCAGGATGAAGAGGTGCTCCATGGACGCCCGGGTCCGGAGCGCCGCGCGGCTCATGTCGTGAGCCGACATCCCGTAGATCGTCTCCTTGAAGCCCTGCCAGAGGCCCCTGACGCCGCCGGCCCGTTCAGAGCGCTTCTCGACCATCCGGCCCTCCTTTTCCGCCTCCTAGAACCTAGGGGCTCGCGGACGCGTCGGCCCGATGCAGATGCATCAAATCGGGCAGGAAAAAGCCTCAGATGCCGTGAAGGTGGTGCTCGTGCTCGTCGCCGAGGCCCCGCTCGCGGAGGATCCGGCGCTTCCAGCCCGGCACGGCGCCGAGCGTGTGGGGGAGGAGGCGGAGCGCGTAATACGGCGGCAGGACGGGCAGTCCCACCATGTCGCCGAACACGACGACGAGGAAGAGGCTCTCGAGCGAGGCGCGGGCGTCGCGTGCCTGCTCGACGTGCTCGTGCAGGAACATCCCGTAGAGGAACTCCCGGACCGCTTTGCGCCATGGGGCCGTCTCCACGAGCCCTCCCGGAAGTGACGCTAGCACGCGGCCGCGTCTGTTATCGTCTTTTGGAAGTCGCACGATCGAGATGTCGCAGGCCCTCCTGGCCCTCGTGGCCTTCGTCCTCGGCTGGTTCGCGCTGGGGAGCGGCGCGAACGTGAAGCGGGGGAATCGGGCGCTGAACTGGCTGCAGGGCGGCCTCAAGGCTCTGGGCGACAAGGCCACCGTGCGCTGGATCGGGACGACGGCGGTGGACCTCGGCCTCGCGAACGCGAAGGCGCCGTTCGAGTCCGCTTCCCTCGTCGTTTTTCTCGCCCCGAGGGACCTGCCGTGGCTGTGGGCGATCTCCCGCGCGCGCGGGCGGCGCGACACGCTCATCGTCCGGGCGCGGCTCGAGAAGCCCCCGCTCGCGGACGTCGAGATGCTCGACCGTGCGAGCTGGTCCGGGCGCGACGCGCTGCGCCGGATGAAGGACGAGCGCTGGTCCGTGCGCGAGCCGTCTCAGCCCGGGGCTCTCGCGGTCTTCACCCGGTTCGACGAGGCTCTCGCGCGGGCGGACGCGCTCTGGCAGGAAGCCCGGACAACCGGCGCGACCGTGCGGCGGCTGTCCGTGCGGCGGAGCGAGACGCACCTGGAATTCCACGTGGATCTGCCCGCCGAGTCCCTCGACTCCGCGGGTTTCTTCCGCTCCGTGCGCGCGCTCGCTGAGATCGCCTCCCGGCGCTAGGAGGACGCACACCATGGAGAAGGCCCTCCTGATCGTGCTTCTCTCCGCTTCGTTCAGCGCCGCCGCGGCCGCGCCCGTGGACGTCGCTCCCGCCCCGCCGGACGCCGCTCGTGCAGGCGCCTCCCTGCGTGCCCTCGATGGAACCTGGATTCTGCGGAGCGCCAGGTTCAACGGCCAGCCGGTCCCGGACCGGAAGTTCTCGAGCGGGACGTGGACGTTCTCGAGCGGCGCCCTTTCCGCGACGAACGGAGAAGGGACGTCGGCCCGCTTCACGCTGGCGGCAGACCCCGGCGCGCCGGATGCGTTCCGCATCGATCCGGTTCCGCCTTCGACCGAGAGAGCGATCTCGATGCTCTTTCGGCTCGAAGGGGGCCGGCTGACCATCGCCTTCTTCGACGGCACCTCCGGCCGTCCGGTGAACTTCGAGCCGGAGCGCAAGAAGATGGTCCTCGAGTTCTCGAAGAACGGGCGCTGAACGAAAAAGCCGCCGCGACGGGTGTCGCGGCGGCGCGGAGAACGCGGCGAGGAGGCGCGGCGGTCAGGCCCTGGCCACGGCCGGCTTGCCGGCGGGCGGCTGTGCGGAGTACTTCCGGTAGGCCTTGAGGCCGTCCCACCCGATGACGAGGGACGCGACGAGGAGCAGCGCCGCCACGATGATCATGGCCCAGGCGCCCGCGACCGGCAGCCCGCTCATCGCGGGGTTCGCGGCGATCGTGACGTAGAGGTTCCGGGCCGTCACGCACGTCGCGAAGAGCGTCGTGAAGTACATGAAGAGCATCGGGTAGAGGGCGTAGCTCGGGTTGCGCTTTTCGGACTTCAGCCAGACCGTGACGACGAGGAGCGAGAGCGCCGCCATGAGCTGGTTCGACGCGCCGAACATCTGCCAGAGGTAGACCCACGTGCCCGTGAGGACGAGCGCCGCCGTGAGCGCCATCGAGATGATGCTGGACACGTGCATGTTGCGGAACAGAGGAACGGTGTCGCCCATCCACTCGGCCAGCGTCACGCGCATGACGCGGAAGACGAGCTGGGTCACGGTGAGGACGATCATGACGAAGGCGCCGAAGCCGAGCGCCGTGCCGAACACCTCGGGGATGATCCCGAAGGTCCCGGCGAAGATGAGCTTGCCGACGCCCGCCGCGAACCGGCCGCCGCCGCCGCCGACCCCCGCGATGGAGACCGCGGTGAGGGACAGGGTGGCGAGGGAGTACTCGCCGAGCATCGAGCCGGCGCCCACGGGCAGGCAATCGGTCTCGTACTCGAGCTGCCGGGCGGTGCCGACGGAGCCTACGAGCGCATGCCAGCCCGAGATCGCCCCGCAGGCGATCGTCACGAACAGCATGGGCCACAGCGGCTGCCAGGCCTTGCCGGCCAGCGGCAGCGCAAAGCCGAGGTCCTTGACGGCCGTGAGCGCGAAGGCGCCGATGACGTTCCCGGCTGCGTCCTTCACGCCGCTGAGCGGCGCGACGATCATGCCGACGGCCGACAGGACGATCGTGATGAGCATGATCCAGAAGCCGATGTAGTTGACGGGCTGCGCGAAACGCCAGATCGGCATGTTCGCGCCGCAGTACGAGAAGACGAAGAGGAACGCCATCCAGAGGAGGTAGTTCGGGAGCGTCTTCACCTGGGACGTGGCGGCGTCGTAGGCGGCGGTCGTGGGCCGCTTGCCGTCGGGGCCGGGCGCCGGGATGCGCGGGTCGGCGTTCGTCGGATCCACGAGCTGCATGAGGGGCTGCTTGCCCGTGAGGTCGTCGACGGAGGCGTTGATCGACACGATCGCGCTTCCGACCGGCCCCTGCACGAGCTTGCCCTTGTCGTCCTTGTGCTGGCCCCACGGGCCGAGCGCCATCGCGGCGATCGTCGCGACGACGACGATCAGCGTTACGAGGACGAGGTCCATCTTCCAGCGGTACATCATCTGGCCCGCGAGAAGGCCCATGAGCGCCAGCATGATGATCCCGAACGGGACGTCCGGCCGCGCCGAGAGGATGGCCGCGAGGATGCCGACGAAGGCGCCGGCGAGGAGCATGAGGTAGAAGAAGATGAAGACGAACAGGATGCGGCGCGTGCGCGGCGCGATGAGCTTGTGCGAGATCGCGCTCAGGCTGTTGCCGTCGTTCCGGACGGCCACCATGATCGCGGAGTAGTCGCTCGCCCAGCCGATCAGGCTCACGCCGATGACGAGCCAGAGGAGGGACGGCCCCCAGCCCCAGATGTTCGCCGCGGTGATGGGACCGACGATCGGACCTGCCGCCGCGATCGATTTGAAGTGGTAGCCGTACAGGACGTTCCGGGACGTGGGCATGAAGTCCACGCCGTCCATGTACATTTTCGCGGGAGTCGCCCTCTTGACGTCCGCCTGGATGACGTTTTTATCCACGCGCCGCGCGTAGTTGTAGGCCGCGTAGATGACGAGGACGGCAATCAGGACCATCCACAGGGTATTCATCAGACGGGCTCCTTTCGGACTTTTCGGACGAGATTCCCCCCCGATTTGGCCGAAAGCTAGGGCCGGCAGCCGCCGCCGGCCATGATGCAAATGCGGCGGGGAAGTGGCAGAGAGCGCGAAAGTTGGCCGGGGACGGGGCTCAGGCCGCCGGCGTCAGCACCGTGCATACGGACGCGCAGATCGGACCGCCGATGTTGAATGTCGCCGCGGCCCGGGCGTTCGGGACCTGCAGCTTTTCGGGGACCTTCCCGAGGAGCTGCCAGGCCGCCCAGCCCACCATGGCGATGCCGGTCGCCCCGATGGGGTGGCCCTTCGCGATCAGGCCGCCCGACGTGTTGATCCCGCACTCGCCGTCGGGCCGCGCCTTGCCGTCCACCCAGTACGCGGCGCCCTTGCCCGCGGGCGCCTTGCCGATCACCTCGGTCCCGATCGCGCCCATCACGGTGAAGCAGTCGTGCACCTCGGCGACGTTCACGTCCTTGGGGTCGACCCCGCCCGCGCGTACGCTTTCGCCATCGCGGTCTTCGCGCCGCAGGGGTGGAGGACGTCCCGTCCGGCCTTCAGGAGCGGGTCCGTCGCCTGGCCGAAACCGGCGAGGCGGACGGCGTCCTTCTTCGCGACGCCCAGCTTCGCGAGCCCCTTCTCGGTCGCGAGGACGAGGCCGGCGTAGCCGTCCGTGATCTGCGAGCAATCCAGCGTCTTGAGCGGCAGGCCGTCCACGACGTACCGGTTGATGCCCTCGATCGCGAGCGCTTTCTCGAGCGTGACGTCGTTCTTCTGCATCTGGGCGAAGGGGTTGTGCCGCGCGTTCGCGTACTCCTGGACGGCGATCGCCGCGAGGTCGGCCTCGGTGACGCCGTGCTCCTTCAGGTAGAGATCCATCACCTCGGCGAAGAGGTGGGGAAAGACGAACGTCTTCCCGGCGCGCTCGTCGGGGTGCGAAAAGTACCCGAGCACCTTGCCGATGAGCTTCCCGTCCATCTTGCCCTCGGCGTCGCGCATCTTCTCGAAGCCGACGGCGATGCCCGTGTCACCCTCGCCGAGGAGAAGCTTGCGCGCGACCGAGAGGATCGCTTCGCCGCCGGACGCGCAGGCGTTCTCCACGGCCTCGATGGGCTTGGCCGCCATGCCGGGGGCCATCGCGACGAGGCCCGCGAGGAGGCCCTGCTCGTTGAGCGTGAAGTTGCAGGTGGCTCCGATCGAGGCGACGTCGAACAGGGAGGGGTCGGCCGGGATCGAGCCGGCCGTCTCCGTCACGGCGCGCGAGACGATCTCGGGAACCGTGAGCCCCATGAGCTTTCCGAACTTCGACTGGTGGTAGGCGGCGATGTAGAGAGGCTGCGTCATCCATCGAATCTAGAGCCGCCCGGGAGAATCGGCAACGTTTGCAGGATCGGCGGGCTTCGCCGCAGAATCGCGCGCACGGAGGACAACGCATGCCGGCCAAGAAGGCGAAATCCGTCGCCGACCAGTTCAAGGACGCCAAGGCGCGGGTCGAGAAGCTCCCGTCCCGCCCGTCCAACGACCAGCTCCTGGACCTCTACGGCCTCTACAAGCAGGCCACGGACGGCGACGTCTCGGGCGAGCGGCCGGGCCTCTTCGATCTCAAGGGCCGGGCGAAGTACGACGCGTGGGCGAAGCGGAAGGGCGCCTCGAAGGACGACGCGATGAAGAAGTACGCAGCCCTCGTGGACTCCCTCGCTGAAGAACTGGGCTGAGCCGGCCGGCCTCTCTCAGGCCGCGCCGTCCTCCAGATAGGCGCGCTCGCCGTGCAGCCCCTCGTCGAGACCCGACTGCTCGGTCTCGTCCTCGACGTGGACGGGGGTGAACTTGTTGATCGCCCAGAGCATGCCGAGCGTGAAGACGAAAGCCCAGACCGAGGAGAAGAGGACGGCCCCGACCTGAACGAAGAAGAAGCGAGGGTTTCCGTGGAGAAGCCCGTTGACGCCGTTCGGGTTGAAGCTCGTCGTCGCGAAGACGCCGAGGAGCACGATCCCGAGGAAGCCGCCCACGCCGTGGACGCCCCAGACGTCGAGCGCGTCGTCCCACCCGAGCTTGTTCTTGAGCGCGACCGCATAGAAGCAGACGATTCCGGCGATGACGCCGATGAGGCAGGCGGTCGACGGCGAGACGTAGCCGGCCGCGGGAGTGATCGTGGCGAGGCCCGCCACGGCGCCCGTGAGGAGCCCCAGGAACTTCGGCTTCTTCGAGGTGATCCAGTCCATCCCGAGCCATGCGATGGCCGCGAACGACGCGGCGAGGTCGGTGTTGAGGAACGCGACCGCGGTGACGGAGTCGACCCGGAACTCGCTGCCGGCGTTGAAGCCGTACCAGCCGAACCAGAGAAGCCCGGTGCCGAGAGCGACGAGCGGGATGCTGTGGGGCCCGCGGTCGACGATCTTGCGCTTGCCGACGTAGAGGACGGAGGCGAGGGCGGCGATGCCGGCGATGTTGTGGACGACGATGCCGCCCGCGAAGTCGAGAACGCCCCACTTCGCGAGAATTCCGCCGCCCCACACCATGTGGACGAACGGGAAGTACACGAAGAGAAGCCACCCGGTCAGGAACGCCATGTAGGCCTTGAACGTGACCCGGTTCGCGAACGCGCCGGTGATGAGAGCCGGCGTGATGATCGCGAACATCATCTGATAGGCGCAGAAGACGATCATGGGGATCGTGTCGTTCGGGCTCGGCGTGTCCAGGGTGATGTTCCTGAGGAACCTCCAGTCGAAGTTCCCGACGATCCCGAAATAGTCGGTTCCGCTCTTGAGGTCTCCGCTGAAGCACATCGAGAACCCGCAGAGCCACCAGAGGACCGTCGTCCAGCCCATCGAGACGAAGCTCTGGATCATGATCCCGAGGACGTTTTTGCGGCCGACCAGGCCACCGTAGAAGAACGCCAGGCCTGGCGTCATCAGCATGACGAGGCTGCAGCAAAGAAGCATGAACCCGGTGTTTCCGGTGTCGAGGTGGAGCGGCGGCATGAGATTCTCCTTCGTCGCGCCGGGGGGAACGCGCGCCCTGAAGCGAGAAGTCGTTCCCGCCTTTCAGGAGAAACTAGGGCCGCGGACGGACAGCGTAAATGAGGCAAATGGACCAGATCTTCACGACATGAGCCTGATCGACGAGCTTCGCTCCGAGCACGTCTTCATCGAGCGGACGCTCGGCGCGCTGCGCACGTACGTCGAGGCGCGTCTCGGGGGGCGGGGCGAACCCGCGGACGCGGGCGCGTTCCTTGCGTTCTTCCGGCTCTTCGCCGGGCGCTACCACCACGCGCGCGAGGAGGACACGCTCTTCCCGGCGCTGCTCGCGCACCTGCCCATCCGCCCCGACTCCGGGCCGGTGCGCTCCCTCTTCGACCAGCACGCGGCGATGGCGAAGACGCTCGAGGAGTTCGCGCCGCTGCTCGCGAGGCCGGAGGGGCAGGGCGGACGGCTGCTCGACCTCTCGACGCGCTACCGGCGCGACCTCCTCGCGCACATCGACGCCGAGAACTCGGTTCTCCTGCCGGAGGCCGAGGCCCGCCTGCGCCGCGCGGGCGCCCCGGATCTCGAGGGCCGCCCGCCCGACGCCGAGGAGCGCGCCGCGCGGGACGGGGCCGAGCGGCTCTTCGCTCTCTACCCGCCCAGCGAGGACGCGGGCGCGATCCGCGGGGAGGGCTGCGTCATCTGCCCGTCCTACGGGCTGTCGTGCGAGGGCCTCGAGCGCGAGTGGTGGAGCGAGCAGGAGTGGGACGACTTCCGCGAGCGGGACGGCTAGACGGGCGTTGCGCCGGGCGGGGCGGCTTGCTAGGTTTCCCGCCATGAGAAACCGCCTTGTCTTCCTCGCCGCCGCCCTCGCGGTGTTCGCAGCGCCTGCGCTCTTCGCCGCCGACCTCGTGACGCCGGCGCAGAAAGACGCCGCCGGCAAAATCACCGCCGACGGCCTCAAGGCCGACATCCGGTTCCTCTCGTCCGACCTTCTCGAAGGCCGCGGGCCCGCGTCCCGCGGCGACGCGCTGGCCGAGGCCTACATCCAGGCGCGGCTGGAGGCCCTCGGCCTCGAACCCGGCGTCCCCGGCGGAGGATGGATCCAGAAGGTCCCGCTCGTCGGCATCCGGCCGACGTACACGGTCCCCGCGGCCTTCGCGTCGCCGAAGGGGACGGCCCCGGGAGTCCCCGGCGAGAACTTCGTCGCGGTGGCGGGCGACCAGAAGACCGCGTCGAAGATCGAAAACGCCGAGATCGTCTTCGTCGGTTACGGGATCGTCGCGCCCGAATACAAGTGGGACGACTACAAGGGAGCCGACCTGAGAGGCAAGGTCCTCCTGATGATGAACAACGATCCGGAGGGCACGCCTGCCGAGCCGAACCTCTTTGCCGGGAAGACGCGCCTCTGGTACGGGCGCTGGGACTACAAGTACCTCATGGCCGCGAAGGCCGGCGCCGCGGGCGCGATCGTGATCCACACGACGCCGTCGGCCGGTTACGGCTGGCAGGTGATCCAGACGTCGTGGAAGGGCGAGCTCTTCGAGCTGCCCGAGGACGGCAGCCCCCGCGTGGCGATGAAGATGTGGGCGACCGACGAGCTGGCGAAGAAGCTCGCCGCGCTCGGCGGCAAGGACCTCGACGCGCTCAGGGCCGCGGCCGAGACGCGCGCCTTCAAACCGGTGCCGCTGGGCGTCACGATGTCGCTCGCCTTCACGAGCACCGTATCGAAGAAGGAATCCGGCAACGTGATCGGCCTGCTCCGCGGCGCGGATCCGCAGCGCGCGGGCGAGGCCGTGATCTACACGGCGCACCACGACCACCTCGGAATCAAGCCCGCGGCGACGCCGGGCGGCGACGCGATCTACAACGGCGCCCTCGACAACGCGTCGGGCGTGGCGGGAATCCTCGCGATCGCGCAGGCGTTTGCCTCGCTGAAGGAGAGGCCGGCCCGGAGCGTCTACTTCGCGCTCGTTGCGGGGGAGGAGCAGGGACTGCTCGGGTCGGAGTGGCTCGCGAAGCATCCCCCCGTTCCCGCCGGCCGGATCGCTGCGAACGTGAACGTCGACGTGATCGGCGTCTACGGAAAAACGCGGGACGTCGGGATGATCGGCCTCGGGAAGTCCTCGCTCGACGCGGACTTCACGGCGCTGGCCGCGATGCAGGGACGGGTCACACATGGCGACGAGTCCCCGGAGAAGGGGACCTTTTACCGTTCGGACCAGTTCAACTTCGCGAGGATCGGCGTCCCGGCCGCGTACTTGAAGAAGGGGACGGACGTGGTCGGAAAGGCGCCGGGCTGGGGCAGGGCCCAGGAAGAGGCTTACGTGAAGACCGACTACCACCAGCCCTCGGACGATTTCCGGGAGAGCTGGGACTTCTCCGGGGCCGTCGAGGACATGCGCCTCGCGTTCTGGCTCGGCTGCCGAACCGCGGACGCGCCCGAGATGCCGCGCTGGAACAAGGGCGACGAGTTCGAGGCGGCGCGTTTGAAGGCGCTCGCGGAGGCCAAATGAAGAGAGACGCGGGTGTCGGCTGCATCCGCAAGGCAGCGAGGCTCAACTCACAGACGAAAGGGAGGAAATCGTGAACAACCGTGAACACCTCGTCCAGTGCTTCAAGTCGGAAATCCCGAAGTTCGTCCGCGTGCTGAAGGCCGTGCCCCCGGCCGGTGCGGGCTACCGCCCGCACCCGCGGTCGATGTCCGCCGCCGAGATCGTTTCGCTGCTCGCGAACGAGCTCGACGACGCGTGCGTCCTCCTGGCCAAGGGGGAGGTGAACTTCGTCCAGAAGCCGGCGCCGGCAGACGTCACGGTCAGCGTCGCGGCCTACGAGAAGAACGCGGCGCTGCTCAAGCGGCGTCTCGCGAGGGTCAAGGACGCAGCCTGGAAGAAGAAGGCGCGCTTCCTCATGGACGGAAAAGTCGCGTGGGAGACGGCCCTCGGCGACATGCTGTGGGGCTTCCTCTTCGACGCGATCCACCACCGCGGTCAGCTCTCGACGTACCTGCGGCCCATGGGCGCGAAGGTGCCGTCGATCTACGGTCCTTCGGCTGACGATCCGGGCCAGTAACGCACCCCCGGCGCTGAGACTCGGTCTGCTAGGCTCTCCGGCATGAAGATCTTCCTCCGCTCCATCGCGGCCGCTGCCCTCGTGCTTTCCGCCGCGCGTCCCTCCGCCGCCGAGCCTCCGGCCGCCGGCGCGAAGGCCCCGGCCGTCTCACTTCCGAGCCAGGAAGGGCAGACGGTGACCCTCGAGCAGAACAAGGGCAAGTGGGTCGTCCTCTACTTCTACCCGAAGGACTTCACGTCGGGCTGCACGATGGAGGCGCACAACTTCCAGCGCGACCTCGCGAAGTACGAGAAGGCGAACGCCGTGATCCTCGGCGTCAGCGTCGACACCGTGGATTCGCACAGGAGCTTCTGCACCAAGGAAGCGTTGAGCTTCAAGCTGCTCGCCGACACGGAAGGCGCCGTCACGAAGGCCTACGATTCCGCCGTGGTGCGCGACGGCAAGACGTACTCGGCGCGCAACACGTTCCTGATCGACCCGGCGGGCGTGATCCGGAAGACCTACCTGAAGGTCAATCCCTCGACGCACAGCGACGACGTGCTCGCCGACCTCGCTCAGCTCCAGGCCGCGAAGTAAGCCGTCAGGGAGCCGCGCCGAGGGCGGCGAGCGCCCGTTCGAGGTTCGCGCGCGCGAAGTCGTAGTCCGGCCTCAGGCGGAGGGCCTCGCGGAACTGCCCTGCGGCTTCGGCCACCCGGCCCTGCCTCATGAAGGCGACCCCGAGCCCGTTGTGTGCGAGGTGCGCGTCGGCGGTCCCGAGGCGCAATGCCGCCTCGTAGAGGGGGATCGCCTCGGCGGCCCGCCCGAGCTTCACCTCGACCGTGGCGAGGTTGACGAGGACGGCCCCGTCCGAGGGGTCGATCGCGTAAGCCTCCCGGAGACGCGCCGCGGCCTCGCCGAGGCTCCCGCGCTGTTCGGCGGCGCGCCCGAGGTTGAGGAGCGCCGGGACGTTGTCGGGCTTGAGCTTCAGCGACGCCTCGAAGTGCGCGACGCCCTCGGACGTGCGGCCGGCGTTGACGAGGAAGAACCCGTAGTTCGTCTCGCAGGAGAAGCACGAAGAGTTCTTGGAAAGTGTGTCTTTCCAGAGAGTTTCTTCTCCCTCGTAGATGCGGGCCTGGCGGAAGGTGAGGACGCCGAGGAAAACGAGGATTCCGGCGCCGGCCGCAGCCGCGGCGCGCCGCCAGAGCGGCGGCGCCTTGGCGAGTGCCAACGCCGCACCGCAGGCAAGCCCCGCCGACGCCACGGCGACTGCCTGGTAGGCGAAATGGTCCGCCACCCAGGAGTACCGCATCGCGTAGACGTTGAAGAAACCCATCGCGGGGAAGAGGACGCCGCCGAAAAGCAGCAGGAACGCGAGCGGGCCGCGGCCGAGGCGCTCCCGGAATCGCCACGCGAGGACGAGGAGAGCGAGCGCGCCGAGCGACGGCAGCCACTGAACCATCGCGCGCGCGTCGACCGTCCAACGCTCGTAGAAGAAGGAGAGATCGAGGGGGATGAAGAATTTCTTCGAATAGAAGAGGACCACTTCTCCGGCGAGGACCAGGCGGCCCGCCAGGCCCAGCGACCACTCCTTTCCGCTCGCGGCGACGACCGTCCGCTCGAGCCATGCGGTGTGCGCGGCGAGAGCGATTCCGGCGGCGAACCACGGAACCAGCGGCCCGGCGTCCTTCCCGCGGATCTCCCCGCGCTTCCACCAGACGAGGACGAGGAGCACGGCCGGGACGACCACCGCGGTCGTCTTCGCGAAGAGGGCGAGGACGAAGAGGAAGAATCCCCCGGTCTTTCTCTCTTTTGCCTCCCGTGACGATAGGTACGCGAGCATCGCGAGGAGGGACAGGAAGAGAGACAGCGTGTTCTTGCGCTCCGCGACCCACGCGACGGATTCGACGCACATCGGATGCAGCGCGAAGAGCGCCGCGGCCCAGCCCGGACCCGGCAGGCCGAGCCGCGCGAGCAGGATCCACAGCAGCAGCGCATTGGCCGCGTGGAGGAGGACGTTCACGAGGTGGTAGCCGAGGGGCGCGAGTCCCCAGAGGCGCTTCTCGATCCAGTAGGACGTGAAGACCATCGGGTAGTACTGCTCGTTCGCCTTCGTGTCGGTCCAGATGAGGTGGAGGCCGGCGAGGCCGTCCAGCGTCGGGTTCTCCGTGACGTACGTGTCGTCGTTCCAGACGAACCCGGCCTTCAGCGCGGGGACGTATGCCGCGAGCGTCGCGAGAACGAGCAGGGACCCGAGGGCGAGGAGGGCCTTCTTCGGCACGGCGGGAGGATAAGGCCTCTAGAATCCGGCCCGTCATGGCGCGTCGCGTTGAACCCAGCCGGAAGAGCCCCGAGGAGCGGCTGGACGACCTCCTCACGGGGCATCGCGAGGCGACGCTGCGGAACGAGGGCGCCAAGTACGCCCGCCGCGCGATCGAGCAGTCGGACTCCCTCCCGAACGGCGTCAAGTTCTTCGCGTGGGCGCTGCTGGCGGCGGACGCCCCGGACGAGGACGAGGCGCTTGCCGCGCTCGCCGAAGCGGAGGGCTACCTCGACGTCGCGCGGCAGGACCTCGGGCGGCGGTTCACGAAGGAAATCGCGGATCTGCGCTTCCTCGAGCGCGGCATCTCCCTGCGGAGCGACCGCGCCGAGTTCGAGGAGGCCGTGCGCCTGTGCGACGTGGCGCTCGGGCTCGGCCTCGGGACGCCCTACGAGCGGCGGAAGGCGTCCCTCCTCCGGATGGTCTGAGTCGACTCGAGTCCGGCGCTACATGGACTCGAGGTGCATGTCGATCAGGCCGTGCTGCTTGAAGGCCCCGATCCGCGGAGTGAAGAGGCCGATCAGGAAGAGCACGAACCCGCCGCCCGCCATCGCCGAGAGGGCGAGCAGGGACGGGACGCGCTGGGCGCGCACCCGGTCGGCGTCGTTCGTCCGTACGGTCGCCTCCGGCACGACGATCGCCGCCGCGCCGTTCTCGCCGGCGAGCATCAGCCGCTTGTCGGCGATGGCCTTCTGCAGGGGCACGGAAGCCACGAGAACTTCGAAGCGATCGGTGGTCGACGTCAGGGGTTGCGCCAGGTGCGCCGGGGTCAGGCTCATGTCGACCGGGGCGGTCTGGACCTTCCAGAGGCCTCCGAGGGCGAGCACGAGGATGACTCCGCCGCCCAGGAGCGCCCAGAGCCGGAAATGACTCTTCTGCATGGCACCCTCCGGGGCCGGGTAGAAATCCGGTCCTGGTAACAACCTAGGCCCCGCCCCCGCCTCCCGCAAGGGAGCCGGATGCCCCAGCCGACGCCCGGAGCGCGGAGCTTTGGTCCGTTTGCATCATGTCTCCGGAGAGACTCCGTCTCTAAGCTCCGGCGCATGGGAAATCGACGCCGACTCGTGTGCGACGGCAACACCGCCGCCGCTTCCGTGGCCTACCGCCTGAGCGAGGTGGTGGCCGTCTATCCGATCACTCCTTCCTCCACGATGGGCGAGCTCTCCGACGAGTGGATGGCCAAGGGCCTGAAGAACGTATGGGGAACGATTCCGCAGGTCATCGAGATGCAGTCCGAGGGCGGCGCCGCCGGCGCGGTCCACGGCTCGCTCCAGGCCGGAGCGCTCACGACGACGTTCACGGCCTCGCAGGGCCTGCTCCTGATGATCCCGAACATGTACAAGATCGCGGGGGAGCTCACCTCCTACGCGATGCACGTGTCGGCCCGCACGCTCGCGACGCACGCGCTGTCCATCTTCGGCGACCACTCGGACGTGATGGCCTGCCGCCAGACGGGCTTCGCCCTGCTCGCTTCGGCCTCCGTCCAGGAGGCGCAGGACCTCGCGGCCATCGCGCACATCGCGACGCTCGCCTCGCGCATCCCGTTCCTGCACTTCTTCGACGGGTTCCGCACGTCGCACGAGCTCGCGAAGATCGAGGAGCTCACGGACGACGATCTGCGCGCGCTGCTCGACGAGTCGAAGATCGATGCGCACCGCGCCCGCGCGCTCAGCCCCGACCGGCCGCTCCTGCGCGGCACGGCCCAGAACCCCGACGCGTTCTTCCAGGCGCGCGAGGCCTGCAACCCGTTCTACGACGCGTGCGCCGGCTTCGTGGTCGACGCGATGGCGAAGTTCGGGAAGCTCACGGGCCGCGCCTACGACCTGTTCGACTACGTGGGCGCGAAGGACGCCGAGCGCGTGCTCGTCGTGATGGGCTCGGGCGCCGAGACCTGCGACGAGACCGCGAAGTGGCTGAACGCGAAGGGCGAGAAGGTGGGCGTCCTCAAGGTGCGCCTCTACCGCCCATGGTCCCTCGCGCACTTCATCTCGGCCCTGCCGACGACCGTCAAGACGATCGCGGTCCTCGACCGCACGAAGGAGCCCGGCGCCCCCGGCGACCCGCTCTGGCTGGACGTGGTCGCGGCGCTCGCCGAGGCCCGCACGACAGGGGTCTCGAAATTCGCCTCCGAGCCGCGCGTCGTCGCGGGGCGGTACGGCCTCTCCTCGAAGGAATTCACGCCCGCGATGGTCGCGTCCGTCTACGCCGAGATGGCGAAGGCCGCCCCGAAGCGGCAGTTCACGATCGGCATCGTCGACGACGTGACGCACACCTCGCTCCCGTGGGACGACTCGATCGACATCGAGCCCGCCGACCGCAAGAAGGCCGTCTTCTTCGGCCTCGGCTCGGACGGCACGGTCAGCGCGAACAAGAACTCGATCCAGATCATCGGCGAGGACGCGGGCAAGGAGGCGCAGGCCTACTTCGTCTACGACTCGAAGAAGGCGGGCGCCGTCACGACGTCGCACCTCCGCTTCGGCGAGGCGCCGATCCGGGCCGCGTGGCTCGTCTCGAACGCGGATCTCGTGGCGTGCCACCAGTTCTCGCTGCTCGACAAGCAGGACATGCTGTCCTGCGTCAAGAGCGGCGGCGTCTTCCTCCTGAATGCGCCGTTCGGGCCCGACGAGGTCTGGGACCAGCTGCCGTTCGAGGTCCAGGACCAGATCGTGAAGAAGAAGCTCCGCTTCTTCATCGTCGACGCATACGGCCTCGCCAAGGAGATCGGGCTCGGCGGCCGCATCAACACGATCATGCAGGCCTGCTTCTTCAAGCTCTCCGGCGTCCTGCCGGCCGAGGAAGCTCTCGAGCGGATCAAGAAGGGCATCCGCAAGAGCTACGCCCGCCGCGGCGAGGAGGTTCTCCAGAAGAACTTTGCGGCCGTGGACGGCGCCGCAGCGGGCCTCAAGGAAGTGAAGGTCCCGTCCGGCGTGACGACTCAGCGGCACATGCCGCCCCCGGTCTCGACGGAAGCGCCGGACTTCGTCCAGCGCGTCTCGGGCGTCCTTCTCTCGGGCAAGGGCGATCTCCTGCCCGTCAGCGCGTTCCCTCCGGACGGCACGTGGCCGACCGGCACCGCGAAGTGGGAGAAGCGGAACATCGCGCAGGACATCCCGGTATGGGACGAGAAGCTCTGCATCCAGTGCAACAAGTGCGCGATGGTCTGCCCGCACGCGGCCATCCGCGCCAAGCTCTACGAGCCGGCGGCCCTCGCGGGCGCCCCGGCGACGTTCAAGTCCGTCGACTTCAAGTCGACGGAGTGGCAGGGCCAGAAGTACACGATCCAGGTAGCGCCGGAAGACTGCACGGGCTGCACGCTCTGCATGATGGTCTGCCCGGCGAAGGACAAGTCGAACCCGAAGCACAAGGCGCTCGACATGGTGCCGCAGGCCCCGCTCCGCGAGCCGGAGCGCGCGAACTACGAGTTCTTCCTCGACCTGCCCGAGGCCGACCGCACGAAGCTCCGCATCGCGGACGTGAAGTCCGCCCAGTTCCTCGAGCCCCTCTTCGAGTACTCGGGCGCGTGCGCGGGCTGCGGCGAGACGCCGTACATCAAGCTCCTGACCCAGCTCTTCGGCGACCGGATGGTCGTCGCGAACGCGACCGGCTGCTCGTCGATCTACGGCGGCAACCTCCCGACGACGCCGTACACGACCAACGCCGACGGGCGCGGCCCGGCGTGGTCGAACTCGCTCTTCGAGGACAACGCCGAGTTCGGTCTCGGGATGCGCCTCGGAGTCGACCATCACGACCTCACGGCGCGGACGGCGCTCAAGCTGCATGCCGCCGAGATCGGTCAGCAGCTCGTCGACGAGATCCTCGGCGCGGACCAGTCCGGCGAGGCCGGCATCGCCGCGCAGCGCGCGCGCGTCGCCGAGCTGAGGAAGCGCCTCGCGGGAAGCCCGAAGCCCGAGGCGAAGCGCCTCGCGTCTCTCGCGGACTACCTCGTCAAGAAGAGCGTCTGGATCGTGGGAGGCGACGGCTGGGCCTACGACATCGGGTTCGGCGGCCTCGACCACGTCATGGCCGTCGGGCGGGACGTGAACATTCTCGTCCTCGACACGGAGGTCTACTCGAACACGGGCGGCCAGTCCTCCAAGGCGACGCCGCTCGGCGCCTCGGCGAAGTTCGCGACGGCCGGCAAGGCCGTCTCGAAGAAGGACCTCGGCCTCATGGCGATGGGCTACGGCTCGGTCTACGTGGCGCGGGTCGCGTTCGGCGCGAAGGACGCCCAGACGGTCAAGGCGTTCCAGGAAGCCGAGTCCTACCCGGGGACCTCGATCATCCTCGCGTACAGCCCGTGCATCGCGCACGGTTACGACATGGCCTTCCAGCTGGACCAGCAGACGAAGGCCGTGCAGTCCGGCTACTGGCCGCTCTACCGCTTCGACCCGCGCCGCACGGCGGCGGGGGAGACCCCGCTCGTGATCGACACGGGCACGCTCAAGGGCGACATCGGGGCCTTCATGCGCAACGAGGCCCGCTTCCGCGTGGCCGAGGAGCGCGACCCCGAGCTCTACAAGGGGGTCGTCGCGCGGGCCCGCCGCGAGGCCGCCGACAAAGTCCTTCTCTACGAGCAGCTCGCCAAGAAGCACGTCGCCGAGGCCGTGACCCGGCCCGGGAACTGAGGACGCCGCACATGGACCTGAGAACGACCTACCTCGGCCTTCCCCTCGCCCACCCGCTCATGCCGGGCGCCTCGCCGCTCGTCGACGACCTCGACACGGTCAAGCGCCTCGAGGACGCGGGCGCGTCCGCGATCGTCATGCACTCGCTCTTCGAGGAGCAGATCACGCACGAGCGCGAGGGCATCCACCGCGCGATGGACATCCACGCGGAGTCGTTCGCGGAAGCGATGTCGTACTTCCCGGCGCCGGAGGAGTTCCACCTCGGCCCGGACCGCTACCTCGAGCAGATCCGCAAGATCCGCGCGACGGTCTCGGTTCCCGTCATCGCCTCGCTGAACGGCGTGACGGACTCCGGCTGGCTGAGCTACGCGAAGCTCATGCAGGACGCCGGTGCGCACGCCCTCGAGCTGAACGTCTACAGGATCGCCGCCGACCCCAACATTTCGGGCACGGCGATCGACCACGAGGTCGAGAACATCCTCCGGACCGTCAAGCGCGGCCTTGGAATTCCCGTCGCGATGAAAGTGGGGCCGTTCTTCTCCTCGTTCGCGAACGTCGCACGCCAGCTCGACGACCTGGGCGTGGACGGGCTCGTCCTCTTCAACCGCTTCTACCAGCCCGACATCGACGTCGAGCTCCTCGAGCCGGTGCCGGCCCTGCAGCTCTCCGACTCGTCGGACCTCCTCCTGAGGCTCCGCTGGCTCGCGATCCTGTCGGGACGCGTACGGTGCTCTCTCGCGGAGACGGGCGGCGTCCACACGCCGATCGACCTCGTGAAGGCGATCATGGCGGGCGCTCACGCCGTCCAGATCGTCTCTTCGATCCTCCGGCACGGCCCGCGCCAGATCACGGCGCTCAAGCAGGGGCTCGCCGAGTGGATGGAGAAGCACGAGTACGAGTCCGTCGCGCAGATGACCGGCGCCGTCAGCCACCGCACGAGCGCGGACCCGGCGGCCTTCGAGCGCGCGAACTACATGAAGGTGCTCCAGAGCTTCCGCGTCCCGGCGTAAAACACGTGAGCCCGAGGGCACCGGCTCCCTCGGGCTCGCTACGCCCCGCGTCGGGGGGATCAGGAGAATTCCTTGTTGGCTTGCGCCAATCGGCGCGTGTCCTTGAAACGGCGTCGACCGTCGGCCGTCGTTCGTCGGGAACCGGCTTTCGCCTGCCTTCGTCCTCCTCCCGTCCAACCCCGCCGTGACCGGCGCGCAGGGCCAATCAAGATATGGGTCCGAAAACGCCGAACGTCAAGGGACGCTCGAAAAGGGGTTCGTCTCGTAAACTCCGGGCATGACCGGCGCCATCGAGAACGGACAGAGGATCTATCTGCGGGGGGGACACGAGGGCGATCCGCTCGCCTTCTCGGTTCGCTGGTTCGTCCCCGCGGGTTTCGAGGCGGGCGGTGCATCCGAGGTCCAGTCCGTCGCGCACGGGAAGGAGGAGCTCGCCTCGTGCCTCACGCTCCTCGGCGTGTCCGCGCTGGCCGTCATGGTCGGGGACGTCATCGACGGGACGCCGGTCTTCGAGACGCGGCCCTGCACGGCGGTGCACGCGGTCGACCACATCGTGCGCGAGAGCCAGCGCGCCCGCGGGATTGCGTACTCGCAGACGGTCTGGGTGGACGCGACGCCCGACGAGGTCTACCGCCGGATGCGCCTCTGGGAGAGCGCGCGCGAGCGGTGGACCCGATGACGGCGGCGGCCGGAACCGGCGCCCCGGCCGTCCGGATCACGACGCTGACCCATTTCTCGGCGGCTCACCGCCTCCACACGGACGGGCGCGACGAGGAGTGGAACCGCCGCATATTCGGCAAGTGCAACAACCCTCACGGCCACGGGCACACGTACGAGCTCGAGGTCACCGTCGAGGGACCCGTCCAGCCCGAGACGGGCTGGGTCATGGACTTCGGGGACCTCAAGCGGGTCGTGTCCGAACGCGTCGTCAGGCGCTGCGACCGGCGGAACCTGAACGTGGACGTCCCGTTCCTCGCCGGCGTGAACCCCACGGCCGAGAACATCGCCGTCAGGATCTGGGACGAGCTCGCCCCCGCGGTCGCGCCCGCGCGGCTCGTGCGCGTCGTCCTCCACGAGACCGAACGCAACAAGGTCGTCTACGAGGGGCCCCGCGCGTGAAAGCCCTCATCTCGAACGACGACGGCGTCCACAGCGAAGGCCTCGCGGCGCTCGAGCGCGCCGCCCGCGCGGCCGGGTTCGAGACGTTCGTCGTGGCGCCCGACCGCGAGCAGAGCGCCTCGTCACACGCGCTCACGATGCACCGCCCACTTCGCGTGCGCCAGAAGGACGAACGGACGTGGATCGTCGACGGGACGCCCACGGACTGCGTCAACATCGCGCTCTGCTCGATCCTGAAGGCGGACCCGCCGGACTTCGTGTTCTCCGGGATCAACGCGGGCCCGAACCTCGGCGACGACGTGACGTATTCCGGCACGGTGGCGTGCGCGTTCGAGGGCACGCTTCTCGGCGTCACCTCCATCGCGTTCTCGCTCGACTACGTGCGCGACGCGGTCGGCACGGTCGACTGGTCGGGCGCCGAGTCCGCCGCCCGGGAGCTCATCGCGTGGGCAAAGGACCATCCGCCGGCGAAGGACACGCTCTGGAACGTGAACATCCCCGCGGGGGCGCCGAAGGGATTCCGGCCGACGCGCATGGGACGGCGCCGTTACGGCGAGAACATCGTCGAGAAGATCGACCCGCGCGGCAAGCCCTACTACTGGATCGGCGGGACGTTCGTGGACACGAAAGCCGAGGGGACGGACCTTCTGGCCGTGGCCGAGGGATGGGTCTCCGTGACGCCTCTTCACATGGACATGACGGACTACCGCGCCCTCGCCGATCTCGACGGCCTCGCAACGAAGCACGGGCCGCGGGGGGAGACGAAGGGGTGACGCCGGAGGACTCCCGGGTGCAGCGCGAGGCCCGGGCCCTCGCCGCGGACCGGCGGGCTCTCGTGGAGCGCCTGCGCGCCGCCGGCCTCGTGTCGGATCCGCGCGTCATGGACGCGCTCGCCGCCGTTCCGCGCCACCTCTTCGTCCCGGCGGCCCTCGCCGGCGAGGCCTACGGCGACCACGCGCTCCCGATCGGCCACGGGCAGACGATCACGCAGGCGGCGAACGTCGCCCGCTCGGCCGAGCTCGCGGCCCTGTCGCCCGGCGCGCGCGTCCTCGAGATCGGGACGGGGTCGGGCTACCAGGCGGCCGTCCTCGCGCGTCTCGCGCGGTGGGTCTTCACGCTCGAGCGCATCGCCGAGCTGGCGCGGGGAGCGCAGACCCTGCTCAAGGGGCTCGGCGTCGAGAACGTCTCCGTGAAGGTCTTCGACGGTTCGTACGGCTGGAGCGAGCACGCCCCGTACGACGCCATCGTCGTCGCCGCGGCCGCGCCCGAGGTGCCCGAGACTCTCGTCGCGCAGCTGACGCCGACGGGGCGCCTCGTCGTGCCGGTCGGGGCGCCGGGCCGGCAGCGCCTTCTCGTCGTCAAGAGGCTCCCGAACGGCCGCGTCCGCACGGAAGACGCCGGCGAGGTCGCGTACGTCCCGCTCGTGGGCCGGTTCGGTTTCGCGGCGAAGGAGCCCACGCGATGATGCGGGACCGCGACGTCGACGAG
Organism: Acidobacteriota bacterium; assembly: GCA_016716715.1. Classification (NCBI taxonomy): domain Bacteria; kingdom Pseudomonadati; phylum Acidobacteriota; species Acidobacteriota bacterium. Next base: position 11,951 of record JADJVE010000004.1, on the reverse strand, counting down.
TCCGGCGGGTGGAACCTCTCGGTGCGCCGCTTCCTCGTGACCGGCCGCGTCCAGGGCGTCGGCTACCGGGCGTTCGCCGCGCGGGTGGCCCGCACCCTGCGCCTGGCGGGCGGCGCCGCGAACCTCGACGACGGCCGCGTGGAGATCGTCGCCCAGGGGCCCCAGCACGCCCTCGACCGCCTGGAGGCCGCGCTGGCCGAGGGGTCGCGCGTCGCGCGCGTCGACCGCGTGGAGGTCGAGGCTCTCGCGGCGCTGCCCGCGGACGCCTCCTGGGACGTGGATTTCTGACGGGCGTTTAAGATCGGGTCTCCGTGAACGAACGAAAGGTCCTGATCGTCGACGATGACGAGGACATCCTCCTCATCGTCCAGACCCTGCTCGGCAACGCCGGGTATTCGACGGTCGTCGCGCGCAACGGCAAGGAGGGGATCGACCAGGCCGCGGCGGTCCAGCCGGACGTGATCCTCCTCGACGTCACGATGCCGGAGGTTTCGGGCTGGGAGGTCTGCGCGACGCTCAAGAACCTGCCGGAGACCGCCTCGATCCCGATCGTGATGCTCACGGTGAAGTCCGAGATCAAGGACCTCATCACGGGCATGCAGGTGGGCGCCGACGACTACATCACGAAGCCGTTCACGAAGCGGCACCTCCTCGAGACCGTCGAGCGCCTCCTCGAGCCGCGCGAGGGCCCGCGGTCGGCGTTCCTGCCGAAGGAGTCGGGCGACGTCCGGACGCGCAACCTCCTCTTCGACAGCGTCACGGGCCTGCCGACGATCCCCGTGATCGTGGACGCGCTGCGCGAGTGGCTCCTCGTGGACCAGGAAGTCGGCGTCCTCTTCGTGGACTTCGAGAACTACGCCCACATCGAGGACTTCTACGGCTGGGAGGTCTTCGACGACGTCCTGCGCGAGGCGTCCCGTGCGCTGAAGCGCCTCCTCGGGACGCTGTTCTCGGCGGAGGACCTCATCGCCGTGAACCGGCCGTCGGGCTCCGAGTTCTACGTCTTCCTCTCGATCCCGCCCGGCCTCCGGAGCGAGGAAGCTCTCGAGCGCCTCCAGCGCAAGGCGCGGCAGGTCGAGGAGTCGCTCCGGACCCAGCTCAACGAGAAGTTCCGGGACCGCATCCAGCGGAAAATCGCGCTCTTCGTGGGGTGGTCGAAGCTGCTGCACAGGCCGCAGGTCCGCCTCGAGCGGCTCGTCTACCGGTCGCTCCGCGAGGCGATCTCGATGGCCTCGACGAAGGAAGGGGAGCGCGCCGCCCTCCTGCGCGAGCAGTTCAAGGACATCCTCGTGCACCGGCAGATCGGCACCGTGTACCAGCCGATCGTGGATCTCGCGACGGGCGGCGTCTACGCGCACGAGGCCCTCTCCCGCGGGCCGGCCGAGTCTCCCTTCGAGAACCCGGAGGTCCTCTTCGACTACGCGCTCAAGTCGGACCAGGTCTGGGCTCTCGAGAAGATCTGCATGCAGTTCTCGGCGGAGCGCTTCCACGGCAAGCGCGAGGGCAAGTTGTTCGTGAACGTGGAGACCGAGCTCATCCACGACCTGAAGCTCCGCGGGCACGAGGTTCTGCAGCCGCTCCTCGCGATCCGGAGCGGAGTCGTCCTCGAGATCACCGAGCGCGCCGCCATCCGCGACTACGAGCTCTTCCGCGAGAGCATCCAGGTCCTGCGCGGGCTCGGGTTCAAGATCGCGATCGACGACGCGGGCTCCGGCTACGCCTCCCTGCAGTCGATCGCGGAGCTGAAGCCGCACTACCTGAAGATCTCGAACTACCTCGTGACGGGCCTCCACCACGACTCGATCAAGAGGGACGTCGTCGAGATGCTCGTCCGGCTGGCCTCGCGCATCGACGCCGCGACCGTCGCCGAGGGGATCGAGACCGAGGAAGAGCTCGAGGCCGTCAAGCGTCTCGGCGTCACGTACGGGCAGGGCTACCTGCTGGGGCGGCCGGCGACGCTCTGATACCGCATCGCCGGGTATCATCCCTGCTGATCCTGATGCTCTGCACTCACTGTCAGACCCCGAATCCCGACGGGGCGCCAACGTGCCTGCAGTGCCACCAGAATCTCGACGAGTCGGGCGCGACTCTCGCCCCCTCAGGAGCGGCGGGGCTGACCGCGACACCCACCATCGCGCCGGCCCGGACGACGCCGTTACGGGCTCCCTCGGGCCCCGGGATTTCCCGGCGCACGCCTTCGAGCAGCCTCGCGTCCTTCTCGGGACCGTCGACGCTTCCGGAAGGGTTCGAGATCGGGCATCGCTACCGCGTCGCGAAGCTCCTCGGCCGCGGAGGCATGGGTGCGGTCTACCGGTGTCACGACCTCGAGCTGGACCGGGACGTCGCCCTCAAGCTGATCCGTCCCGAGATCGCCGAGGACCCCGCCACCCTGGACCGGTTCCGGCGCGAGATCCAGCTCTCGAGCCGGGTGACGCACCGGAACGTTCTCCGGGTGTACGACCTCGGCGAGGTCGAGGGCATCCGGTTCCTCACGATGCAGTACGTGGACGGGGACGACCTCGCGAGCCTCATAAAGCGCGAAGGCCGCCTCCCCGTCCCGCGCGTGCTCTCGATCTTCGGCGAGATCTGCAAGGGCCTCTCGGCCGCGCACGAGCAGGGCGTCGTCCACCGGGACCTCAAGCCGCAGAACATCATGCTGGACGCGGCGGGCACGGCCTACGTGACGGACTTCGGCCTCGCCAAGAGCCTCGCCGGCACGGGCATGACGGAGATGGGGGCGATCCTCGGAACGCCCTTCTACATGTCCCCGGAGCAGGTCAAGGGTGAGAAGGCCGGACCGGGCTCGGACATCTACTCGCTCGGCGTGATCCTCTACGAGATGGTGACGGGCGTCGTGCCCTTCACGGGGGACTCGGCCTACCAGGTCATGATGCGGCGGCTTTCGCACAAGCCGAAGCCGGCCGCGGAGCTGAACCCGGAGATCCCGCCGTTCCTCCAGAAGATCATCGAGCGCTGCCTGGCCCTGGAACCGGCCGCGCGCTACCCGAGCGTGGACGAGGTGCTCGCCGACCTCGCGACGGGAACGTTTTCCACCAATGTCCGCTTCGAGCTGCTCCAGAAGCGGTGGGTGCTCATGGCGGCCGCGGCCGTGGTCGTGGCCGCAATCGCGGTGGGGGGCGTCCTCTGGCTGATGAAGAGGCGACCCGTCGCCGCTCCCGCCGAGGCGCCGAAGGCGCAATCCATCCTCATCGCGGACTTCGAGAACAGGACCGGCGAGCCCGTCTTCAGCGGCACGCTCGAGTCGGCGTTCGGAATCGCCCTCGAGGGCGCGTCCTTCGTCACGACGTTCAGCCGCGCGTCCGCGCGGAAAGTCGCCGTCCAGCTCCAGCCCGGCACCGAGGGGCTCCCGGACGCGGTTGCGCGGCTCGTCGCCGTCCGCGAAGGCGTGCAGGTCGTCGCCTCGGGGTCCGTCGCGAGCGCGGGGAGCGGCTACGTCGTGGAGGTCCGGGCGGTCGACGCGGTGACGGGCCGCGTGATCGAGACGGCGAAGGTCCAGGCAGCGGGCAAGGAGGCCGTCCTCGGCGCGATCGCGAAGGCCGCCGCCGCGGTCCGGACGTCCCTCGGCGACTCGACCCCGGCCTCGCTCCAGCTCGCGGCCGCCGAGACGTACTCGGCCGGGTCGATCGCGGCCGCTCACGAGTACGCGCAGGCGCAGGAGCTCCAGTGGGCGGGCAAGTGGGACGACGCCGGGAAAGCGTACACGCGGGCCGCCGAGATGGACGCGAACATGGGCCGCGCCTGGGCGGGCCTCGCCGCCGTGTACGCGAACCAGGGCAAGGCGTCCGACTCGGAGAAGGCCTACCGCGAGGCGATGGCGCGCATCGACCGGATGAGCGAGCGCGAGAAGTACCGCACGCGCGGCGCCTACTACATCGTGATGCGGCAGCCCGACAAGGCCATCGAGCAGCTCGAGCAGCTCGTGAAGCTCTACCCGGCGGACACCGCGGGAATGGCGAACCTCGCGCTCGCGCAGTTCTACCGGCGCGACATGCCGCGCGCGCTCGCCGAGGGGCGGCGCGCGATCGAGATCTATCCGAAGAACGTGATCCAGCGGAACAACGTCGCGCTCTACGCGATGTACGCGGGGGAGTTCGACACGGCGCTCAAGGAGAGCGCGGCCGTCCTCGCGATGAACCCGGCCTTCCCGAAGGCCTTCGTCGCGCAGGCGCTCTCCGAGGCGGCGCTCGGGCGGCGCGAGGACGCCGCCTCGACTTACCGCAAGCTCGAAGCGACGGGGACGCGCGGCGCCTCGTACGCCGCCATGGGCCTTGCGGATCTCGCGCTCGTCGAGGGCAGGCCGGTCGACGCGGTCCCGCTTCTCCTCGCCGGAAGCGCGGCGGATCTCGAAGGCAAGAGCGCCGAGGCCGCGGGCGCGAAGCTCGCGGCGCTCGCGGATGCGCAGCTCGCCACGGGGAAGAGCGCCGACGCGCTCGCGTCCGCCGAGCGCGCTCTCGCCGCGAGCCGGAACCTCAGCGTCGCGTTCCCGGTCGCGCGCATCTACCTCGCGGCCGGCCGCGAGCCGAAGGCGCTCGCCCTTGCGGACGAGCTCGCCGCGCGCCTCGAGCCCGACGCGCAGGCCTACGCGCGCCTGATCCGCGGCGAGGCGAAGCTCCACCGGGGCAAGGCGCGCGAGGCGATCGCGGACTTCGAGGAGGCCAGGAAGATCGCGGACACGTGGCTGGGCCGCTACGACCTCGGCCGCGCGTACGTCGAGCTCGGCGCCTTCACGGAGGCCCACACGGAGCTCGAGGCCTGCGTGAAGCGCCGCGGCGAGGCGACGGCCGTCTTCCTCGACGACGTCCCGAGCTGGCGCTACTTCCCTCCGGCGCTCCACGCGCTCGGCCGCGCGCAGGAAGGGATCAAGAGCCCGGCGGCGGCCGACTCGTTCAAGGCGTTCCTTGCCATCAAGGGAAACGCCGCCGGGGATCCGCTCGTCGCGGACGCCCGGCGGCGCCTGGGATTGACGAAGTAGCGCGGCCCTAGGGGGCGGCCACGACCCTCACGTTGTCGATGTATCCGCCGAGAGAATCCGAGACTGAGGTGTCCGCGAAGGAGAGCGTCGTGGAGGAACCCGTCGCGATGACGGTGTAGGAGTACGTCGTCCACTGCGTGTCGGCGTGCCCAGTTCCGCTCGCAGCCAGGTCGGCGACGACCGCTCCGTTCCACCGGACCTGGACACCGTTGTCGGCCACGCCGGGCCGGGCCGAGTAATCGAACTGGATCCTGTAGGTCGCGCCGGCAACCGTTGGCAAGGTCTGCGCGATGGTGCTCGAGCAGTCCGAATCCAGTTCGATGAACTGATCGCCGTTGCCGGCCTTGGGCGAGCCGGCCGTGTGGTTCTGAATCTCGATCCCGCAGCCCGGCGTGGTCGACGTCCAGCCGGAAATAAAGGCAAAGGTCCGGAAGGAACCCGATGGAACGACCGGGTCCTCGAAGTCTCCGTTCGTGACGATGTTCAGGTTCGAAGCGGCGGCAACCTGGATCGAGAGAGCGCGCGTCGCGACGCGCGGCGTGGGCGTCGAGGAGTCCGTGACCTGGACCGTGAAGGCGTAGGCGCCGCTCGCCGTGGGCGTCCCCGAGAGTGAGCCCGACGGCAGGAGGGCGACGCCCGGAGGCAGGCTCCCCGACGCGAGCGCGAACGCCACCGGCGCTTTGCCTCCGATGGCCTCTACTGCCGCCGCGTACGGAACGGCCACGGCGCCGCCCGGAAGAGTCGCCGTCGTGATGAAGAGCGGCGCGACGACGGTCGGGGCGGTGTTCGGCGGCGCGTCCGAGCGTGGCGCATGGGGGACGATGACCGGAGCGTTCTGCGTGATGAGGTCCTTCATCTGCTCGATTCCGGCCGGGCCCTTGGCGAGGGTGCCGCGCAGCGTGATGAGGCCCGTCTCGCCCGGAGCAAGCGACATCGTGGCGTTGCTCACGTCGGGGTTCTGAGTGCCCGGGTCGGCCAGCGTCGTGAGGTCCGTCGTGAAGACGGGCCGCGTGATGTTCGCAACGAGCGTGTTCTGCGGCTGCTGCGTCAGCGTGCACCCGACCGCGACCGGCGTGGCGTAGACCTTCGAGAGGATGAGCTGGAGCTTGGCGCTCGCCGGCGGGTTGCCGATGAGGCGGATCCGGTACGTGGCCGACGTGTTGCCCGTGTTCGTGATCCGGTAGTTCGCGTCGGTCAGACCGGTGTTCGAGACATCCGGGTTCGAAACGTCGGGGTTCGAGACATCGGGGTTCGACACGTCCGGGTTCGAAACGTCCGGCGTGGCGACGCCGATATTCGAGACGTCAGGGTTCGAGACGTCAGGGTTCGAGACGTCGGGGTTGGACACGTCCGGATTCGAGACGTCGGGGTTCGAGACGTCGGGGTTCGACACGTCCGGGTTCGACACGTCGGGCGTGTAGACCTCGACGTTCGAGACGTCGGGGTTCGAGACGTCCGGGTTGGAGACGTCCGGGTTGGAGACGTCCGGATTCGACACGTCGGGATTGAAGATCACGGCGCCCGTGAGGCCGCCCGCGAGCGGCGGCGCGGAAGGCGCGGAGATCTCCACGACGTTCACCTTCACGGACGCCTTGGGGTCGCTGGACGTGATGAAGACCGGGCGGGACGCGCTGGACCGCGGAGCTAGCGAGACGTCGACCGTCGTGAGAGTCGCGCCGTCCCTCAGGAACGAGGCCGTGCCGCCGGGCGGCTGGTTCGCGATAATGAGCCTGTAGCTCTTCGACTTCTCCGTCGTGTTCTGGACGACCGCCGCGAAGACGCGCGGGAAGCCCGTGGTCAAAGGCTTCGCGTTCGAAGGGGTCGAGACGACGAGCCCGGAGTTCACCTTCGCCGTGTAGATGTTCTGGTTGCGCATCCCGGTCTGTCCTTCGGCGCAAACGGGCTTGTTCTGCGTGGGGTCGAACACGCTGGCCCCGCCGGTGCTGCCCACGGGCGTGTAGTTCGCCCAGTTGTAGTCCTTCGGGGGGCGCACGTCGCGGTTGTCGGTCCAGGCCGCGTGGAAGACAGCGTCGCTGGACGGCGTCGTGTTGTACGCCCAGGTGCCGTTCGGCAGCGGGACGAACGGCGGCGGGCCGGCAATGTCGATGTAGTCGCCCATGAAGGGCGCCGTGCCCTGCACGAACATCGGCAGGTTTGGCGGGTTGATCTGGAGCTGCTCGATGGTGGTCGTGTTGGGGCGGCTCCCGAAGACGTAGCGCGAGACACGAGCGGACGTGAAGGCGGGGGAGGCTGCCGGGCTCGCCAGTGCGACGCGGACGTCGAGCGTATGGCGCCGGGACGTGAGACCCGTGTCGGTGATGAACGGCGTGAAGACCCTCGGATCCGAGAGCGACTCGCCTGCCGGCTGGCGAGCCTCGGAGAAGAAGAGCCCAAACGCGTTCGGTGCGGGCCTGAACGGCGTAAAGACGCCGACCGTATGGTCGAGCCTGAGGTCGTAGTAGAGGACCATGAGCTTGCCCGCGGCGAATCGCAGCGCGGGCATGAGCTGGTGGCCGCGGCCGGTGAGGCCGAAGAACGGATTGCCCTCGTCATCTGCGACAGCGCCGTTGTCGACCGGCATGGCCGCCGACCACGTCGTGCCGTTCGCCGACGTCGAAACGACGACGCGAGCATCCCCGCCGGGCCCGACGCCGCGCATCGACCAGGCGAGATAGAGGCGCCCGGAGCCGTCGGCGGCGAGGGCGGGATACGCGTTCGTCCGGAACGAACCCGACGTCGTGCCCTGGTCGAAGAGCGTCTTCGCTCCTGGATTGGCGGCGTTGAAGGACGGCAGCGAGACCACGGCCGTCTCGCCCGACCACTTCTTCCCGCCGTCGGTCGAGCGCGCGACGAGGATTCCGTTCGGGTCCTTGCTGTTCGCGAACCGGCGCCAGGCGACCGTGAGGGCGCCCGTGCCGGGGTCGATCGCGAGGGCCGCGCCCTGGTTGATGTGGCTGCCTTCGGTCACCTTCACGGGGTTTCCCCACGTCGAGCCGCAGTCCGTGGACGACGCAACGAGGAGCTTCGTGTGGAGGTTCTTGTTGCCGCCGACGAAGACGGTGTAGGCGAGGTAGGCCCGGCCGCCCACGAACGTCTGTGTGAGCGTGCCGCCGCCGTCCTTCGGTGTCCGGAACGTGCAGGCCTTGTCGCCCGGCCGGGGGACGTCGATGACGAGGGTCGGCTTGTCCAGGAACTGGCCCGCGTTTCCGGTGTCGACGACGACGGTGCCGGCGTACTTGATCGGGTCGCGCCCCTGCACGGCCTCGCCGTTTTCCTTGTTGTTGTTGTCGATGAATCGGGCGACGAAGAGGACGCCGGGCGCGTTGTTTCCCCGGTTGAAGGCGATGCCGCTGTAGAGGAAGACGCCGTTGGCGCCGGCCCGAACCGTCGCGTCGGCCGCGGCGGCGAAGCCTTTCAGCGGAGACGCGAGGCCGTCGGCCGAGCGGTCCTGCGGGTAGCCGGGGAGGAGGACGCTCTGCCACGTGCGGCCGCCGTCGAACGACTTGAAGAGCCCGAGCCAGGCGTCGCCGGCGTTCGTTTCACCGGGAAGCGCGGCGTCGAACGGGATGTCGACCGTCCGGTAGTCGTTCGCGCCCGCGAGGAGGTGGAGCGGGTTCCGCGTCGAGACGTCGAGGGACGGCTCGTTCTGGCGCTGGAGGAAGGGATCGCCTCCGGGCCACTGCGTCCCCGAGACCATGTTGACGTTCTGGCCCGCGATCTGGGCGAGCAAGCCGGCCGGGGCGCCGGCTGAGAGCAGAACGAACAGGGCGGACGCGCTGCGCAGCTGCCGGACGATGGACTGACGTCGGTTCATGAGGCTCCTTCGAAAGGTTGCGGGCATCGGCCAGTAGTTGGGCCAGGCGCTGGGAGGAACTCCCGGACAGGCGGTCGATGCGGTTTCCTGAAAAGTCGCGTCGTCATTCTTGGGCCGCGGGCCGAACCTGTCAAGACGGAGACTCAGTCCTATTCCAGCGCAGCGCCGAAATCAGGGCACAGCGGGTCGCGTTCGGCCGCCCGGCCACGTCACGAGCGCGATTCCCGCGAAGATCAGCACCGCCGCGGCCGCCGTGCGCGGCGAGGGGGACTCGCCGAGGACGACCTTCGCGAGCGTCATCGCGACGAGGGGCTGCACGTAGATGAACATCGCGGTCGTGGCGGCGCCCGTGCGCGCGAGGGCCCACGCGTTCAGGGCGTACGAGACGATGGTCGCGAGGATGACGGTGCCGGCGATGCCCGTCCATGCGCGGGACGTCAGGGCCGCGGGCCGGAAGTGCAGCAGGTCGGGGAGCGCGACGAGGACGATCGGGAGCGCCGCGTACCGGAAGATCGCCGCGGTGACCCGGATGGCCGAGTGGCGCCTCAGGATGTCGCGGGCGAGGACGAGAAAGACCGAGTACGACAGAGCGTTCGTCAGGATGAGGGCGTTCCCGAGGAAGGTCCGGTCGCCGAAGTCGAGGCGGGACAGGTCGAGAAGCCACAGGAGCCCGGCGAGTGCGACGGGAATTCCGAGAAGGCGGCGGATCGGAAGCCGCTGCTCGGACAGGAAAGACGCGACTCCGAGCGTCAGGATCGGCGTCATCGCGGTCAGGAGCGTCGCGTTCGTGGCGGTCGTCTTCGAAAGACCGAAGATGAAGAGAACCTGGTTTGCGACGATGCCGAAAAACGAGAGCAGGATCAGCCTGCGCCGGTCCTTCGCGTCGAAGGCTCCGCCGCCGGGGTCGAGGATCCGGGCGAGCAGCGTGAGGGCCACGGCGCCCGCAACGGCGCGAAACGCGGCGAGGACGAGCGGCGCCGTTTCCGCGAGTGCCAGCTTCCCGAAGATGGGGAAGCTGCCGAAGCACAGCTGGACGGCGAGGAGCGCGATGTAGGGGCGGAAGTCCCGCGGCCGCCCGGAGGGAAGGGGCTCAGCCAAGCGGCACGGGCGCGCCGGGGGCGACGGACGCGGAGAGAGTTCCTGCAAGTGAAGAGACGGTCAAGGCAGTACCCGCCGCCGCGCGGTCCCGCTTCACGTACGCGAGGGCCACGGCGCCGCCCGGAGCGCCGCCGGCGGTCGCACTCGTGATGACGCCGCACTCTTCACCTTCAAAGAAGATCTTCTCTCCGGCCCTCGGAATTCCCCCGGTCACGGCGAGCCGGACGAGCTTGCGATTGACGTGTCCGTACGTCTTGATGCGCGCGACGATCTCCTGGCCGACGTAGCAGCCCTTGTTCTCCGAGATGAAGCCGCGTTCGCGCAGTCCGGCCTCGTCGGGCAGGACGGCCTCCGTCAGCTCCGCGCCCCAGAGCGGAATGCCGGCGGCGATGCGGCGGCTCTCGAATTCGGCAGGCGTCGCGGGGCGTGCTCCGGAGAAGAGTAGAGAAGAGAAGATTTCTTTTGAAAGTGAAGAGGGGACGCGGAGGTCCCAGCCGGGGACGCCCGTGCGGTTCTCGCGGACGAGGAGGAGAGAAAGAGAAGACGAGGAAGAGATTTCTTTGAAAGTGAATTGCGCGGCGTGGCTTGCGTGGGGTTCTAGCGGCAAGGGGCCGCCCGCGCCATGCCCAATCAACCTTCTAAGAAAATCTTCAACGGCGTTTCCCCCGTCTTCGCCCGTGAGGTGAAGGACAGCTATCTCCTCCGTCTCGTTCGTGATCGTCACGTCGTTGAACACGAGGTAGGTCCTGAGGAGGCTCTCCACCGTCGCCGAGAGCTCGGGCGGCGTGTCGAGGACGAGGCGCTCGGCCTCGCAGAGGACGACGCACTCCGCGAGCATCCTGCCCTTCGCCGTCAGGAACGCCGCCGCGCAGCCCTGCCCGGGCGTCAGCTTCTTCACGTCGTTCGTGACGAGGCCGTGGAGGAACGTCGCGCGGTCCTTGCCGGTCAGGACGACGGTCCCGCGGTTCGCAAGGTCGAACAGGAGGGGAGCGGCGCTCACGGCACGATTGTCGCACCCGGCGCGGGCCGCCGATCCGTGCGACAATGCGCTCCCGTGACCGAACACGAAGCCGCCCCGAAGGCGGGCGCCGTCCGGCGGCGCCGCCGAGGCGGACGCGGCCGGACAACCGCCAAGAAGCCCGCCGCGGACGCCACCGACCTGCCGTTCCCCGAGGCGGAGCCTTCGCCCATTCCCCCTCCGCCCCCGCCGATGCCGGCCGTTCTGGCCCTGCCGTTCGCCCCGGGCTGGGTGCCCGCGGGGTTCGGCGAGGGAGTCGGCGGCCCGCCCCCTTCTTCCGCCATGAATACCGAAGAACAGAACCTCGCCCTCTTCATCGACATCGACAACCTTCTGATCGGCCTCCGCGAGACCGGCCATCCGAAGTTCGACGTCAAGCTCCTGATCTCGCGCCTGCTCGAGAAGGGGAAGATCGTCTACAAGCGCGCGTACGCGGACTGGAGCCGCTATCTCGAGTACAAGCGCGCCTTCCACGAGGCCGCGTTCGAGCTGATCGACATCCCGCAGCACCGCATGACGGGCAAGAACTCCGCCGACATTCGGATGGTCGTGGACGCGATGGATCTTGCCTCGAACAAGGCCCACATCACGACGTTCGTGATCGGCTCGGGCGACTCCGACTTCTCGCCGCTCGTCTCGAAGCTGAAGGAGAACAACAAGCAGGTCCTCGGCTTCGGCGTGAAGGGCTCGACCTCCGAGCTCCTGATCGACAACTGCGACGAGTTCCTCTACTACGAGGACCTCATCCGCGAGAAGACGAAGGCGCCGTCCCTGCAAGGGCTCCCCGAGAAGACCGCCGAGGCCTTCTCGCTCCTCATCGACTCCATGCTCGCGCTCAAGCGCGAGAACAAGGAAGTCCTCTGGGGCTCGATGGTCAAGCAGACGATGCAGCGCAAGTACCCGTCGTTCAACGAGAGCTACTACGGATTCCGCGCGTTCTCCGAGCTGCTCGAGGCCGCCGAGAAGGCGAAGGTCATCACGTTGAAGCGGGACGCGAAGAGCGGCTCGTACATCGTGACCGGCTTTGG